>NZ_CP053562.1:3361250-3733125 GCF_002085925.2 Thioclava electrotropha
CTCGGCTATCTGCCGGAGTTCGAAACGTCGGCGCAGTCGGAACCGGTCCGATCGATCACAAGCACCGCCGTGTTCCAGAACCTGCGGGACGGGCTTGCCGAGAATATCTCGAAACCGAGAAACGGGTCGCATTCGACCAGTGAAAGCGCCATCTACGCCGTGCGCCATCCCAGATCTTTCTTCGCGGAAACCTTGCGCAGCGTGCGGCTCGCCGCAGAAATCCGCGCGCCGGTCGAGACCGGGGCAATCGTTCTGGGGGTCACCTCCGCACGTCCCGAGGAAGGCAAATCGACGGTGTCTCTCAATCTGGCTGCCGTGCTCAACATGTCCAATGCACGGGTGCTCTTGATCGATAGCGACATCCGGCGCCCCGGGCTTAGCCAGCGCCTCGGCTTCCGCCATGGCGACGGGCTTGTCGAAGTGCTCGCCGGCCGCGCGCCTTGGCGCAACCTGGTGCGTGAAGTGGAAGGCACCGGCGTGCATATCCTGCCCTGCATTCCGCCGAACGGCTTCACCCACAGCGCCGAGCTGTTGTCCTCACGCGGCATGCGCGAGTTGATCGCCGAGGTGCGCAGCGAATTCGATTTCGTGATCATCGATCTCGCCCCGCTCGGCGCGATCGTCGATGCGCGTGCCATGATCCCGAACCTCGATACCGTGCTCCTCGTGGCAAGCTGGGGCAAGACGCCGAAGTTGATGCTGAACCGCATCCTGTCGGCCAATGCAGCGTTGCGCGAGCGCCTCTTGGGAACGGTGCTGAATCGCGTGGATATGGATGACCTGCGTGACTTCGTCGACGTCTCCAGCACCGAGGCCTATTTCGAAGATTACAACGGATATTTCGGGGATCCGGGAAAAGGCTGGGACAAGCCCGAGATGCGCGGCACAAATACCAACACACGCAACAATTGAATTTCAAATGCTTGACCGGTTATTATCGAGAAGGTAACCGCTGGAGCCCAGCCCAAGTTTCGGAGTGCCAAGCCATGCGCTTGATGCCATTTCTCGTCGTCCTGACTCTTGTCACGATCATCGCTGGCGCGGTCGGGTTCTGGAATGGCATGTCTTTGGGAATGGTCGCGATTTTGTGCATCGCGATCTTTTTTCTCGGTCAGATCCTGTACGTCGGCCTCGTCGCCATCATGACCCGCGAGGAAACGGTCCGGAGAAAGAATCAGGGGCCCGCGCAAGCCGGTCGCGAGGCTTCGGACGACAATACGACGTCGCATGTTTCGCGCGGCGCCTACCTCAATCAGGAAAATCGCTGAGCTTCAGAGCGCCGTTCGATGTCACACCGCGCGGCTCGTGCTGCGTTCGGCGTCACGCATCTTCATGAACCTTGCGTCGGGCTTGGTGCGCAGGATGGCAGGTGCACCGCTCTCGACGATCCGACCCTCTTCCAACGCGAAAACCATATCCGCGAATTCGACCATCGAATAACGATGCGCGATCGTGAGGATAGCCATCGGGGTTTCGATCTTCGCAAGGTTCGCCACGATACGGTTCTGACTTTGCCAGTCGAGCGCACTCGTCGCCTCGTCGAGGATCAGCAGCTCGGGCTTTCTCAGCAAAGCGCGTGCCAGCGCGATCCGCTGACGTTCTCCCCCTGACAACAGCACGCCACGCTCCCCCAGCAGAGTGTCGAGCTGCGCGGGAAGCGAGAAGACGAAGTCCGCGGACGCGACGCGGAGGGCCGCCTCCATGTCCTGCTGATCCGCCTCCGGCGCGCCAACTTGCAGAGCTTCGCGCACCGTCATCGGTGGCAGATAGGTGTCCTGCGTGACGTATGAAATCCGGTGCCGCCAGCTCCGAATATCCATCGGATCTAGGTCTTGACCGTCGATGAGGATCTTGCCGGTCTCGGGCCGAATGAGGCCGCAAATCAGATCCGCGATCGTCGATTTTCCAGAACCCGACGGCCCGATCAGCGCCGTCACCTCCCCCGCGCGAACGGAAAGGCTGACATCCTCCAACGCACGCGGCAGGTCTTCGCCGTGACGATAGGATACATTCTCCAGCCGGATTTCGTGCCATGGCGCGCGCGTCGCGATCGGCAATCCCGCCGCGACATCGCGCTGGCGGATCATCTCACCCTGGACATTTCGAATGTGCTGCCAACCCGGTAAATTCACCAGGAACATCTGCGCCTGCTGCTGAAGCGTCATGAACCGCGGGGCCAGCCGCATCATCACGAGCAGCAAAACGACAATCTCGGAAATCGCGAGGCCGAGCTGCACGAGCGACAGGTAGATGAAGATTACCGCACCGATCGCCTGGGCGATCTGGAAAATCCCGGAGCCCGTCGCGGTGCGCCGCGCGAATTCGCGTGTGTCCGTCCGTTCCATATCGAGGATCGCATCAAACCCTGCGATTTCCGCCTCTTCGAGGTTCATCGCTTTCGCCGTCTTGAGCCCCGACAGGAACCCCGAAACCGCACGGAACTGGTCGCGCCGGAGCCCCTGCAGCTTCACACCGTATTCCGCAGACATTTTCCGATAAGGCCTGAGGGCGAGAAAGGCGACGACGCCGAACACGGCGGACAACACCGTCATCGGCACGGAAATCATGAGCCCCAGCGCCACGTAGAGCACAAGCGATGCAGAGCCCTGGATAAGCGACATCAACAACATCGATGCCATCCGAACCCGCTCCACCTCGCCGACCAGCGCATGTTCCAGATCGGCGTTGCGCTGGCGGACCAGATGATCCCACCGGCTCTCGGCGATGGAGGAAAATAAACCATGCCGCAAGATCGCGGAGAACCTCAGCTGGATGTCGGTGACATAGACCGTGCGCATCCGGTTGAACAAAGCCTGCAGAATGAGAAAGCAGACGAGCATCGAGAGCAGCACGGCGAGCGGGAGCGTGAAGGCGGGAAGCGTCACTCCCATGAATTCGCGCTCAGTGATCTCGATGATCGGCGCGCCTTCCTCCGAACGGGACACGAGGCTCAGGATCGGCAGAAGCAGAAGGACGGAAATGCCTTCGCTGAGGCTGCTCAGCATCAACATACCCAAGGCGATATAGAGCTTGTTGCCCGCCGCACGACGCATCGTCGTGAAGAGGTTGCGCGCCTCGCTCAGAGACGCTCTGGCGGAGAGAACGTCGCTCAATCCTCGTCTCCGGTCATTGCGCGATCCGAATTCAGATCGGCGCGAATGGCATCTGCGAGGGTGGTCATGGCGTCAAGCGTTGCGGGAAGCCGCAGGATGCGGACCTTCACCCGCCCGGCAAGCGAGACGGCGTCCCGAAAGTGGCGATTGGCTGGCTCTCCCGACAGCAGGTTCTCTCCGAAGCGTACGCCGTAGGAAAACCGCAGGATCGCGGGCAGCGACTGGCTGGCGGCCACGTCGGCTGTGGAAGCCATCTCGCCCTCTCCGCGTTCGAGGATATAGAGACGCACGGCGGGAGCCGCATATTCTGCCGTCGCATCGCGAGGAAGCTGCACCCGCTTCTTGTCGATTGCCGCATGCACATCGCCCCGGGCGACGGACTTCTGCGGCCGGTGCGCCTCAAGGGCCGCGTCGGACAGCTTCACCTGGCCGAAGCCCGACAGAACCTCCCCGTCCGGCGTAAAGGCGACGAGGTCATCCGCGAGGAGCTTGCCGCCGGCATTCAGCAATGCCGCCGCGGAGGTCGACTTTCCCGTGCCCTTGTCCGCCATCAGAACGACGGCCTGCCCCCCGAGGGAGACCGCACTCGCATGCAGGACGAAATGCCCCTGACGCCGCAGCGCCTCGAACAGGATCGGGCCAAGCAGCGGAAAAGCGATGAGGTCGTCGCTGACACCCTCTGCGGGCTCGCAGAGAATTTCCGTACCGTCGAGATTGACGGAGAAGGCCCCGACGGTTTGCCAGTAGAACCGTGTTTCCGCAGCCCCGAACTCGTACCAGGTCGGCAAAGATCTGGCGTTTTCGGGCAGTTCCACCGGCGCACGGCGAATGCGCAAGCTGCGCGGCTCTGCAACCGAGCCGGGAACGACAGAGGCCAGCTCCGGGAGTTCAATATCGGAAACAACCTGCATGCCGTATGTGCTGTAGGAATATGCGGGGGCGCCAAGCCCCTGCGCGGCTTCAATATGTTCGAGTTCGGTCACGCGTGGACCTCCCTTATCGGTTCTATTCCAGATGCAATCGGTTGGCGGGCGCGTTCTTCGCGCTCGAGCCACATGTCGAGCCACGCAGCGCGCCAGAGCTGCATGACCTCCAATCCACCGGCATCGGCGGAGGTGTCGAACAGCGCCCGCGCGGTCTCTTGAAGGCGCGCGATATTGACGTATGGCTCAAGTCGTTCTGGCGGGTTGTCGATATACTGCCGCAACTGTCCCTGCGGGTCCTCGCGCATCGCGCGGCGATTGTTGGCGGTGAAATCGACCTTCGTCGATCTCAATCGGACATGCTCCGGCAGGATGCCTTTCATCGCATCGCGCATCAGGGCGCGCGGCTGTCCATTCTTGATCTTGTCCGCATCGGATCGGTTTACGCAAAGCTCGACGACGCGCCGGTCGTAGAACGGGAACCGCAACTGCAGCCCCAAGGGGCGCGTGGCTCGATCAAGCAGCTCGAACGCGCTCGGCGTCAGATCCCCCGCGAGGGCGCGCGCATGCGTCGCAAAGCCAAACGGCATGTCCGAATAGAGTGCGGTGCTCGCGGCTTCGGAACGCGCGCGCAGATCCAAACGCGAAACCAGCTCCGGCGCGACAATGCTGAACCAATCCGGTTGGGCCGGATCGCTCGAACTGAAAAGTCGACGCTGCAACCGACCCGCCAATTTCGCGGCGCTACGGTTTCCGCCGTGGCGTGCATAGGCCATCACGAAGGACGCGACCGCACCACGGCCACCCGCGAACCCATGCAACTTTCTCAGCAACGTCCAAAGCTTCGCCCACTCACCGGACCGGGCGAGTTCATTGAGATAGGAAAAGGACGCGCCTCCGATGACTTCATCGCCGCCATGCCCGTCGATCAAAACGGCATGCCCATCCGCCCGCGCTGCGGAACAGATCGTATGCGTCGTCACCATGCCAAAGCCCGGGAAAGGCTGTTGCTGGTTTGTGAGGAAAAGGTCCGAAAGCGTTGGATCGAGTGCCGTTCCAACGCCGCCATTCAGCATCGTGGGTCGGAAGTTTCCGGCCTCCAGAAAGGCATCGATATATTCGCCCTCATCGAGTTCAGGCGCAGAGGGAAACCGCAGCGAGTAGGTCGGGAAAGGCTCTGACGACAATCGCGATGCAAGGATCGCCAGCGAACTTGAATCCAGCCCCCCACTTAGCATCGCGGCGGCGGAGCCTCCGCTCATTGCTTCGCCGGTGGCGTCCGAGAGCGCATCTCGCAAGGCCTCGTCACTCTGCTCGGCAGCACTCAAATCCCGCGGCTCGAGGCTCCACCACGTGCGCGGTGGTGACAGCATGCCATCGCGATAGTGCATCAGCTTTCCCGGAGGCAAGCGGACGATATCTTTCCAAGCCGTGCGCGTCTGATTGGTCAGCTGCCCCGAGAGATGTTCGGTGATCCAAAGGACGTCGTGCTCCGGACGGTCTCCGGTCATCGCGATGACGGCTTCGGGATCACTCGCCAACGCAAGCCCGCGCGCATTGGCCCGGTAGACCACCGGCTTGAGACCAAACCGATCCCGGACGACAACAACGGTTGCGCGCTTCGGATCCCAGATTGCGATCGCGAAAGCTCCCTCGAGCACATGGCCGAGCTCGTCGTCGAAGCGATCATAGGCTGCGGCAACAAGTTCGATGGCCGAGCTGTTTGGCGGCATCGCCAGACGCCGCGCCGTGTCGCGCAGGTGGGTAAGGTCCAGATCGGCCGCGACAAGCGCGCCGGTTGCGCTGCGCGTCGTCTGCGGCCCCGACATGAGAACCGACGATCGCGCGGATGCTTCAACCACGGCGTTCCGCAGCTCGGGAACGGCTGCCAGCTTGGCGGGATCCGCGAAACCGCCAATTGCGCAATGCAGTGCGGGCCGGTTCATGGGCGCGCCTCGCCTTGCGCAAACGCCGTCATATTCTTCAACAGCGTATGGCGCGCGAATTCCGCGCGCGTTCCACCAAGCACGATAATATTGTCGGACATCAACCAGGCATGCGGACGAAACTCTTCCCCGCCCATCGGCAGCGACAGGCGTACGGTGGAGTCGATCCCGCGACGTGCAAGCAAGAGCTGCCCCGACGTGGCCTGCGTCAAACAGGTTGCTTGCGGAACGAGACGCGCAGCAGCAGCCACGGCCCATGAAATTTCAGCGAGAGTGCCGCGGTCGGCGGCTTTCGGCTCCGGAAAACGCGCGGCATTGGACACCACGATCTTGCGCAATGCATCGTGGCGGTGGCGCCACAGATCGACACGCACACGCACGACTGTCACGAGCGCCTCGAACAACAGTCGAGCGTCGTGAAGGATCGGCCGTTTCCAACGCATTTCACGCAGCCTCGACGAGACCGTTTTCGTGAAGGTCGCTCAGGAGCACCGAGACATCCTCGGCAACGGTGTCGCGCGGAACAGAATAAGCGCCCGAAATCGTATCGATAATTTCTTCGACGCTCTTTTCGTCGCCCAATAGATTCCAGACGATAGCGCCGATGGAATCCAGACTGAAATAGGCATTGGAATTTAAATCCAAAATCGCGACGCCGTCACCATAAGGACAAGCAACACATTCGGAACGAACCCGATATTGGGACATTGCATTCATAGACTACCCACCCACACCTTGAGAGCCACGTTGCATAGAGTGGACAGAGGCGAGACCACGCCCCTGTCCTTCTCATTTTTTTACGAATTACGAGAAGGTAAGACCCGCAATATCCGTACCGGGCGGCAGCACCTGGTCGGCGATCGTGGTGCTACCTGCACCGTGGGTCAGGTCTTCGAGCTTGCCGTGCTTTTGAAGCTGCGGACGAGTATACGTTTTCATCAGTAGATACCCCCTTTTGACGTTACGTACTCATTTTGGCTTGCGCCTCCTAAAGTCTTTAATCAGGCTCCACTTGAGTCAAACCTTAGTCCATTCGGAGCGTCACAGCTTCAGTTCGCTGCGAAAATAACAGGCAAAATCAAGGCAATATTCCCGCGGCCGATTTCAGGGGGTCCAATATGCGAGCATCCTGTCCGAAAACCCGCTCAAGAAATGAGCGCGTTAAAATTTCGCCAGAAAGCTGGACATTTAAAATTGCAACCTTCGGGGAATTAAAAAGTCGCGCAATTCAACCTGAGGTTGATTTCTCGATGGATTCGATTCGCGATTTCGTGAAGGTAGGCGCGTGAGCTTTCCGGAGAAAGAGCTCATTTACGTGAAGCGGCGCGACTGTTCGACACAGGTCGAAATTCTCAGGAAGATGGCATCCGGTCAAGCGCCGCCGATCAGCACTGACCCTCGCCTTCTCTTTGAAATCGCGCGCGTGAACAAGCTGTTGATGCACCCCGGGTGGCCAGACCTTCAAGGCGATGCAGCCGAGCAGGTGAACGCTGAGCTCAACTTCGGACGCATGCGCGGAATGCTTTCGAATAATCGCGGATTGAAGCTCGCCGCAGAGATCACCGAAGCGCTCGATGCCGGTCAGATTCCGCACCTTCACCTGAAAGGCCCGTTGCAGCAAATCCGGCTCTACGGCACGCCCCTTTTCAAGCCGTCCGGGGATGTCGACATTCTGGTCGCGCCCAAGGACCGGATCGCGGCGGGAAAGATCCTCGAAGAGGCTGGGTTCAAGCCCACCGAAGCCGAACTCGGCAGCTGGTGGGTGCATTTCCTCGGCGAACGCCATTTCGAAGCGCCGGACCAACCCATCTTCGTGGACCTGCACCATAGCGTCCAACAGCCCGGCTTGCCGCGCCCTCGGAACTTGGTGGGCTTCCTGCATCGGGCGGTGAGGCAGTCGGTCGCGAACAGCACACTGCCGGTGCCGTCCCCGCCAGACATGTGTTTGATCGCCGCGATCACGCTCTGCAAAGCCTTTCTTTCGCATGAACCTGCGGGCTCTGTGGCCCTCGACATGATCAAGGCATTCGAGAGTCTCGAGCTGGACGAACGGGATCAGCTCGAACAGCTCGCCCGACAGACGGGCCTCTCGGAAACACTGGATTTCGCAATGGCCCTCGCAACCAGCAGCATCGGGCAAGACGGCCTCCCGCCGCGATCGCACGAACTGCTTGCCGACCGTTCTGCGGAAACCGTTCGCGACATGGTCTTTCAGCCTTGGAAGAAAGGGCTGAGTTTCCCCAGACGGCGCGAAATTCTGGCAAGCCTCTGCGGGCGCGACCTGTGGCGTCTGGTGCGCGAAAGCAATCGGGCCTTCCTCTCGAACGCCTTCCTTAACGTGATCGCGCGCACACGAAAGCCCGTCGGCGAAGTGGGAGAAACGAAACGATGACCCCGGAGATTTGCGTCGTAATCACTGCGTATAACGCCGAAGACACGATCGGCGATGCGGTCCGGTCCGCACTCGAACAGCCGGAAGTCGCCGAGGTTGTCGTGGTCGATGATGCTTCCACGGACAGAAGTGCAAAGGCCGCGCAGGACGCCGCGGCGGGTGACGCGCGTCTGATCGTTCTTCGAAACGACAGCAATCAGGGGCCGGCCGCAGGCCGCAACCGTGCAATCGCCGCCTCCCGGTCCCCGTTTCTGGCAGTGCTCGATGCAGATGACTTTCTGCTCCCCGGCCGCTTCTCGCGCCTCCTCGCCTATGAAGGCTGGGATCTGATCGCGGACAATATCGCCTTCGTGCCCGCCGATATGGCGCAGGCATTCGACCCTACCCGGCTTCCCGACAGTGAGACGCGGGTTTTCGAACTCGATCTGGCCGGGTTCGTAGAAGGGAATATGGGCAAACGCGGCGAGACGCGGGGCGAGCTTGGCTTTCTCAAACCGCTCATGTCGCGCGCCTTTCTGGAGCGGCACGCTCTGCGCTATGACGAAAGCCTGCGGTTGGGCGAGGACTTCGATTTCTATGTCCGCATGCTCGCGCGCGGTGCGAAATTTCTTGTCACCAGCGAATGCGGCTATGCTGCACGCGTGCGGGAAAATTCGCTCTCGGGCCGGCACGGGACGGGGGATCTGAGTGCGCTGATGACAGCGGCATCGGCACATCTCGACGACCAATCGGTGCCCCGCGCGGCGAATTCCGCCATGCGTCGGCATCACGACCAGATCCGCGACCGCTACCTGCTGCGGCGCTTTCTCGACATCAAGGCGCAGGACGGTCTCAGGGCGGCCTTCGGCTTCTCTATCAAGCCGCCGCGGAACTTCATGCCGATCGCGTCGGGTATTTTGCGGGACAAATTGCGTGCCCAAAAACAACCCGCCGCACCGGCGACAAACACGCTCCGCCTCTTGCTTCGCCCCGAGGACTAGAGCGCGTTCCGCAGCTTCGGCCGCGCCTAAGCCTGCTCCTGCGCCCATTGCGGCAAAAGCCACCGCGCCCAGGCCCCTGCCCCATCCAGAGCCTCCGGAATGACGTCGTTCGCTTCGGAAAGGGCGCTCAACTTCGCGGCCATTTTCGCGGGCGGCGAAGCCCACATCGCACCGGGCGCGACCGGCTTCGGTACGCTGACATGCATTTTCTCCGCGACGGATGCGGTCGCGATTTCATCGGCCAGCACGTCAGCCCCTTCCTCAGCCCCGAGAGAGACCCGAACCGCACGGCGCTCCGGGCCAGTCGCGTCTTTGCCTTTGCGTCTCTCGGCGAGACTTCGGAGAACGTCCTGCGCCAGAGACGGACGCCGCGCGATTTTTATCGCGGCCGCCGCGAACTGCCGGGCTTTCAGGTTGGCCACGAGCGCTTCGAAGTCTGCCATCTTCCGCAACCCGCGATGGCGCGCGGCCAACTGCGCGGCAACGGCTGGGTCCAGCCCCTCCGACAACCGCTGCTGCGCGCGGATCATCGCGCCGATCGCGGCAGGCGAAAGCCGATGCGAAATCGATGCATTATGTCGACGGTACAGATACATCGGGTCGGGCAAAGCATGGAACTTCGCGCCCTTCAGCAAGAGACGCAGGACGAAATCGAAATCCTCGCCGATCCGAAGATCGGGATCGTAACGCAGATCGCCGAGGATCGCGCGACGGATCATCGGCTTGAGATACCCAAGCGGCGGGAGCTCGGTCTCCGGCGCGGCGGCCTCGACCCACAGCTTCGCCGTAATCTCGAGCGGCGCCACCAGAGACATCGGTTCAAGCAAAGTGCGACCGCCCGATCCCGGCACGGTCCCGAAGAAGACCATGTCATCCGCGATAACATCCGCACCCAGCGTTTCCGCCCCTTCCAGCATCCGCTTCAGCCGCTCTGGATGCATGAGGTCGTCACTGTCGAGAATGGCGACCCACTCGCCTTTGGCCCGCTCGAGCGCGCGATTGCGTGCGGTTGCCGGGCCGGAAGACGTATCGGCTGTCAGCACGTCGATGCGCGGATCCTGCCGCGCGAAATCCTGTGCAATGGCCACGCTGTCATCATCCGATCCGTCATCGGAGATGATCAGCCGCCAGTCCGATACGGTTTGGCGGCGTAGCGATGCGATTGCAGTCGCGAGATAGGACGCGCCGCACCAGTTCGCCATGATAACCGTGATGCGCTCCGCCAATACAGTCTCCACCAGTGATGAAGACACGCTAGCCCATGCGTGCTGCCGAGTCGGCTGCACGCGCGCCTGACAAGAAAGCTGCCGAAGTCAGGTCTGCATCACGCTGCATTTGCGAGCCACAGAAAGCGAAACGCCAAAAAATCCATCGCTTTAAGACAGCTATGCCCGAGGCCTCCTGCATGTGCCACCAAAGCCCGAGCGATTCGACTGCGGGGCGCGGTACAAAGGCTGCATGTCGATCTTACGCATCCTTTCTTGTCTCGTCGCTCTCGCCATTTTGGCCCCGAGCCTCGCCCGCGCGGAGAAACCTCTGGGCGGTGCCTTCTTCGACAGTTTCGACAGTTTCAACAAGAAGCGATGGTATATCTCCGATGGCTGGACCAACGGCGACCACCAGAGCTGCACCTGGGCGCGGCGTGCCCTCAAGCTCGAGAAAAGCAAACTGGTCATGTTCTTCCTGCCCGAAGCGGGACCGGACAAGACCAACCTGTGCGCCGAAATTCAGACCCGCGCTAGATACAGCTACGGCACTTACGAGGTGCGGCTGAACACGCCGAAGAATTCGGGGCTCAACGCTTCGTTCTTCACCTATATCGGGCCGGTCCACGGCATGCCGCATGACGAGATCGACATCGAAATCCTCACCAAGGATCCCTCGAAAGTCTCGCTCAACCGATACCTCTCGGGCAAACCGATGGGCGGCGGGGAATTCCCCCTGCCGAAACCGACGACCGAAGGGCTCCAGACGCTTGCCTTCCGTTGGGAGCCGGGCGCGATCACCTGGTATGCCGACGGCAAGGAAATCCTGAAAGTCACTTCAGGCGTGCCCAGCGCGGCTCAGAAGATCTATCTGTCCTTCTGGAGCACGCAGACGCTGAGCGAATGGATGGGGCGCTATAAGAAGCCCCCCGGCCCCTTGCGCTACACGATCGACTGGGTCGGTTACACGCCGCTCGGCGAGACATGCCAATTCCCTGAATCGATGCTGTGCAAGGAACCATGACGGCCCAAACTGCACATGGCGGTTATCCGTATCGAAATGAGATCGTGATCAGCCCGACGGCGCTCTTCGCGACATTGGCGCTGTTCATCCTGCACATCACGCCGAAGATTGGGACGCTGGGCGCGCTTGGCTTTCTGATCGTCGGGTGTTTCCTGATCCTTCGGCAACCATGGCGTTCGCGCGATGAGATCGTCGATATGTGGTGGCTTCTCGCTCTGCCCGGCTGGACCGTGCTTTCGGTGCTCTGGTCGGATGCGCCAGCTCTCAGCCTTCGATACGGCATCCTTCTGACATTTACCTTCATGGTCGCCATCCTGATTGCGCGGCGCCTGTCCCCGCTCAACTACTACAAGGCCGTTTTCTACTCTTTCGCCGCGGTCAACGTCATCAGTGCGGTGCTGGGGCGCGAGCGCGCGGATGGGCTGGGCTTCCTCGGGATATTCCACAGCAAGAACGCAATGGCGAGCACCGCCTCGATGCTGCTCATCTCGGCGGCGCCACTGTTTTTCGACCGCAGCCTGCCGCGATGGCTGCGCTACTCGGGCGTGGCGATGACCCTGCTGGCCGCGCTGCTTCTCGTGAAAGCGCAATCCGTCGGCGCGATCCTTGCGAGCGTGGGAGCTTTGGCCGTCGCCGTGGGGATCGTGCTTCTCTCGCGAACCTCGGCATGGAAGCGGTTCTTCCTGCTCGTCATGATGTCGATGCTACTGCTTCTGGTAGTTCTGCTCATCATGGCGAATTTCAGCCATGTCGAGTCGTGGTTCTTCCATTCGACGGGCAAGGACGTCACGCTCACCGGGCGCACCGACCTCTGGGCGATCGCGATAAGACAGATTGCCGAACGTCCGGTTCTTGGCACAGGTTTCCAGGCGTTCTGGATTCCCGGTCAGCCCGTCGCGGAGGAAGTCTGGGCGCAGTTCGGGATCGCGTCGAAATCCGGTTTCCACTTCCACAACACCCTGCTCACAAACGCCGTGGAGCTCGGCCTGCCCTTCGCACTTCTGCAGACGGGCCTCGTCTTCTGGGCTGGCTATGTCGTGATTGCCTGGGCGATCCGCGATGTGCGCGCCGAAACGATCTTTTTCGCGGCCTTCATGATCCGTCAGTTCGTTCTGTCGCTGGTCGAAGTGACGTATTTCTTCCAGTTCGATCCGATCACGGTGATCACGGTCGGCGCGATGGTTTACGCGATCCGATTGCGACGCGGCGAATAGGCGGGACGCGCCTCAGCCGTTGCTTCCGGCTGCCTGCTTTTGCGGAGCTTCCGTCGTGGCCGCTGTCTCGTTGGGGTCACGCGAAAGCGTCACCTCCACGAGGTCACCCGGTGACAGCCGCGTGTCGAAATCGGCGACGGTCTTCGCAGTGCCTCCGCCTGCAGGCGTGACGACGACCTGCAATTGCGGGCCGCCCTCTTCGCCTGCCAAGCCTGCGCCGATAGCGCTCGGCACGGCCAGCCGCATCAACCCACGTTGAAGGTCGAGGCGCTCACGAACATCGGAAAGTTCGGATTCCGCTTTCTGCTTATCGTTCAGCAGCTGTGTGATGCGCCCGGCGCCCAGATCGAGACGATCATTTTCGGCGCGGGCCAGTGCTTGACGAGACCGCAAAATCGCAGTGTCGACATCGAGGATCTGACTTTGGATTGCGGCAAGCTTCTGTTCGGCTTCGATTGCCCGGTTACTGGGGCTCAGGCCCCGATCAACGAGCTGCGCAACCTTGTCGCGCTGCTCTGCAATCAACTCCCGTTGGTGGTCCAAGCCTTTGGATTTTTGCTGCAACTTGTCGATCTCTTGAGTCAGGAGGGTCACCTGCCCGTCCACGAGTTCGCTTTTGCGCTTCGCCGAGTCGAGCCGCAATTTCAGAAGCGACTGCTCTTGTGCAACGCGCAGCTCTCCATCCTGCCCGAGTGAGGCGGCCGTCGGAAAGTTCGCATCAGTGGTGCCAGCCTGTTCCGCGTCGAGACGCGCGATGCGCAGGCGCAAATCGCCCTCCTGCCGCGCAAGCTGGGCCTCCTGTGCCGCGATCGAAAGATATTGGGACATCGTCCCATCGCCGGAGACGCCCGTCAGCCCCCCCGCGAGTGCGAGGGCGTGGCGAACAGTCATCCCGGAGGTGAAGTCCACCGGCCCCGGCTTTCTCGCGAGCCCGCCGACGATCACCGGCGCACGCTGCGTGATGCTCAGCTGAACATCGAGTTGTTCCGTCAGCGCCAACGTATCCTTCAAGCGCGCCGAGATTTCCTCGGCGACATCCTCGGCCTCGCGCCCCTTCGTCTCGACCTTCCCGATAAACCCGATATCCAAGGCACCGTCAGACGAGATTTCATATGGCCCCTTCAGCGCGGCCCATTGTGCCATTTCACCGGCGACGCTGCGCCACTCAACGATATTGAGCGAGACAACATCACCGGCTTCAAGCTTTTCGGCATAGGCCGGAAAGGCAGTCAGCGCAGTTACGGCCAACGGAAAGAGGAAACGCCGCAACGGGACACGGGACATTGGCACAGCTACCTCGCCCCGCTCGCAAACAGGACCGCCGGGATCGTGAGAACCAGAACCTTGATATCCAGGAGCACGTTCCACGACATCACGTAGTGACGATCGAGAAGCACCCGCGTCGCGTAGCCAGTGTCGCTACGTCCGCTGATCTGCCAGAGGCCCGTCACACCGGGACGCACGCGCAGATAGTGACGGCCAGAGCGGCCATATTTGCGCATTTCCTCGTCAACGACGGGACGCGGCCCGACGAGGCTCATCTCGCCGACAAGCACATTGATCAGCTGCGGAAGTTCATCGAGGCTTAGCTTGCGCAGGACAGCCCCCAAAGGCGTGACCCTCGGATCGTCATGCAGCTTTCTCTCTTCTTCCCAGATAGTGCGCTCTTCGGGGAAACGCCGGAAATGCTCTTCCAGGATCCGGTCGCCATCGACGACCATCGTCCGGAATTTCCAGCACCGAAACTTCTTGCCGCCCCGACCGACGCGGACGTGTCCGAAAAGCACGGGCCCCGAACTCGTCATACAGACAAGCGCGGCAACCCCGAGCAAAAGCGGAACAAGCAGCGGTAGGAAAACGAGCACAAGCAGCAGATCGAGCCCACGCTTGGCAATATCTCCTGCAGGACGCTCAACGAGCGGTTCAGCAGAAGCAGCACTATGGACTGTAGTCGGAGCAAAGAAGTGCCCCTTACGCGTTTCAAAGGTCATGTTTTCACCCCCCAGTGAAAGAGCGACAGTTTGAAATCCCTCGATTAACGATTTGGTAACCTTGCGAAACGAACAAGACGAAATGATCCTTTCGCACCTGCAGCATAAATTTCGCATCACCGATCCGCGAAATTGCGCCATTCTGGAGGCGGTCCGCACGAAAAACGGGCGCTAGGAATCCAATTTGAGGATTATGGGCGGCAGAATCACCTTTAATCCCAGGTGCGAAGCTCGTTCGCTTTCCCAGAATTCCGCTAAATCGCGGAATTACCCCTAATTCGAAGAAATTCTTGCGACTTATTTTAGCGATGGCCAGAAAATTGGCCAATTGTGTGGCAGGCGTACGGTTTCATTAAGAGTGCTCTCCCCGTTCAGCGCTTTGCACCTCACAGCGCGGGCCGTTCCTCAGTAAGCCATTGGTATGAAGATGCCGCGACCGGCCCTTTCAAAGGAGGCCGCAGACGCAGCGGCGGCTGCCGACCGCAGTCTGATGCAACGGTGAGAAGACGGAGGATGATGTGACGACGCCCCGAATTCGCCTCCATCTCGGAGCCCACAAGACAGCGACAACCTATCTCCAGGCGCGCCTCGAACTGAACGCGAAGCTTCTTGCCGCGCAAGGTGTCGCTTTCTGGCCTATCAACAACATTCGTCCCCTCTTCCATCAGGTATGGACCGAAAGCAAAGGCGCGGGCAGGTCGGAAAAGCTCAAGGCACTCTCGGGACGTCCAACGCGCCTCGACAAGCTTGGATCGAAGATCACGAGCCTGTTCGACACCTCGGACGAACTGCTTGTTTCCGAAGAGAACCTGTTGGGCGAAACGGGTGAATTCCTCGACGGGGCGTTTTATCCGACGGCGATATCGCGGCTTCAGCTTCTCGCGACATTCCTGCCGGATCGCCCCTTGGATATCTGGCTCTGCATCCGGTCCTATCCCGACTTTCTGGCATCGATCTATGGCGAAGCGATCCGCTTCTCTCCCGTTCCAAGTCCCGAGCAATTCGCATCCGCCTTTTCCTCACCGCAGGGGGCATGGCTGCAGATCATCGACGACATCCGCGATGCCTTGCCGCACGCGAATGTCTTCATCTGGCGCTACGAGGATTTCCGCGACCTCGAGCCCCGCATCCTCGAAGGGTTGAGTGACGTCGAGGCTGAGGCGTTTGAGCCGCTGCAGAACCCTACTGTGCGGGGAAGCGCTTCCGACAGTGCAATCCGCGCCATGGCCGAGACCGCTGAACCGCTCTCAGCGACGGAATGGCGGTTTCGAATGGCGGCTCTGGAGCATGAGTATCCGGTGCAAAGCGCACGGGACCGGTTCTCCCCATGGCCCGAAGACCAATTCCGAAAAATGCAGCAAGACTACGTTTCGGACATCTCCGCGATTGAAGCGCGCGCGGATATCACGTTCATCCATTGATCGCCGGGCGACCACCTCGATCATAGTTTGCTGCGAAAGGACGCCCAGAACAGATGACCGACACACGGACACGCCTGCTGAAGGGAGCCGTCTGGATCGCGCTCGGAAGCATGATCGCGAACGGAATCGGGTTCCTGAACACGATCATCATGGCCCGGCTTCTCGTGCCCGAGGATTTCGGGCTTGTGGCAATCTGCGCTGCGGTGATGGCCATTCTTCTGTCGCTCGCGGAAATGCCCCTGTCGGAGACGCTGGTGCGCCATGACGCCCCGACCGAAGAGCATTTCAACACTGTCTTTTCGATGTCCTTCGCGCGTGGCCTCATCGTCGGGGGCGCGGTGGCCGCGCTGTCCTACCCGGTCGCGTTGCTCTATGGCGATATGCGACTGCAGAACATCCTGCTCGTGATGGCGGGGTCCTTCGTCTTCGCCGGTCTCGCGAATCCAAAACTCGCCTTGTTCGAGCGAGAACTGGTTTTCCATCAAGTCGTCCTCATGAAGGTCGGCGAGAAACTCTTCGGCACGATCGTCGCAATTACGCTTGCACTCGTGTTTCGATCCTATTGGGCCTTGGTGCTGGGCGCCGTGGCCTCGGACGTCGCCCGGATCGTTCTCTCCTATGTCTTCTATCCCTTCCGGCCCCGCCTGACCTTCAGCAAGTATCGCGAGATCCTCTCTTTCTCGATCTGGATCACCCTGGGCACTTGGATTCAGGCGATGAACTGGCGCGCCAATCCGCTGCTTTTCGGGGCCGTGCTGCCAACCAACATTCTGGGGCAGTACAGTTTCGGCAACCGGATCACGAATGTGGTCATCGCGCAGCTGAACCAACCCCTGCAAAGGACATTCTTCCCGGCCTTTTCCCGGGTGAAGAACGATCGGCAAAAACTGGTATCCGCCTATAAACGTGTGCAGGGCGTTGCCTGCCTCTGGATTTTCCCCTTCGGCTTCGGCCTCGCGGTGATCGCCCATGACCTTGTCGCGTTGGTCTTGGGAGAGAAGTGGATGCCCGCCGTCCCCGTCATTCAGATACAGGCGATCATCCTAGCCTTGCAGGCGACGGTGGCGATCCAGCCGATCGCCATGGCAACGGGAGACACCCGGCATCTCTTTTTCCGCGACCTGCGCGCATTCTTCATTCGATGGCCACTGATCCTGCTCGGGATGTATCTCGGCAGCGCGAGCTACTACGGCATGCTCATCGGCGCCCTGATTGGCGGCGCGGTGGCGGTCGTCATCAACATTATCTGGAACATGACCCTGGTCACGCAGATCGCAGGCATCAGGCTGCGCGAGCAGCTGCAACTCGCCCTGACCCCGACGATCGCTGTGGCCTTTATGGCCCTCGTGGTCTGGTCGACCGGAAACCTTTGGCCGCAGCACACAAGCGTCCCTCTGGAGGCGGTGCGTCTGGTGAGCCTGATCACGATAGGCGGCATGGCCTACGTGGCTGCGGTCGCCGCGCTCTGGCAGTTCAACGGGCGCAAAGCGGGGCCGGAACTCGAAATGGCTCAGTTGTTGAAGGCGCTATTCACGAAAGCATCGAAGTTTCGCCGGACTTCTTGATCGCGCGCTCCGCGAAACGCTTCGAAAGCGCGCGTTTCAGGCGGAGGAATTTCCCGCGGTCATCGTGTGACTTCTGCAGGTGAACGAGCCAATTCTGAGACACCGAAGCCAGAAGCGCTTCATCGACCTCTTCCCCAAGCCACTCGAGCAGAGGGCGGAACCCGTCCGGTTTGCCCTTGTAGTCGGCATAGTCGATCAAGAAGGCCCGATCTCCGAGCGCCTTGGCCGACGCCTCGAAACGGCGGTCCGCATCCTCGATCAGATCGCGGATCCGTTTCATGTTCGACTCGTAGCGCCACCAGCCGGACTCTGCGACCTCGCGCCAATCGCGCGTGTTGAAGATGATACGCGAGCCGGGAAAATATTGCGTCAGAAACGCGATGGAACTCTCATACTCTGCCAGCGAAGTCTCATGGGCAGTGAACCGGATTTCCTTGAAGCCCGTGACGCGTGTGTCCGGGTCCGGGCGTAAGATCTCCTCGACGAACGCGTCAGCCAGCTTCTGGCCCCAGCTGTCGACCTTCGGATCGTTGATCCCGAACCAGGGCGCGTCCGGATTATGGGACTTTGCATGCGGGTGCTCCTGTGCCTCGGCAAGCACGGAGACGCTCATGCCGAGATGGTTGGCAATCCCGTTATTCTCGCCGCGAATGCAATACCCCTCCAACCTGTTGAGCAAGTTGAGCAGGACCGTTGAACCGGACCGACCGTAAGTGACGACAAAAAGATACTGCATTCTCTGGGCTACCTTTGAACTGTATCGAGCACTCCCCACTCGAACCTAAGCGAGCCCTGCGCCCTCTTCACCGCGTGACGGTTCTCGCGCCTCCGATCCGACCCCGAGTTGCAATTTATTTGGGCAGATGCGGGCGCGACGGATAAGAAACCGGCGCATCTCATATGCGAGCCGGCCACCGAGAGCTCTTGCGCGCGGGCTGTCTTGCTCGGCTGGGGCAGCCCTCCTACCGTTTTTCGAAGCGATACTCAGGAACGGGGACCTGCCCGTGCCTGCCTTCAGGAAAGCGTTTTCAGATTGTGGCAAGAAACGATGGCCTCACAGTCCCGACCTTTAGCCGAGCAGCTTCCACGCGACGACGCGTCCCCGCGATATGCGGCGCTGATCAGGGCCTATGAATGCCCGCCGCTGCTTGCAGAGGTGATCGCGAAACTGCGCGAGCAGAGCTTCCCGCCAGAGGACATCATCATCGTGGATTCCTCGCATGAGGAACAGGTTCGCGACCAGTTCGCGGCCCTGGGCGCGACCGTCGTGCCCTACGACGACACCGAGTTCAATTATTCCAAGGCGATCAACGTCGGCGTCGAGGCGAACACGCTTCCCTATACGCTCATCTTCAGCAGTCATGTTGTCTTCGACGATCCGAAGTTCGTGGAAAACGGCTGGCGGGAGATGAAAGCGCGAGATCTCGAGATCGTCTACTGGGCGCCGGCGCATTCCGAATGCCCGGACCCGAGCAAGCTCGAACCCGTTTCGATCACCCCTCGGCTCTTTAACGGCCGCAACGGGATTTCGAATAGCGCCGCGTTGACGCCCACGGCTTTGATGCGCGAACGTCCTTTCCGCGAAGAGGTCTTCTCAGCCGAGGATCAGGAATGGACGCGATACTATCTGAAGCGCTTCAAGCGGCCCGTGCTCCGGATCGAGAGCGAGAAGTTTCGCTACCTCAACCCCAATCACGGAGAGACCGTCTGGAGTCAGGCGAAACTTCTCAATGAAGAACTCGCGATCGGGCATTTCGTGAATCGAAGACTGGTGATGCCCGACCGGATCGCCGCACGTTTTCTGCGCGGTGTGCTTGCCACCATCCGCCGCCGCCCCGATCGTGCCCGTATGCATTTCGCGATCGCCAAAGCTCTGCTGGCAGCGAATTTCAAGCCTCCCAAGAGACAGTCCCGATATTTCTAACAGGCGAACTGATCGCAAAGGACTCCGAATGATGTACGACGTCCGCGAGCCGCATGCCGCGTATGACCCGAACGTGATCGACATCGTTTGCGTGACCGATTCCAACTATGCGCCGCATTTCGTGTCGCTGCTGAAATCCATCGAGGCGGGCAAAGGCGCGGAGCAGATCCGGGTTCACGCGATACTCGATTCCGTCGATGAGGCAAGGTTCTCGAAGATCGCAGAGACGGCGACGGGTCTCGAAATCCATCCCTATCACGTTGCGGATCATAAGGCGCTGAAGCTTCCGCCGATCCTGCATATCAGTCGCGCGACCTACCTGCGCCTCATAATGACAGAGCTTCTGCCGCAGGACATCTCACGCGTGATCTACCTGGATATCGACATGGTTGTGACCGGAAGTCTCGTCGACCTCTGGAGCACCGATCTGAAAGGTATGGCCTGCGGCGCCGTGCAAGACGCGTTCGTGGACCCGACGAACTTCGCGCGGCAACATGAGCTGCCGAGCGCGGGCACTTATTTCAATGCCGGTGTCCTCCTGTTCGATCTCGATGCGATCCGGGCCACGGACGCATTGTCCCGAGCGCTCGACATGCTCCTGGCCGCGCCCGAGAAATACGAGTTCGCGGATCAGGACGCATTGAACAAGGTATTCTGGGAGAACTGGTCGGCGCTGGACGCGAAGTGGAATTTCCAGCGCCTCTTTCTCTGGGAAGGGTGCGACTACACCTCTTCCGTTCCCTTGGCTCAGGCTTTGCCGCGGATCGTCCATTTCACGGAGTCGCCGAAACCCTGGCAGGCCGCCGAATGGCACCCCTATGCGTGGCTCTACTGGAAATACCTCCGCCGCACGCCCTTTCTCGAAGAGGTAATGGAGCGCGAGAAGGTCGGTTGGCTCAGGCTTCTGAAGTTCTGGCTGAAGTTTTACCTGAAGAAACCGCGCTCCTGAGCGAATAGAATGCCGACGCCGGAAGGCAAGCAAAGGCGGTGACGAGCTACACTCTCAACTCATTCCGCGGCCCCGAGCCTAGGACGCTGGCGCATGCTTCTAAGGATAGCTCTCTGGAGTGTCGCCGTATGACGCTCAAAAAGCCAATGAACACACCACGCGAGCAAGAAGGAGGACAGGATATACACCCCGAACAGGACCATCCCGTTCCGCAAAGCGTCGAACCTCGCGACATGACGCATCGAACTGAGCAAGGCCATCAGAGGGAAATGAACAAGATACAGAGAGTAAGAGATTTTGGAGAGGAACTCTGCCAGTCGCGCGCAGTGGTCGAAAACCGGATTTGAGAGCGCGATCACCGCGAAAAAGGTCGCGACAGCCGTGATGTAGAGTGAGCCGATTGAGTAATCATTGACGAACTTGAGAGCGGACATGACGACGAAAAGCGCGAAGACCACCGCGAGCGCATAGATCGCTTTCGTTGCAACAAGGCGTCCGAGAAGCCCGTCGCGTGCTTTCCACGCAAAGTATCCAAACAACCAAGTCGGAAAGAGTACTGCCAAGTCGAGCCCGATGAACCACATCGTCAGAACGAAGAGCGCGGCAAAAAAGAGCTGATAACGGCCTGGTTTCAATGCAAAAAAGCCGAGCGGAAAAGCGACGTAATACCAAAATTCGTAGGCGATGCTCCAAAGCGGTCCATTACTCCCGTAAACGGGAACGATAATATTGTGCAGGAAGAAAGCATTGCCCAGAAAAACGAGGACGCCGTTGGCCACCGGCTCGTTCGGGGCGCTCGCGAACTCGGCCCCAAACTCACCTCGATAGTAAGCCGGGTCAAATTGAGACGCTCCAAGCCAGTCGAACATTGCTGTCATGACGAGCACCGGGAGCAAGACGATACCCAAACGGACCACCCTGTGAACCGCGTACTCTTTCCACGACCATCGACCTTCGTGATAGACCCGATCCACGGAGCCAGCGACCAGATAGCCTGAGAGCACGAAGAAAATGATTACGGAATAGGTGCCGAGACCGGTGAGCAAATAGAAGACTTTGGCGACGACCGTCGGGTCGTTCGCAAGCTCGGAGAAGTCGACGAAAAGGAAAGCTCTCGCGTGGCCGATCATCACCAGTATCGCGGCGATTGCGCGAAGCCAGTCGAGACCTACAATCTTCTGTGCCATTGCGCGCCCTCGTAGCTCGAACGGGGCAGGGCGATTTCGATGCGAAGTAAACTTGGGTGCCGCGCTCCCTCAACTCAGGGAGCGCACATACCATCCGCAAGGCAAGTATTGCTCATCGCGGCCATCCGAGACCAAGGAGCCACACACGTTAAATGAAGCATTGTTGGCCTGCATGCGAAGAAATTACGCACGCGATGAACACGCAGATTTGAAAGGACCATCTATCAGCTCTGCACGGGGGCAAGACCGCCCCTCACATGCTTCGCGACGTTAACGGTGCCCTCAGTTATTGCAGGGCGCGCAGAGAGGTCAGGACCTCGTAATTGGGGCAATCCGTGGGGATGGCCTGCGGGCCTTCGCCCTTCTCCGCCAAAACAGCGAGGCAGAACTCGGTGCGTCCACAGGTGCGGCAGGTGGTGATCATCTCGGCGAAATCGGCTTGCGTGAGGAAGCCGTTATGCATCGCTTCGGAGATATTCACTCCAAGACGCCGCGCCATACCGCGCGTCACCCAGAAGTTCAGATCGATTTCGCTTTGCATTCCCATCATTCCACTCCTTGGGGTTCGGCGCCGACGGTGGCGCGGAGCCGCGACATCATCAGGCGGTTTTCGCAATAGGCGGGAGGTGCCTTCGCGGGGTTGCTTTGCGGGTCATGCTCGGCCAGCCAGAGCAGGCAGGCCCCGGCCTCGCGGCACTTGGTGCAGCGGATCAGCGCGTCTCTCCAGCCCTCGCCACTGAGCCGTCCGCTGGCCATTTCCATGCTGAGATCGCCGCCCATCTGCTGGGCCATCCGGTTCATCATCGCCGCGTGGCGATTGAGATGTTTGGCAGCGGTCATGGCGGCCTCCCTTGAACAGTCATCCCGGTGATGGGGGGACTCTGCCGTAGGGTCCGCAATTTCGATATGATTCAGATCAAGCGTTGCGATCCGAGGTATCGCCGTCGATTTCATGTCCGACATTGCAATCCAGATCGGGCGCGAAGCGCGCGGCCAACGCCTGCGCTTGCTCTGCGACCACGGCGCGGTCGCGCCTCAAGGTCATCCCGGATTGCGAATGAGCTGCGGCGCGCAGCGCCTGATGCGCGGCGGGACGGCCGAAGTGATCGGGATGCATCTCGGCCACGGCTTCCAGCACTTCCTGCTGGCGCAGAGCGACTTCCAGATGCCCCGCCCCATCGCGCCCGATCGCGGCGAAAGCATCCTCGGTATATTGCTCGGGCGTCACCGCGCGCACATAGACGCGGTCGAACACGCATTCGGGGCTGTTCGGCGGGTGCCATTCGGCCAGAACCCTCGCCAGACGCCCGAGAATATCGATACCAGTGCCGGGGTCGTTGATCGCAGGCGAAAGCGCACGAGAGGCGATCTCGGCCAGCGCGATCAACCCGAATTGCGGATCCTGATCATAGTCGCGGGCATGGTCGATGGTGAAGGCGTCGCGCGCGGCCTCCTCGATCTCCTCGCGGGTCTCGGTATCGCCCGGCAGCGCATCGCATTGGACCAAATGAGACGCCCCATGGACGAATTCGCCGGGCCGCGCGCAAAGCCAGATCCGGCAGTCATGCGCCTCGGCGACCTTTTGCAGCGCGCCCATATCGACATGCTGCACATGGCCGGTCCGAGTCGAGGTGATCCCGAAGACACCCACGGGCGGCTCTTCCCATTCCTTGCCGCCGAGCCACGGCCGCTCGCAGCGTGCCTTCAGCGCCGTGCTCGCGGCACTCTCGACGCGGCTGATCACGTCGCCCAAGCGTCCGAATTCGCTCAGATGCTGCACCCAGCGCAACAGCGAGATCACCACCATCGCCACCACGCCAAGCGTCACCACCAGAAGGATGAACCGCCCCGAGTCGTCATAGACATTCGTCTCGAGCGCGATGATCCCGACCAGAGAGAAGACGAAAGAGCCGATGAAGCTCGCCAGCACGTTCTGCGTGACGCGGTCGGTCTGCATCAACTTGATCGCGCGCGGCGTGGCCCCTGTCTGGGCCGAGCTGAACGCGGTGATCATGATCTGCAACGAGAAGGTGGTGACGGTCAGCATCGCGGTCGCGATGATCTTCAGGATCGGCTCCACCGAGCCTGCCCCCATCTTGTAGCCGAGATCCGGCGGCACGAGATAGCCGAAGCCCGCCGATCCCAGCGCGGTCAGGACCCCCAGCACGCCGAAGGCCGTCACCCGCACCCAGATCTCCCGCAGGATGACCTTCAGCCGCCAGCGCAGTCGCGAAAAGATTGCCATTGGTTCTGTGTTCCCGTCCCCAGTTCCCGCGTCCCGGACCCGCCTTTGCCGGGGGCCTCTATGTCAAATCTCAAGTGCGCAGGCCCTGAACGGGTTCCCTCAGCTGCCCGCCGGGATCTTGCCCGCACGCAATTGGGCGACGGTGTCGCGCACCACGTCGAAGCGCAGCTTGTTGGGCGGGTGGGTGCCCAGCGTCTTGTCGCCCGGGTCGGGCAGGCGCAGGAAGAACTGCGCGCCTTTGAGCGGATCGTAGCCCGCGTCCCATGTGATGATCGTGCCGAGCCGGTCGGCCTCCAACTCGTAATCCTTGGAGTAGAGCCGCGAACCGATCTCGGCCCCGATTCTGCGCGCGCGCTGCACGGTCAGGGGATCGGCGCCCTGTGCCTGCACCGCACGGCCCAGATAGGCCGCTCCCACCGCAGCATCGCGTTCGCGCGCCGCGATATGACCCGCGATGTGATGGGCGGCCTCGTGGCCGATCACGAAGGCCAGCTCGTCGGCATTGCGCACTTCGGCGATCATCGCAAGCGTCACCCCGATCACCGGGCGGCCCGAGCGATCGGTGGTCTGAAACGCATTCGCATCCAGATCGAGCCGGTCATCGACCACGAAGAGGTAATCGCAGTTGAGCTTTCGCGTGCGCTTTCGGCATTCCTGCTCGATCTGCGGCTCCATCCGGTCGCCCACATCGACCAACCGCGACACGGCCACTTCGGCGCGTTGCCTGTCTTCGGGCGAGATTTCGGTCTGCGGCAAAGGCGCCATTGTCGGCACGCAGCCCGAAAGCAGCGTCACCGCGAGCGACAGGATCACGAGGAGAAAGCGGAAGGAAGGCATCGACGGGAAGGCGCCCCTGAAAGAGGATTTCGCCCAGCTTAACGACTTGGTTCGCAGCCGCATAGCCTTCTGCACGTGATCGCCTGCAAGCGCCGGCGTGATTTCGCTTTTTCGGATCGAAAAGCCGCGCTAGCATAAGAGCATGTTTACCATCGAACACGAATTCGACGCGACCGTGATCACCCTTGTCGACGAGGGGACGGATCCGCTTGATTATCTGCAGGAAGACATCACGATCAGTTCCTTCGAGGACTGCGTCGTGGTCGAACAGCTCGACGAGCAGACCGAGCAGGTGCAGACGATCACCTTCAGCCATGCCCAGCTGCGCGAACTCGCCGCGGCGCTCAACCTGCCTGAAGGCGTCTATCGCCTGAAGCAGACCGGCAGCGCCTCCAGCGAGGACGGCTGACCCCCCTGCCCGCGCCGCGATGCACGCTCAATCGAGGCGGAACACCTTGTCGCGCGCGGTCTCGCCGCGGATCAGCGTCAGCCGCGATTTCGCGACGCCCAGCGCCTTCGCCAGCAATTTGACCACCGCCGCATTGGCCTTGCCGTTCTCCGGCACGACCGTGACATAGGCCCGAAGCCCTTCATCCCCCACGCGTATCTCGTTGCGCGACGCTTTCGGCGTCACGCGCAGCGCGATTTCGCTGCCCGGAATGGCAAGGTGGCTGAGATCCGTCATCGCGCCGCAGCATAGACCCTGCTCAATGGCGCACAAGCCAGTTGCCCATGCTGCGGTTGCAATCGCGCGCCGAGCGCCCGATATCTGGCGCAACAAACGGAGAATTTCATGACTGAACTGCCCGAAGTGAACCCGGCCGAGCGCAATGACGCGGCGATGGCTTTCCTTCTGACCCGCCGGTCGCGCCCGGCCAAGACCCTCAAGGCCCCTGCCCCCGACGCGGCCGCGCTGCGCGAGATCCTGACCGCCGCGGCGCGCACCCCCGATCACGGCAAGCTGGAGCCGTGGCGCTTCATCACCATCACCCGCGAGGCCGCGCAGCGTCTGGGCGCCGAGGCCGAGACCCGCGCGAAGGCGCAGGGCCTGCCCGAAGAGAAGATCGCCAAGGCGGGCAAGCAATTCCATGACAGCCAGCTTTGCGTGGCGGTGGTGTTCTCGCCCAAGGACAGCGAGAAGGTGCCGCAGGTCGAGCAGCTCTATTCGGCGGGCGCGGTCTGCCTGTCGCTTCTGAACGCGGCTCTCGCCGCGGGCTGGGGCGCGAACTGGCTCACCGGCTGGGCCGCGCATGACGAGGCCTTCGGGCGCGAGATGCTGGGCCTCAAGGAGGGCGAAAGCGTCGCGGGCTTCATCCATCTGGGCACCGAAGGCGTGCAGCCTCCCGAACGCCCCCGCCCCGACCTCGACGCGATCACGACCCGGATTTCGGAATGATCATCTCGAGCTATGTGAAAGCCTGGGCCGATCTGCTGCGGCCCGGTGCGATGAAAGTCGTGGGCTTCGGCGTGGCCCTCTCGCTGGGCCTTCTGGTCGCGATCTATGTGGCGATGGTGATGCTGATCGGCTGGCTGGTGCCGGACAGCTTCTCGCTGCCCTTCATCGGCGAGGTCGGCCATATCGATACCGCGCTGTCGATCGTGTCGGCGGGCGTGATCCTGTTCGCCTCGATCTTCCTGATGGTGCCCGTGGCCTCCGCCTTCACCGGCTTCTTCCTCGAAGACGTGGCCGAGATGGTGGAGGACGTGCATTATCCGACTCTGCCGCCGGTGCGCAAACTGACCTTCGCCGAAGGGATGCGCGACACGGTGCGGTTTTTCGGGGTGATCCTCGCGGCCAACATCATCGCGCTGATGATCTATCCTTTCGTGATCCCGCTGGCGCCGTTTCTGTTCTTCGGGCTGAACGGCTACCTTCTGGGGCGTGAATATTTCCAGATGGCCGCCTTCCGGCGGATGGAGCGTGAAGCGGCGCTCGAGCTTTACGAGCGCAACAAGGTCACGATCTGGGCCGCGGGCGCGCTGATGGCGGTGCCGCTGTCCATCCCGCTGGTGAACCTCTTCGTGCCGGTTCTGGGCGCTGCGGGCTTCACCCACCTGTTCCACGCGATCACCGGTCGGCGCGGGTGACGGGGCGGCGCCAACGCGCCGCTCACATCTCTTCCTTGATGCCCTTGCGGATCAAGAGCCAGTTCACCGGGTAGGCGGTCACGAAACCCGCCATCATCGCGATCTGCATGGCGAACCAGAATTCCGGGTCGGCGGCGTTGATCTCGGCGCCCCAGAGCCCTTTGAACACGGCGAAATGGAAGATCGCCATCATCCCGTACATGCCGATCTGCCACGAGGTGAGCGAAGCGACATCGGCTTTTGCCGCCTCCTTGAGCCCTTCACCGAGGCCAAGCCCGCGCATCGGCGCGATCGAGAAATACTGGAACACGATCCCGATCGCGAGGGCGAAGACGTAATCGAGCCCCCAGACCGCAAAGATCTTATCTTCCCATAAACCTGGCCAGCCGAATGCGATCAGCACCGCGGGGATCGCGAGCGCGAGGTTCTCGGCCAGAATATCGCCAAGAGTGCAGCCTGCGCCGCAATGGAGCGTCCCCTTCGCGACCGAGACCGGGAAGGGCGCATTGCCATGGCCCGGAAAGCGGCCATGCAACCAGATGACCAGCGGTCCGCCGAACAACCCGCAAATCGGCCAGACCCATGCCATGATCGCCATATGCGGCGGGTTCCGACGCATCTGAACGAGAAGATAGAGAAATGAGAGAACGCCTACAGCAAGCGATAACCAGCTCAGAACGGTAAACCAGTTTGGTGTCATGGGAGGCTCCTTTCAATAACCTCCCAACTCGCTCCGCTTTACTGGGTTCCTTGCGCGCCTAGCGGCGCAGCTGCCCGAAGAAGTCGATATCTTCCAAGGTGATGATCCCCGACAGCAGCACCGCCGCGATGATCGCCCAGAGCACGATGGTGACAATAGTGGTGATCTTCACCTTCGCGCCCAGATGCGCCTCATGCGGCGCCCCTGCGGGGGTGCCCGGCACGACCTCGTCTACATCGCCTTGCGTCTTCAACCGCACCGGCAAGACCATGAAGAAGATCATGAACCAGATGACCGCGAAGAGGATGATGCCGCCGGTGAGGCTCATCAGACCTGCTCCAGTTCGACCAGGCAGCCATTGAAGTCTTTCGGGTGCAGGAACAGCACGGGCTTGCCATGCGCGCCGATCTTCGGCTCGCCGCTGCCCAGAACCCGCGCGCCATCCGCTTTCAGCTTGTCGCGCGCCTCGAGGATGTCTTCCACCTCGAAGCACATATGATGGATGCCGCCTGCGGGGTTCTTTTCCAGAAAACCGTTGATCGGGCTGTCCTCGCCCAGCGGGTAGAGCAGTTCGATCTTGGTGTTGGGCAGTTCGATGAAGACGACCGTGACGCCGTGATCGGGCTCGTCCTGCGGCGCGCCGACATTGGCACCCAGCGTGTCACGATACTTGGCCGAGGCCGCCTCGAGGTCGGGCACGGCGATAGCGACATGGTTCAGGCGTCCGATCATTTGGGTCTCCTCCGGTAACGCGGGCGTTAAAAGGGGTAGCCGGGCGCGCGGCTTCGCGCAAGCCTTGCGGGGACAGTTGTGAACCCGGCTCGGATTAACCCAGTGTTAGGCAATCTGCGCCCTACTGATCGGACAAGCCAAATCCGATCGCAGCCGAGGGGGCCCCGACATGAGCGACACGATCCCGACCCTGACCCGCATGCCGACGCCCGAACGCCCTCTGACCGGGCTGACGGTGCTTCTGGTGGAAGACAGCCGCTTCGCCTCGGAAGCTGTACGGCTGCTGTGCCTGCGCTCGGGCGCGCGAATCCGACGCGCCGATTGCCTCGCCTCGGCGGATCGGCATCTCAAGACCTATCGGCCCTCGATCGTGATCGTGGATATGGGCCTGCCCGATGGCTCGGGAAGCGACCTGATCGCCGAGATACGCGGGACGCGTGGGCCGCATCCGGTGATCCTTGGGACCTCGGGCGACCCCGACCTGAAAAGCGCAGCCCTCGCGGCGGGCGCGGACGGGTTTCTGGAAAAGCCGATCGAAAGCCTCGCCGTGTTTCAGGAAGCGATCCTGTCGACCCTGCCCGAAGAGATGCGACCGCTCGGCCTGCGCGCGCTTGCCGATCTTGTGATCGCGCCGGACCCGCTCGCGCTGCGCGACGACCTGCAACACCTCTCGGAACTGCTGCGCGACACCAAGGGGGCCGACACGCGCGCCCTGCCCTATGCCGCGCATTTCCTTCATAGCATCGCGTGCTCGGCCCATGATGCGGCGCTGGACGATGCGGCGCAGCGCCTGAGACGATCCGGCGGCCCCTCACGCGAGGATATGACCCGGGTCACTCAGATCATAGATGCGCGGATCGCGGCGGCCGGGGCGTTCTGACGCAGCCGGGAACCGCCCCTCCGACATCGCGTTGCTCAAACAAGTCAACGCAACCGGAGGACAGCCCGATGAGCTCGATCTACGACGCCATCAAGCAAGATCACGACAATCACCGCGCCCTGATGAAGAAGATCGCTGATACGTCCGGCGACAGCGCGGAGCGCACGCAGGCGTGGAATGAGTTCTATTACGACATCAAGTCCCACGCCGCCGCCGAGGAAGAGACCTTCTATTCCAAGCTGATGACCAAAACCTGGGGTCAGGATTCAGCGCGTCACTCGGTCGAGGAACATGCCGAGCTCGACGATCTGCTCGAAGAACTCAACGAGATGGACATGGCGAGCCCCGGTTGGCTGAACAAGTTCCACAAGCTCGAGCATGACTACAATCACCACATGGACGAGGAAGAAGACGAAATCTTCGGCCGCGCCAAGGACGTGATCGACGAAAGCGAGATCGAGAATTACGGCGAGAAATTCCTCGAGCGTAAGAAGAAAGAAATGAAGCTGGTCGACGAGAAGAAGAAAGACAGTCTCGAAGACTGATCGGGATTTGAGGCTCAGGGTGGCTCGGCTTCGGCCAGAGCCCCTTCGCCTTTCCCTTCTGTGCCTTTTGCTTCCTGCACAGCCCTCCGCCGCGAATGACAAAAGGCCCCGCTCCATTCGGAACGGGGCCTTTTAAATGGGTAACCGTGCGAGGATCAGTCCTCTTGCGGCAGAACCCGCAGGCGCAACTCGCGCAGCTGTTCGTTCATCGGCTCCGACGGCGCGCCCATCATCAGGTCTTCGGCGCGCTGGTTCATCGGGAACATGATGACTTCGCGGATATTCGCGGTATCGGCGAGGATCATCACGATCCGGTCGATGCCGGCGGCGCACCCACCGTGCGGCGGAGCGCCGTATTTGAACGCCTTGACCATGCCGCCGAAACGTTTCTCGACTTCGGAGGCCGGATAGCCCGCGATCTCGAACGCCTTGTACATGGTCTCGAGCTTGTGGTTCCGGATCGCGCCCGAGAGGATCTCGTAGCCGTTGCAGGCGAGGTCGTACTGGTAGCCTTTGACCTGCAGCGGGTCGCCCTGCAGTGCCTCCATCCCGCCTTGCGGCATCGAGAACGGGTTATGCGAGAAGTCGATCTTGCCCTCGTCATCGGCCTCGTACATCGGGAAGTCGACAACCCAGGCGAATTTGAACTTGGTCTTGTCGGTCAGGCCCAGCTCTTCGCCGATCACGTTGCGCGCACGGCCTGCGACGCCCTCAAAACTCGACGGAGCACCACCGAGGAAGAAGGCCGCATCGCCCTCGCCCAGACCCAGCTGCGCGCGCACCGCTTCGGTCCGCTCGGGGCCGATATTCTTCGCCAGCGGGCCTGCGCCTTCGAGCGAGCCATCCTCGCCCTTGCGCCAGAAGATGTAGCCCATGCCCGGCAGGCCCTGTTCCTGGGCGAACTTGTTCATCCGGTCGCAGAACTTGCGCGAGCCGCCCGTGGGGGCCGGGATCGCACGAATCTCGGTGCCATCCTGTTCGAGCAGTTTCGCGAAGATCGCGAAGCCCGAGTCGCGGAAGTGATCGGAGACCACCTGCATCTCGATCGGGTTGCGCAGGTCAGGCTTGTCGGAGCCGTATTTCAGCATCGACTCGGCATAGGGAATGCGCGGCCAGTTTGGATCGACTGTACGACCGTCGGCGAATTCCTCGAACACGCCCTGGATCACCGGCTGCATCACGTTGAAGATGTCTTCCTGCTCGACGAAGCTCATCTCGACGTCCAGCTGGTAGAAGTCGGTGGGCGAGCGGTCGGCGCGCGGGTCTTCGTCACGGAAGCACGGCGCGATCTGGAAATACTTGTCGAAGCCGCCGACCATGATCAGCTGCTTGAACTGCTGCGGCGCCTGCGGCAGCGCGTAGAACTTGCCCGGATGCAGGCGCGACGGCACGAGGAAGTCGCGCGCGCCTTCGGGCGACGACGCGGTGATGATCGGCGTCTGGAATTCGTTGAAATCGGCGTCCCACATGCGTTTACGCATGGATTTCACGACGTTGGAGCGCAGGATCATCTTGTCATGCAGGCTCTCGCGACGCAGGTCGAGGAAACGATAGGCCAGACGGGTCTCTTCAGGATATTCCAGCTCGCCGAAGACCGGCAACGGCAGCTCCTCGGACTCGCCCAGGATTTCGATGTCGCGGACATAGACCTCGATCTCGCCGGTCGGAATCTTCGGGTTGATCAGGCTCTCGTCGCGCAGCTTCACGGTGCCGTCGATGCGGATCACCCATTCCGAGCGCGTTTTTTCCATCGTCTTGAAGGCGGGGCTGTCGCCGTCACAGAGCACCTGCGTCATACCGTAATGATCGCGAAGATCGATGAAGAGCACCCCCCCGTGATCGCGCACGCGATGGACCCAGCCCGCAAGGCGGACGGTCTCACCGGCGTTGGCGGCGCTCAGATCTGCGCAGGTATGGCTGCGAAAGGCATGCATGGGAGGCTCCCCGGATCGAGAATTGCGTATAGTCGCGCCGATACACCCGTTGAGCGCGCAAAAGTCAAGCTGTGCGGAGGCACACAGACCCGTCTCGAGCTGTTCACGCGCGCGTGGCTCGAAAAAATGTAAATTTTCGGTTAACTTCAGAGACAACGGGAACTTTGGTAATTTCACAAAGGTTGCCGTCATGAAGGCTAACGCTGGAGCCTGCCAAGCCCCGGCATGATCCGGAGAGACCATATGAGAGCTTGGGACTCGCTTCTCGACCGAATGTTGCGCCACCTGATCCGCAGGGGCACGCTCGAACTCGTCTATTCGGACGAGACGCTCAGACGCTACGGCGACGGCACCGGAGACCCGGTCCGCGTCACCATCGAAAACCCCGACGTGACGCGCAGGATTGTGCTGCGGCCCGACCTCGGCGTCGGCGAAGGCTATATGAACGGCGACTACACGATCGCGAATGACGATCTGCGTGGCTTCCTCGCGCTTGCGATCCGCAACCAGACCGGTTCGGGCATGCCGTGGTTCGAGAAACCGCGCGAGGCGAGCCGCTTCTTCGGACGCCGCTTCGCCCAGTTCAACCCGGTCAACAAGGCGCGCACCAATGTGGCGCATCACTATGACCTGTCGGGCGAGCTGTATGACCTCTTCCTCGATGAGGACCGGCAATATAGCTGCGCCTATTTCGAGCGCCCCGACATGACGCTGGAAGAAGCGCAGGAGGCGAAGAAACACCATATCGCCAAGAAACTGCTGATCGAGCCGGGCATGACCGTTCTCGATATCGGCTGCGGCTGGGGCGGCATGGCGCTGACGCTGGCACGCGATTTCGGCGCGAACGTGGTGGGGGTGACGCTGTCCACCGAACAGCACGCGCTGGCCCGCAAACGGGTGAAAGAGGCCGGCCTCGAAGACAAAATCGACATCCGCCTGACCGATTACCGCGATGTGACCGACAAGTTCGACCGGATCGTCTCGGTCGGCATGTTCGAACATGTGGGCGTGCCGCATTACCGCGAGTATTTCTCGAAGGTGCGCGAGCTACTCAAACCGGGCGGCGTCTCGCTGATCCATTTCATCGGACGCTCGGGCCCCGGTGGCGCAACCGCCGATTTCATCACGAAATACATCTTCCCCGGCGGCTATTGCCCGGCCATGTCCGAAGCGTCGAACGCGGTCGAGCATGAAGGCCTCATCACCACCGACCTCGAGGTCTGGCGGCTGCATTATGCGGAAACCCTGCGCCATTGGTGCGATCGGTTCGAAGCGAATATCGACAAGGCCGTCGCACTTTACGACGAGCGGTTCTGCCGGATGTGGCGCTTCTATCTCGTGGCGTCCGAGATGGCCTTCCGCCATGGCGGGCAGGTCGTGTTCCAGTATCAGCTGGCCCATGAGGTGGGCGACGTGCCGCTGACGCGCGACTACCTCTATCGCGACGAAGACGAACAGGAACATCGGCTGGCCGCCGAGTAAGTCGACCCCTCCCTAACCGGGCTGAAATCAGGCTGCGCTCCTCCCGGTGCGCGGCCTGACAGACTTGGGCGCACGCCCTCGCGTCACCCTGCAACCCGGCTATCGCGTCCTGACCCTCTTGCGACGCCTGACCCTTTGCGTATAAAGCGCCTCAATTTGCGCAGTGACCAGAGGGGATTCCCATGCCGAAGAGAACAGACATCACGTCAATCCTCATCATCGGCGCCGGGCCCATTGTGATCGGGCAAGCCTGCGAGTTCGACTATTCGGGCGCACAGGCCTGCAAAGCCCTTCGCGAAGAAGGCTACCGCGTCATCCTCGTGAACTCGAACCCCGCGACGATCATGACCGATCCGGGGCTCGCCGACGCCACCTATATCGAACCGATCACCCCGGAAGTCGTCGCCAAAATCATCGAGGCCGAGCGCCCCGACGCGGTGCTGCCGACGATGGGCGGCCAAACCGGCCTGAACACCGCGCTGGCGCTGGCCGATATGGGCGTGCTGGAGAAATTCGGCGTCGAGCTAATCGGCGCGAACCGTGACGCGATCGAGATGGCCGAAGACCGGAAGCTCTTCCGCGAGGCAATGGACCGGATCGGCCTCGAGAACCCGAAAGCGACCATCGTGTCCTCGCCCAAGCGCGAGAACGGCACCTATGACGTCAACGAGGGCGTGCGTCAGGCGCTGCTCGAGCTGGAGCATATCGGCCTGCCCGCGATCATCCGCCCCGCCTTCACGTTGGGCGGCACCGGCGGCGGCGTCGCCTATAACCGCGAAGATTACGAGCGCATCTGCCGCTCGGGCCTCGACGCCTCCCCGATGAGCCAGATCCTCGTCGACGAGTCGCTGCTGGGCTGGAAAGAATTCGAGATGGAGGTCGTGCGTGACAAGGCCGACAACGCCATCATCGTCTGCGCCATCGAGAACGTCGATCCGATGGGCGTCCATACCGGCGACTCGATCACCGTCGCCCCCGCGCTGACGCTGACCGACAAGGAATATCAGATCATGCGCAACGGCTCGATCGCCGTGCTGCGCGAGATCGGCGTGGAGACCGGCGGGTCGAACGTGCAATGGGCGATCAACCCCGAAGACGGCCGCATGGTCGTGATCGAGATGAACCCGCGCGTGTCGCGCTCCTCGGCGCTGGCTTCCAAGGCCACCGGCTTCCCGATCGCCAAGATCGCCGCGAAGCTGGCCGTTGGCTACACGCTGGACGAACTCGACAACGACATCACCAAGGTCACGCCCGCCTCGTTCGAGCCGACCATCGACTATGTCGTCACCAAGATCCCGCGCTTCGCCTTCGAGAAATTCGCAGGCTCCAAGCCCGAACTGACCACCGCGATGAAATCGGTGGGCGAGGCAATGGCGATCGGCCGGACCTTCCACGAATCCGTGCAGAAAGCGCTGGCCTCGATGGAGACCGGCCTCAGCGGCTTCGACGAGATCGAGATCGAAGGCGCGCCCGAGAAAGCAGCCGTCATCAAGGCGATCTCGCAGCAGACGCCCGACCGGATGCGCCTCATCGCACAGGCGATGCGCCACGGGCTGAGCAATGACGAGATCCAGCACGCGACCTCCTTCGACCCGTGGTTCCTCGCCCGGATCCGCGAAATTGTCGAGGCCGAGAACGAGATCCGCAAGAAGGGCCTGCCGCTCGACGAGAAGGGCCTGCGCAATCTCAAGATGATGGGCTTCTCGGATGCACGTCTGGCCACGCTCACCGGCCGCGACGAAGCACAGGTCCGCCGCGCCCGCCGCAACCTCGGCGTCACCGCGGTCTTCAAGCGCATCGACACCTGCGCCGCCGAATTCGAGGCGCAGACGCCCTACATGTACTCGACCTATGAAGCCCCCGCGATGGGCGAGGTCGAATGCGAGGCACGGCCATCCGACAACAAGAAAGTCGTCATCCTCGGCGGCGGTCCGAACCGGATCGGCCAGGGGATCGAGTTCGACTATTGCTGCTGTCACGCCTGTTTCGCGCTGACCGATGCGGGTTACGAGACCATCATGGTCAACTGTAACCCCGAGACCGTGTCGACCGACTACGACACCTCGGATCGCCTGTATTTCGAGCCGCTCACGCTGGAGCATGTCCTCGAAATCCTGCGGGTGGAGCAGGATAACGGCACGCTGCACGGCGTGATCGTCCAGTTCGGCGGCCAGACGCCGCTGAAACTCGCGAACGCGCTGGAGGCCGAAGGCATCCCGATCCTCGGCACCACGCCCGACGCGATCGACCTCGCCGAAGACCGCGAGCGGTTCCAGGACCTGCTCAACCGTCTGGACCTGAAGCAGCCCGTCAACGGCATCGCAAGCTCGGACGAGCAAGCCTTCGAGATCGCGGGCCGCGTCGGTTATCCGCTGGTGATCCGCCCCTCCTATGTGCTGGGCGGCCGCGCGATGGAGATCGTGCGCGACCTCGATCACCTCAAGCGCTACATCAAAGAGGCCGTGGTGGTCTCGGGCGATAACCCGGTGCTGCTCGACAGCTATCTGGCGGGCGCAATCGAGGTCGACGTGGATGCGCTCTGCGACGGCGAAAGCGTCCATGTCGCGGGCATCATGCAGCACATCGAGGAAGCCGGCGTCCACTCGGGCGACTCGGCCTGCTCGCTGCCGCCCTACTCGCTGAGCCCCGAAATCGTGGCCGAGCTGAAGGTGCAGACCGAGAAGATGGCCAAGGGCCTCAACGTGGTCGGCCTTATGAACGTGCAGTTCGCGATCAAGGACGGCGATATCTACGTCCTCGAGGTCAACCCGCGCGCCTCGCGCACCGTGCCCTTCGTCGCGAAAGCCACCGACTCGGCCATCGCGTCGATCGCAGCGCGCCTGATGGCGGGCGAGAAGCTGTCGGCCTTCCCGGCACGCCCGCCCTACCCCGAAGGCGTCGGCCCCGACACGCCGCTGCCCTTCGCCGATCCGCTGACTCTGGCCGATCCGCAAACGCCGTGGTTCTCGGTCAAGGAAGCCGTGCTGCCCTTCGCCCGCTTCCCGGGTGTCGACACGCTGCTCGGCCCGGAAATGCGCTCCACCGGCGAGGTGATGGGCTGGGATCGCGACTTCCCTTCGGCCTTCTGGAAAGCCCAGCTCGGCGCGGGCACCGTGCTGCCCGAAAGCGGCCGCGTGTTCTTCTCGATCAAGGACTCCAACAAGACCGACGATCTGGCCGAAGCCGCCGCCTCGCTGGTCTCGATGGGCTTCACCATCGTCGCGACCGGCGGCACCGCCGCATGGCTCGCCGAGCATGGCGTGGAAAGCGAGAAGGTTCTGAAGGTCTATGAGGGCCGCCCGAACATCGTCGACCGGCTGAAGAATGACGAAATCGACCTCGTCTTCAACACCACCGACGGCAGCCAGGCGATCTCGGACAGCCGCGACATCCGCGCGGTCGCGCTCTATGACAAGATCCCCTATTTCACCACCGCCGCCGCCTCCATCGCCGCCGTCTCGGCGATCAAGAGCCGCAAAGAGGGCGAAGTGAGCGTGCGTTCGCTGCAATAAGCGACGGATACAATTAGAGAAATGATGTGACTCGCGGAACACGGTTTCCGCGAGTTTCTTTTTCAACCCGGGGGTGATCTTGCTGCGCCTCGGTGGCTCACGCATGGCTAAAGCCTAAAAACAATTTCATGAGGCAAGTTATGAACAAATGCGTTTTCGCAGCCGCGGTCCTTTTCGCGGCACTCCCCCAGATTTCCAGCGCGGCTGAAATCACCGGCGGCACCGTCGGCATCGGCTTTTCGCAATTCACCGATGACGGCGATCTCGACAAGACCTCGGCCACCGGCTCGCTCGAAGTCGGGTTCAACCGGCAATTCTCGCTGCAAGGCGATCTGGCCTTCGCGAGTTTCGGCGCAAGCGACACCGACGCCAACAACGTCGCACTTCACGCGATCTACCACGCCGGTCCAGCCACCTCCTTCGGCGCCTTTGCGGGCCACGACCACGCCGAAGGCGCAGGGATGGATTACTATGGCCTCGAAGCGGGCCATTCCTACGGCCAGTTCGGCGGCGAAGCCTATGTCTCGCACGCCAAGGAAGACGGCGTCAGTGGCAACCTGTTCGGCCTGTCGGGCCGCTATGCAGTCAACGACGTGTTCGGCGTGACTGCGGGCTATGACCATATCGACCTCGAGAGCTTCGACGCGAACCGCACGCAGATCGGCGTCGACTACAAGCTCGGCAATGTGACGCTGAGCGGCGATTTCGGCCATGCCGATGGCGACGAACTGGGGTCGAGCAACTACGTCTCGGTCGGCGCGACCTTCGCCTTCGGTCCGCAGCGGCGCACCACGTTCAAGCAGCGCGATCTGATCCGCGTCATCCCCGGTCTCTGACCGCGACGCGCTTGCAGGGGAAAGGCGGCCTTTCGGGGCCGCCTTTTTTTATGCTCACGCCCGCTGCGCCCGCCGCGCGAGCCAGCTTTGCCACGCGGCCGGAGAGCCCGCGAAGGCGTTCATGTCCACGTTCCCCGGCACGCCCGGCACGACACCCGTGCCGCTATACTGCCAAAAGCTCCAATCGGCGCCGGGGTAGCGCTCCATCGGGTGCGCGGTGACCGAGCGCAGCCACATCTCATAGCCCGAGAAGCGCGACAGGTCGTTGTCCCGCCAGAAATCGATCGTCGTGTAGATCACCGGGCGCGTGCCGTAATGCCGCGTCAGGGCCGCGAGGAAGCGGTGCATCTCGGCGCGGGTGACATGGGCCGCAGGACGACGCTGGCAGGTGCGCGAGGTGTGGTTCCACTCGATATCCAGCACCGGCGGCAGATCGCCCCGGCGGCGCGGCACGTTGCGGATATACCAATCGGCCTGCTCTTCGGGGGAGCGGCAGAAGTAATAGAAGTGATAGGCCCCGACCGGCACGCCCGCCGCCCGCGCGCGGGTCGCGTTGATGTGGAAACCCGGATCGGAGTGATCGCCCCCTTCGGTCGCCTTGAGCCACGCGAAGGACACCCCCGCCGCGCGCGCCCGGCGCCAGTCGATCTCGCCCTGATAGCGCGCCGCGTCGATCCCGTGGACCGGCAACCGCGCCGGCGCCAGACCTTCCCAATCATGCGGGTCGGTATCGCCGAAGCGCGCGGGAATGCCGCTCGCCCGGTAGTTCGAGGCCGACAACACTGCCGGACGCATCAGTTTGGCCTGCTTGCCGCTGGGCGCGCCGCCGCAGCCCGCCAAGGTCAAGGCTGCGCCCGAGACGAAGAACCTGCGTGAAATCCCCATGCTCACTCCCCCGTGATTTTTTCCCAGCCTCTCATGCAAACGCCCGCCTGTCATCGCTGACAGGCGGGCGTCTTTTGACATCGGCGAGGCTTCGCCTAAGAGGGGTCGCTCAGCTCCGGGGGCCGAAATCAGCCTTGGTCAGCACGCCATCACCGTTGCGATCGCGCATCGCGAACCACTGATCGGTGCCACCCACAAATTCCGCGCGCGAGATCACCCCGTCGCCATTCGCATCGAAGGCCCGCAGCCCCTCGGCGGTCGGGATATCGTGGCCCGCGCGCATCGCGTTGCGGCCCTGACCCTGTCGCTTGCCGGGCCCCTGCCCCATGCCCTCGGGCATCTGATGCCCCGGACCTTTGCCAGCCTCGCGCTCCATCTCCTTATGCTCGTCGATCATCGCGATCTCCGCGACGGAGTAAGTGTCATCCTCGTTCGCGTCGAACATCGTGAAAATGTCGCCGCGCCGCTCGCGGGCTTCTGACAGCGTGACGCCGCCATCGCCATCGAGATCCCATTGCACGAGGAATTCCTGCCCCGGCACCGGGGCGGTTTGCGCGAAACCCGGAGCCGCACCGAGCAGTAGTGCCGCGGCAAGCGGCGCGGCGAGAGGAGCAAAGCGTTTCATCTGTCTGTCCTTCATGAGATTTGTCGTGAATGAAACGAAACGGCCCGCGCCTTTCCGGCGCGGGCCTGACAACATGTCGCAGAGCGGGGCCGCTCAGCCTTTCGCAGCGGCCAACTCGTCCCAGCAGCCCAGCGCGTGACCGGCATACATCACACCCGGGCCACCGCCCATCTGGATCGCCATGGCCAGCACGTCGCCCAGCTCCTCGCGCGTGCCGCCCGCCTTCATCAGCGCCTCGACATGGAACATGATGCAGGGCTCGCAACGCAGCACGACCGCCATGCCGAGCGCGATGAATTCCTTGGTCTTCACATCGAGCGGCCCGTTCTCCTTCACCGCTTTCGACAGCACGCCAAAACCGCCGACAGCGTCGGGGATCGTCTTGTTCATTACGCGCAGCTCGTTGCGCATCTCGTCGATTTTCGCCTTGTAGCTCATCGCAGGTCTCCTTCGCATTTCGTCCCTCGCGGCGTGACACGGGGCGCGGGCGAAATCCTTGACCTGCGTCAACCCAAAGGGATGGCGCTGCGTGATGTGACCAAAGTTGAGGGGGCTCCGCCCCCGGCGCGGAACGCGCGCCTCCCCCGGGATATTTTCACCAAGGCGAAGACCGCAGAGTTTCCCCCTTCGCCTTGGCGCGAATATCCCGGGGGGTGAATTCGCGCAGCGAAAAGGGGGGCAGCGCCCCCCTTCTGCGGTCTCAATCGATAGACAGGCTCAGCCGTCGACGCGGATTCGCGCGTTGCTCGGATCGTGCGGGCTGTCCTCGGCCACTTCCGCCGGGTAATCGGCCCCGAGGATGCGCACGCTCAGCTTTGTGCCCGGCTCGGCCAGATTGGGGCGCACATAGCCCATTCCGATCTGCTTGCCGAAGGCCACCGACCAGCCGCCCGAGGTCAGACGCCCGACACGCTCGCCACCCTGTTTGATGACTTCCTTGCCCCAGGGATCGGCATCGTCCGGCCCGTCGATCAGAAGCGTCACGCATTTCGAGCGGATGCCGGTGTCGAGCATCGCCTGCTTGCCGGTGAACTCCTTCTCGAGGTCGATGAAGCGGTCGAGACCTGCTTCCTGCGGGGTCGCATCGCGGCCCAGCTCATTGCCGAAGGCGCGGTAGCTCTTCTCCTGACGCAGCCAGTTCTGGGCGCGTGCGCCGACGAGCTTCATGCCGTGCTTCTCGCCCGCCTCGACCAGCAGATCCCAGAGGTAGCGGCCGAATTCGACGGGGTGATGCAGTTCCCAGCCCAGCTCGCCCGTATAGGCCACGCGCACGGCACGGACCGGGCACATGCCCAGCTCGATATTGCGCATCGAGAGCCACGGGAAGCGCTTGTTCGACAGCACCGTCTCCGGATAGGCGTCCTTGACCACCTCCTGCAGGATCTTGCGGGCATTGGGGCCTGCCAGCGCGAAGACGCCCCATTGCGTGGTCACGTCGTGGCAATCGACATAATCGCCGCCCGCGGCGCGGAAATCCTCGATCGACTTGCGCAGGAAGTCGCCGTCGTAATCGGTCCAGGCGCCCGCCGAGATCAGGTAGTACTCGTCCTCGGCCAGACGCACGATCGTGTATTCGGTGCGGGTCGTGCCGGCTTCGGTCAGCGCGTAGGTCAGGTTGATCCGGCCCACTTTCGGCAGCTTGTTGCAGGTGAAGGCATCGAGGAAGGCGGTCGCGCCGGGGCCACGCACCATATGTTTGGTGAAGGCGGAGGCGTCGATCAGACCGGCGGTGTCGCGCAGCGCCTCGGCCTCGGCCTTGGCATATTGCCACCATTCGCCGCGCCGGAACGATCGGCTGTCGTGGTCGAAGCTCGAGGGCGCATCCTTGGGGCCGTAATAGTTCGGGCGTTCCCAGCCGTTGGTCTGGCCCATCTGCGCGCCTGCCGCGATCTGGCGATCATAGGCGGGGGCGGTGCGCAGCGGACGGCAGGCTTCGCGCTCTTCATCGGGGTGGTGCAGGATGAAGACGTGCTCGTAGGCCTCTTCGTTCTTGCGCGCCGCGTATTCGGTGGTCATCCACGAGCCGTAGCGCTTGGGATCGAGCGAGGCCATGTCGATTTCGGCTTCGCCTTCGACCATCATCTGCGCGAGGTAATAGCCGGTGCCGCCCGCAGCCGTGATGCCGAAGGAGAAGCCTTCCGCCAGCCACATGTTGCGCAGGCCCGGCGCGGGGCCGACCAGCGGGTTGCCATCGGGCGTGTAGCAGATCGGGCCGTTGAAATCGTCCTTCAGGCCGACTTCCTCGGAGGTCGGGAGGCGATGGATCATCGACATGTATTCTTCTTCGATACGCTCCAGATCGAGTTGGAACAGATCGGCGCGGAAGGTCTCCGGCACATCATAGAGGAAGCGCGCGGGCGCGTTGCGCTCGTAGGGGCCGAGGATCCAGCCGCCGCGTTCCTCGCGGACATACCATTTCGCATCGGCATCGCGCAGCACCGGGTGCTCGGGGTTACCCTCGGCGCGCCATTTGACCAGCGCCGGGTCGGCGTCGGTGACGATGAACTGGTGTTCGACCGGGATCGCGGGAATCTTGATGCCCAGCAGGCGCGCGGTGCGCTGCGCGTGGTTGCCGGTGCAGGTCACGACGTGTTCGGCGCGGATTTCGATCTCTTCGCCGGAGCCGACGAGGTTGCCGCCCTTCTCGACCATCTTCTCAAGCGTCACGACCCATTCCGAGCCGGTCCAGCGATAGGCGTTGACCTGCAGCTTGCGCGCGATCTCGGCGCCGTGCTGACGCGCGCCCTTGGCCATCGCCTGCGTCACGTCGGCGGGGTTGATATAGCCGTCCTGCGGGTGGAACAGCGCGCCTTTGAGGTCTTCGGTGTTCAGGAGCGGCCAGCGCTCCTTCATCTGCGCGGGCGTCAGGAACTCGTGATAGACATCCGCGGTCTCGGCGACGGAGGAATAAAGCTTGTATTCGTCCATCCGCTCTTGCGTCTGCGCCATGCGCAGGTTGCCCACGATCGCGAAGCCCGCGTTCAGCCCGGTCTCGGCTTCCAGCGTCTTGTAGAAATCGACCGAGTATTTATGGATGTGGGTCGTCGCGTAGCTCATGTTGAAGAGCGGCAGCAGACCCGCCGCGTGCCAGGTCGAGCCCGAGGTCAGCTCGTCGCGCTCGATGAGCAGCGTGTCCCAGCCTGCCTTGGCAAGATGGTAGGCGACACCGCACCCGACTGCGCCGCCACCGACGACCAAAGCTTTCACATGGGATTTCATCGCGGGGCCTCCTTGCCGATACGGACGTAGGGGCAGATTGACCCTCATATTCGCAAACGCAATCCGATCCGGGCGACATTCGCGCGACAAAAACGACAAAAGCGCACGCGCGGCGCTTCGGGGGCGCGGCGCCTGCTCGGTGGGGCCCGTTTATGAAAGCTCAAGCCCCATTGGATGCGCGCAAACCCGGTGATGACGCTTCCGTGAGGCGAGTCGCGAATCCGTGTTTGGTTCCCACGATTTGTAAAAATTTTTCCCCTATTTGCACAGGAACTGTGCGCCGTTTCACCAGTTCTCAGACCATCAGAGGCCGGGGAAACCGGAAACCGGGACCGACGCGCCTCACTTAAAACGAAAGGGAGACGAGATATGAAAAAGCTCATCACCACTACCGCCATCGGCCTGATGCTTGCCCTGCCCGCACATGCCGAAGACAAAGCAAATGCAAACGCGACGGCTGAAGCCAACGCGAACGCTTCGGCCAACATGTCGGGCGACATGTTCATGAAGTCGATTCCGGATTCCTTCAACGCCTCGGGCCTCATGGGCAAGCGCGTTTACATCTCGAAGGACAAGGTCGACGCGAAGACCGCGATCAACGAAGCGCAGGACAGCTGGGATGACGTTGGCGAAGTCAGCGACGTCGTGATCGGCACCAACGGCGAAGTTGATGCCGTCCTCGTCGACGTGGGTGGTTTCCTCGGCATTGGCGAGAAAACCGTCGCGATCTCGATGGATTCGCTCAACCTGATCCCCGATGGCGACACCGACAATTCCTATTTCGTCGTCGCTCAGGGCAGCAAGGACCAGCTGGACCAAGCGCCGAAATATGACGCCGAAATGCAGACCGCGTTCAGCGCGGACGCCAATGGCGACATGAACGGCAACGGCGAAGACATGCAGAACGCCGATGCGTCGCAGAAGATGGATGAGGCTGGCGACAACGCCGAAGCCGCTGCTACCGCGACCGCCGCTGCTGCAGGCGCCGCTGCGAACGAAGCTGCCGACAAGACCGCTCAGGCTGCCGATAACGCAGGCGAAGCGATGGACAACGCCGCCGAGAACACTGCCGACGCCGCTCAGAACGCCGCGCAGGAAACCGAGCAGGCGATGAACAACGCTGGCGACAAGACCGAAGAGATGGCGAAAGACGCCGCTCAGAACACCAAGGAAGCTGCAAACGCGACTGGCCAAGCCGTCGAGAACGCTGCTGACAACGCTGGCGAAGCGACCAAGGAAGCCGCGAACGAGACCGGCAACGCGATCGACGACGCTGTCGACAGCACTGCCGCTGCCGTGGGCACCATGGGTCAAGCTGACCAGGAAGACGGCCAGAAGGTCGATATCGCTTCGGTCGCTCCCGACACGCTGCGTGGTGAAGGCGTCTATGGCCCGAACGACGACAAGGTCGGCGACGTGTCCGAGCTGGTTCAGGGCAATGACGGTAAAGTCTCGGGCGTCGTGATCGACGTGGGTGGCTTCCTCGGCATTGGCGCCAAGCCGGTCGAAATCAAGGCGAGCGAGCTGACCGTTCTGCAGAACGACACCTCGATCACCGTGCATACCGGTCTGACCGAAGAGCAACTGAAGAAGCTTCCGAAATACGAAGCGAAGTAATCTTCGGATGATGTGACGGAGAGCCGGGGGCTGCCCCTGCTCCCAGCGAAGGCCCCGGGCGTGTCCCGGGGCCTTTCGTCATTGCTGGACCGACTCAACCGAAGCCCAAATGAAAAGGCCCCGGATCTCACCGGGGCCTCAAAACAGTTTCGCGCGGATCAGGTCATCGACGGCACGACCAGATCCGGCGGGCGGTGCCCGTCGGCGAAGGTCTTGATGTTGACCAGAACCTTCTCGCCCATCTCCACGCGCCCCTCGACGGTGGCCGAGCCCATATGCGGCAGCAGCACCACGTTCGACAGCTCGCGCAGCCGCGGATTGACCTCCGCGCCATGCTCGAACACGTCGAGACCGGCCCCGGCCAGCTCGCCCGCGCGCAACGCCCGTGTCAGCGCGTTCTCGTCGATCACCTCGCCCCGCGAGGTATTCACGATCACCGCCTCGGGCTTGAGCATCTTCAGCCGCCGCGCATTGAGCAGATGGAAGGTCGACGGCGTATGCGGGCAGTTCACCGAGATCACGTCCATCCGGCTCACCATCTGGTCGAGACTGTCCCAGTAGGTCGCCTCCAGCTCCTCCTCGATATCGGGGTGAACCTTGGTGCGGTTGTGATAGTGGATCTGCATCCCGAAGGCCTTGGCGCGCCGCGCCACCGCCTGACCGATCCGGCCCATGCCGAGAATGCCCAGCCGCTTGCCGCCGATGCGATGGCCCATGAAGGCGGTGGGCGCCCAGCCCTCCCAATTGCCCGCCTGCATATGCGCGAGCCCCTCGGGAATGCGCCGCGTCACCGCGAGCATCAGCGCGATGGTCATATCCGCCGTGTCATCGGTGACGACGCCCGGCGTGTTCGACACCAGCACCCCACGCTGACGCGCCGAGGAAACGTCAATGTGATCGACCCCGGCGCCGTAATTCGCGATCAGTTTCAGACGCTCGCCCGCCTGCGAGATCATCGACGCGTCGATCCGGTCGGTCACGCAGGGCACGAGGACATCGGCGCGTTTCATCGCCTCGACCAGCTCCTCCCGGCTCATCTTGCGATCGTCGTGATTGAGCTCGACCTCGAACAATTCCTTCATCCGGGTCTCGACGACCTCGGGCAGGCGTCGCGTCACGACAACACTCAGGCGCGGTGCAGGCATCTCGGTCCTCTCCTCTCTTCCATCGCGGGGCGGTTGGATGCAAACTGCCCCTCAACGCGGGCAGGCACAAGGCCCGGCAAGAGCAGTAATGGCCGAAATCGACATGGGAGCGCAATTTTATTGCGCGCCGGATGTTGCAGACCCGCGGATCAGCCAGCGGGCGGGCCGGGATATGAGGCGGACGATGACGGGCAGCAAAATCCTCGCGGCGGTATCCTCAATTGCGATTCTGGTCGGCGCAATCTGGAGCGTGTCGGGCAATGCCTCGGGCGCGCAGTCGAAATCGAACGCCCCCGCCGCTCAGCCCGCTGCAACCAGCCAGACCACCAAGCCGCAAGCGAAGCCTGTGGCCAAGCCCGCCCCCAACGGCCCCGACGTGCAACTGGCGAAACCCCAGCGCCGTGGCCCGGTCACCCACCTGCCGATCCCGCGCTATGTCTCGCTCAAAGGCTCCAAGGGCAATGTGCGTCGCGGGCCCTCGCTCTCGCACCGGATCGACTGGGTCTTCACCCATCCCGGCATGCCGCTGAAAGTCACCGCAGAGTTCGGCCATTGGCGGCGGGTCGAGGATAACGAAGGTCAGGGCGGCTGGATTCACTACACGCTGATTTCGGGCGTGCGCAACGTGATCGTCATGCAGGACATGGTGTCGCTTCACGCCCGTCCCGACCCGAAATCCGCAGTCACCGCCAAGGCACAGGCCGGCGCGATCGCGGGCCTCGGCGCCTGCACCCATGATTGGTGCGAAATTGAGGGCTCGGGCGCGGATGGCTGGCTGCCGAAAACCGAAATCTGGGGCGTCGACCCCGACGAGACCCGTGACTGAGACGCTCACCTGCGCTAGAGGATCGGCGCAAAGGTAGAGACGGCAGCGATGGCCTATAGCGAAAACGAACACCGGATGAACACCTCGGCGGGTCTGGCCTCGGTCGGCACCGCAGCACTGCTCGTTGCGATCAAGGCCTGGGCGCTGTGGCAGACCGGCGCGCTCTCCGTGGGCGCCTCGCTCGCCGACAGCGCGGTGGACCTGCTGATCTCGGGCGCGGGGCTGCTCGCGATTCTCTATGCCGCGAAGCCCGCCGATGACGATCACGCCTTCGGGCATAGCTCGGCCGAAGACCTCGCAGCCCTCGGTCAGGCGCTGATCGTGCTGGGCGCGGGCATCACGATCGGCATCACCGGCGTTCAGCGCCTGCTGGCCCCGACCCCGCCCCCGCTTGCCGCCGAAGGTATTGGGATCGCGGTCATGGTCGCCTCTGCGGGGATTACCTTCGGCCTGATATGGTGGCAGGGCCGCGTGGCGCGCAAGACCGGCAACAAGGTCGTCGCCGCCGACCGGCTGCACTATGTGGGCGATCTGCTGCCGACACTGGGCGCGATCCTCGCGCTCTGGCTGTCACATGCGTTCGGTTGGGGCGACGTGGACAGCATCGTCGCCCTGATCGCCGCCGCGATCATGCTAGCCGGCGCGGCGAAGATCTTCATTGGCGCATGGCACGCCCTGATGGACCGCGCGGCCCCTGACGACGTGATCGAAGGCATCGCCAAGATCGCCCGCAACTGGCCCGGCGTGCGCGGCTTCCACGATCTCAAGACCCGCACCGCAGGGGCACAGATCTTCGTGAACCTGCATATCGAACTCGACGGGGATCAGACGCTGGAAGAGGCCCATGACATCGGCGCCGCGCTCAAACGCGCCATCGTCGAGGCCTATCCGCAGGCCGATGTCATCATTCATAAGGACGTCTATCGGGGCTAAGCGCGGAGGGGGCGCTGCCCCCACGGCTTGCGCCGCCCCCCGGGATATTTTGGCCAAGAGGAAGGCAGATCGTCCTGCTTCCAACTGCCCTAAATATCCCCGCCGGAGGCTCCGGCATCACCAGCCGCTCAGGCGGCCGGATCAAGCAGCCCGCGGCCCTTAAGAAGCGGCTCCACCCCCGGCATCTTGCCCCGGAACTCGGTGTAAAGCTCCTCTGGCGGCCGCGAATTGCCTGCGGACAGCACGAAGCGTTCGAGCTTCGCCGCCGTTTCCGGGTCGAACACGTCGCCTGCTTCCTCGAAAGCCTCGAACGCATCGGCATCCATCACCTCGGACCACATGTAGCTGTAATAGCCAGACGAGTAGCCGTCGCCCGAGAAGACATGGGCGAAATGCGGCGTCGCGTGGCGCATCCGGATCGCATGCGGCATGCCGATCTCGCGCAGCACCTCGGCCTGTTTCGCCATCGGGTCTTTGGGGGCCGCACCCTCGTGGAAAGCCAGATCGACCAGCGCCGAGCCGAGATATTCCACCGTCGAGAAGCCCTGATCGAAGGTGGCAGCCCCTTTCAGCTTCTCGCGCAGCTCCATCGGCATCGGCTCGCCGGTCTTGTAATGGCGCGCGTGCTTTTCCAACGTCTCGGGCACGTCGAGCCAATGCTCGTACAACTGGCTCGGCAGCTCCACGAAATCGCGCGCGACCGAGGTGCCGGAGAGGAACTGATAGGTCACATCCGACAGCATCTGGTGCAGCGCATGGCCGAATTCATGGAACAGCGTGCGCGCGTCGTCATGGCTGAGCAGCGCCGGATCGCCCTTCGCGAAGTTGCACACGTTGACCACGATCGGCACTGGCGCGCCGCCGAGCTTGCGCTGCGAGCGCATCGCCGAGCACCACGCGCCAGAGCGTTTCGAACCGCGCGCGAAATAATCGCCCAGGAACACGGCCAGCACGTCTCCCCCGCGCGAGACCTCCCAGCCGCGCACGTCGGGGTGATAGAACGGCCCGTCGATCTCCTTGAACTCCAGCCCGAAGAGCCGGTTCGCCGTATCGAAAGCCGCGCCGATCATCGCGTCGAGCGAGAGATAGGGCTTGATCTGCCCCTCGTCGAAATCATGCTCTGCCACGCGGCGCTTCTCGGCATAGTAGCGCCAGTCCCACGGCTCCAGATCACCGTTGATTCCGTCGGCATGCATCATCTCGGCCAGCTTCGCGGCATCAGCCTCGGCAGCAGCCTTCGCAGGCTCCCAGACCCGCATCAGAAGGCCGCGCACGGCCTCGGGCGTCTTGGCCATCTCGGGCTCCAGCTTGAAGGCTGCGAAGCTCTCGTACCCCAGAAGCTTCGCGCGCTCCTCGCGCAGCTTCAGCACCTCGGCGGCGATCTCGCGATTGTCGGTCTCGCCCCCGTTTGCCCCGCGCGACGTCCAGGCTTCATAGGCGATGCGCCGCAATTCGCGATTGGGCGAGAATTGCAGGAAAGGCACGATCAGCGAGCGCGAGAGCGTCAGCACCGGGCCGTCCTGCCCGCGCTCCTTGCCCGCCGCGCGGGCGGTGTCGATCACGAAGTCAGGCAAACCTTCCAGCTCATCCTCGGCCAGCGGGCGGAACCAGCCGCTCTCGTCGGCCAGCAGGTTCTGACTGAACTGCGTGGTGATCGAGGCGAAGCGCTGCTTGATCTCGCGCATCCGTTCGGCCGCCTCCCCTTCCAGCGCCGCGCCCGACCGGGTGAACATCTGGTAATACTGCTCCAGAAGCCGCGCCTGCTCCGGGCCAAGCCCGAGGCTTTCGCGGCTCTGCCAAAGCTGGTCGATCCGGGCGAACAGCGCGGTGTTCATCGTGATCTCGGAGGAAAACGCCGCGAGCTTCGGCGCCAGATCGCGCATCAGCTCCTGCCGTGCTGGCGTCGCATCGGCACCGGCGAGGTTGTAGAACACGCCCGCGACCTTCTCGAGCGCCTCTTCCGCCAGCTCCATCGCCTCGATCGTATTGGCGAATGTCGGGGCGTCGGCGCTATCTGCGATCGCCGCGATATTGGCACGCGCCTCGGTCAGCGCCGCGTCGAACGCAGGCGCAAAATCGGCGTCGGAAATCTCAGTGAAGGGCGGCAGTTTGTAGGGGCCGGTCCAGTCGGTGAGAAGCGGGTTGGTCATGGCGGGTCTCCTTTGCATCGCAAGCTAGGGCGCGTGCTCAGGATTGACCATCCCCTGCCCCGTGAACTTCTCCGCAAACCGCGCAATCGGCGCGCCGTTTGACGCCGAACTGACGGCTCTCGCCCCAAAGCGCGTCATAGATCATCAGCCGCCCGCGCGCCGATTGGCCCGCGCCAGTGATCTCCTTGATCGCCTCGGTCGCCATCATCGAACCCACCACGCCCGGCAACGCGCCCACCACGCCTGCCTCGGCACAGCTCGGCGCGAGCCCGGCGGCTGGCGCTTTGGGGAAGACGCAGGCATAGCAGGGCGCACCCTTCGCCGGATCGTAGAGCGACAGCTGCCCTTCCCATTGCGTGATCGCGCCGGAAATCAGCGGCGTGCCGGTCGCCACGCAGGCCGCGTTCACCAGATAGCGCGTGTCGAAATTGTCAGTCCCGTCGAGAACGAGGTCATATTCGGCGACCAGCCCTTCGGCATCCTCGGCGCTCAGGCGACGGTTATAGGGCAGCACCTCGATATGCGGGTTGAGCGCCAGCATCGCCTTTTGCGCGGAGAAGACCTTGGGCATCCCGAGATCGGCATCGCGATGGATCACCTGCCGCTGCAGGTTGGAATTCGAGACGATATCGTCATCCACGACCCCGATCCGCCCCACCCCAGCCGCGGCGAGATACAAAAGCGCGGGCGAACCCAGCCCCCCGGCCCCAACCACCAGAACCTTAGCCTGCTTGAGCCGCTTCTGCCCCGGCCCGCCGATCTCGCGCAGCATGATGTGGCGCGCATAGCGATCCAGTTCGGCCTCGGAAAAGCTGCCCGGTTTGGGCGCGGGCGCCTCGGGCTCCTTCGCCTCGGCTTTCGCCCTGATCGCCCCGAGCATCCGGCGATAGATCAGCACCAGTACGACCACCACACCCAAGCCGATCCAGCCCGCAAGCGAGCCGCCCAGAACGCGCCCGAGCGGACCAAACCCGGGGATGGGAAGATGCGCGATCACCAGCGCCGCCCAGATCAGCACGAGCATCCCGAAGATCGCACGCGCGGAGGCCTTGAGCACCAGCCCGAGCCCCACGATCGCCGCCATCAGAACCAGTCCGAGCATCGCTCAGCCCTTGCCGGTCGAGCCGAACCCGCCCGCGCCGCGTGCCGTGTCGCCCAGAGCGTCCGTAACCTCGAAGCGCGCCTGCACCACCGGGGCGACGATCGCCTGCGCGATGCGGGCGCCATGCTCGATCAGGTAAGCCTCAGTGCCGAGATTGATCAGCAGCACACCCAGCGGCCCGCGATAATCGGCGTCGATCGTGCCGGGCGTGTTAGGCAGGCTGATCCCGTGTTTCAGCGCCAGCCCCGAGCGCGGCCGGATCTGCATCTCGAACCCTTTGGGGATCTCAACGCGCAGCCCGGTCGGAATGATGGCACGCTGCATCGGCGCGAGTGTGATCCCGCCCGCGCGATTCTCGGGGGCGAGATTGGCGCGCAGATCCGCCCCGGCGGCGCCGTGGGTCTCGTAGCGCGGCAGCGCGATCTCGGGATCGGCCCAATCCTCGCGCAGAACCTTGATGATCGGTGTGCTCACGTGTCTCTCTCCTGCCCGATGTCGCGCGGGCGTCAAATGCGGATGCCTCCGGCGGGGATATTTGGACCAAGCCGAAAGAGGCGCGCTTCGTTTCGGCTTGGCATAAATATCCCCCGCGGAGCGTCCCTCAGGCGCCAGCCGCGCCCAAGCTTTCTGCGATGCGCGCAGCCAACCGCCGCGCGACCTCTTGCTTGCCCATCCGGTCCCAGCTTTCCGCGCCGGTCTCGTCGATGATCGTCACCGCATTCTCGGTCCCGCCCATGATCCCGGTCGCAGGGCTCACGTCATTCGCGACGATCCAGTCGCAGCCCTTGCGCGCGCGTTTGTCGGCCGCAAACCGCGCGACATCGTGGGTCTCGGCGGCGAAGCCCACCACGAGGCCCGGTCGCCCTTCGCCCATCTTCGAGACGGTGGCGAGGATGTCGGGGTTCTCGGCGAATTCGAGCGCGGGCGGCGCGCCGGTGCCGTCCTTCTTCATCTTCCGTTCGGCCGCGTTCGCCACGCGCCAATCGGCCACGGCGGCCGCGAAGATCGCTGCCTCGACGGGCAGCGCGGTCTGCACCGCGTCCAGCATCTCGCGCGCGGTCTCGACCTTGACCACCCGCACGCCCGCAGGCGGCGCAACCGTCGCAGGACCGGTGACGAAGGTGACAGTCGCGCCGAGGTCCCGCAGCGCCCCGGCAATCGCCGTGCCCTGTGCGCCCGACGAGCGGTTCGCGATATAGCGCACCGGGTCGATCGGCTCATGGGTGGGCCCAGACGTCACGAGGATATGGCGGCCCTTCAGCGGACCGTCCGACAGCGCGGTATCGATCGCAGCAAGGATCGCCTCGGGTTCGATCATCCGGCCCTCGCCGAACTCGCCACAGGCCATGTCGCCCTCGGTCGGGCCTGCGAAGATCACGCCATCGGATTTGAGCGTCGTGATATTGCGCTGCGTTGCGGGGTGCTCCCACATCCGCACATTCATCGCGGGCGCGATCAACACGCGCTTGTCGGTCGCAAGCAGCAGGGTCGAGGCGAGATCATTGGCCAGACCGTTCGCCATCTTCGCCATCAGATCGGCGGTGGCGGCCACGACGACTACCAGATCGGCGGCACGCGACAGCTGAATATGACCGATCTCGGATTCATGCGTCAGATCGAAGAGGTCGGAATGAACCGCCTCACCCGCAAGCGAGGAGACGGTCAGCGGCGTGACGAACTCGGCCCCGGCCTTGGTCAGGACCGGGCTCACCGAGGCCCCTGCCCCGCGCAGCAGACGGATCAGCTCGGGCGCCTTGAAGGCCGCGATACCGCCGCCGATGATCAACAGGATGCGTTTGCCCGCAAGCATTTGCCTCTCCGTGAAACTCTCTCAGATGGTCTAAGCGCCGGGGCGCATTGGCGCAAGGATCACTTGAACGCGGCGCAGGGATCGGCGCGTTCGGTCGGCGGCGTGATGATCCAGTCGTCAAAGGGCTGCGTGCCGGGATCGGTGCCCGGCTCCGCCTCGATCTGACCGATCGCCACGACCTTCGCCTGCGGGTCCGCCTTGCGCAGAAGCGCGGGAACGGCGAGGTCGGTCTTCGCATGGCCAGATCCGGTGATGACCGCGACCGGCCCGCCGGTCTCCTTCAGCGCCTCGAGCGCCACCCGCGCGAAGACCGCATCGCGGAAGCGTTGCGCCGCGACCATGCCGGGCAGCAGATCGGGCGGCAGCGCGTTGCAATGATCCTCTTGCGACTCCGCTTCCAGCTTGGCCTGCAGGTCTTCCGGATAGGCTTTGTCGAGCCCGTAGCGTGCCGCATTCGGCCCGAAAACCTCCGGCAGCGGCTTGGTCATCGCGGCGCGTACGGTCTCGCGCGGCTGCGCGGCGCCATAGACCTTCGCATCGCCCAAAGCGGCGAAAATCGGATAGTAGATCGCGAAATCGGGCCAGCCCGAATTGTCCCAGTCCAGAGCTTTTTCCAGCGCGCCCTCATCCTTCAAAAGCGCCGGCGTGATCTTCGCCGCCTGCTCGGGCGTCAATTGCTCGAACACCACGGCGGCGGGCTCCAGCGCCTTGATCGCGCGCGCCTGATTGAGGTGATGGGTCGGGTTGTCGTGTATCTCGCCCAGAACGACAATATCGCCCGACAGCGTATCCAGCTGGGCGGGCGATATTTCGGCGCCAAAGGCGGGACCGGTCAGAGACAGCAGGCAGAGCGCGGCAAGAAACTTCTTCATACGAAGAAGCTTTGCACCTCGCCCTGATGCGTTTCAAGCGATTTGCGCATCTTGCCGAAAGCCTGCGCTTCGAGCTGACGAATACGCTCTTTCGAAAGCCCCAACTCTTCACCGAGGCTTTCCAAAGTGCGCGGATCTTCGATCAGACGACGCTCGCGGACGATATAGGCTTCGCGGTCGGTCAGACGGCCCATCGCCTCGCCCAGCCAGACTTTCATCGTCTGACCGTCATGGCTGTCGGCCACGGTTTCCTCGGGGCTCGCGCCGTCATCTTCCAGCGTATCGACCCATTCGCGGCCTTCGTCTTCGCTGGACTGCGTGGCATTAAGCGAGAAGTCGGACCCGGACAGGCGGCCTTCCATCATCTCGACATCCGAGAGCGGCACGCCGATCACCTCGGCCACGCGCTGACGCAGCTGCATCGCGTCGAGCTGTTCGCCCTCTTGCTGCGCTTCGCGGGTCAGCTGGGCCTGAACGCGGCGCATGTTGAAGAACAGCGCCTTTTGCGAGGAGGTCGACCCGGTGCGCACCATCGACCAGTTGCGCATCACGAATTCCTGGATCGAGGCTTTTATCCACCACACCGCGTAAGTCGAGAACCGCACACCGCGTTCCGGGTCGAACTTGTCAGCGGCTTTCATCAGACCAAGTGAGGCTTCCTGGATCAGATCGTTCATGGGCGCGCCATAGCGGCGGAACTTCGAGGCCATCGAGATCGCGAGGCGCATATAGGCCGTCACAAGCCGGTGCAGTGCTTGTTCGTCCCTATTATCGCGCCACGCTCGCGCCAGTTCTGCTTCGGTTTCTGCATCCAGGAACTCTGCCCGCATTGCTTGGCGTGGCAGGGTTTCATCGGTCATACCATCGAGTGCCATTTACAATCTCCCTGGGGTGTCCAGCCCAAACCGGCGCAACCTTGAATTGGGTGGCTGCTTTGCCCACCCAATGCGAATGACATGTTTTGGTTCCTCACGGAAATGTTGAATTTTGCCTGAAACTTTGTGCGCGTGGCGCACTTGACGTCGTTTTCAAGCGAAAAATGGAAGAAATTCATGCCGCTACGGGAAGGCCATCACTCCTTCTTGAGCACCGCATATCATAAGCGTGCTCACGGACACTTGAGCGACTGTAACGCAACATGTTGATCTTGTGCGCGAAACTGAAGCGATGGCTGTGCAGATATGCAGGAATTGCACCTTTATCCCTCTATTTCCACTGATGTTTCGAGCGGCGCATTCGTCTCCGAGTCGAGGGGCGAAGGACGCGGTGCCCGCCCCTACACCCGTTAACCATTCCTAAACCACGGCTGCGCTACCCCTCGGGGAAGAGGCGCAGGAGAGCCTATGGTCAGCCAGAGCTATACGGTCGCGTTCGAGGGGGTGGAGGCCCGCCTCGTGGAGGTGCAATGCGCGCTCTCCGAAGGCATGCCTGGCTTCGCGGTCGTAGGCCTGCCCGACAAGGCCGTGTCCGAGGCGCGCGAACGGGTGCGCGCGGCGCTCGGAGCGCTGGGGATCGCGTTGCCGATGCAGAAGATCACCGTGAATCTCTCGCCCGCCGATCTGCCGAAGGAGGGCTCGCATTTCGACCTGCCGATCGCACTGGCGCTGCTGGGCGCGATCGGGATCGTGCCCCGCGACCGGATCGAGGCGCTGGTCGCGGTCGGAGAATTATCGCTCGACGGGCGGCTCCTGGCGGTCGCCGGCGCCCTGCCCGCCGCGATGGCCGCCGCCGCGCAGGACAAGGGGCTGATCTGCCCGAAGGGCTCGGGCGCAGAGGCGGCCTGGGTCGGCGCGGCCGAGGTGACAGCGCCGGAGACGCTCGGCGCCGCGATCGATCATCTCAGCGGTCGCCTGCCGCTGGAGCCCGCCCGTCCGGGTCTCGTCCGGGACGCACCGCATCCGCGCGACCTGCGCGACGTGAAAGGACAGGAACGGGCCAAACGCGCGCTGGAGATCGCCGCTGCCGGTCGCCACCACCTGATGATGATCGGCACGCCCGGCTCGGGCAAATCCATGCTGGCCGCGCGCCTTCCCTCGATCCTGCCCGAAATGCGCCCCGAGGAGGTGCTGGAAACTTCGATGATCCAGTCGCTGTCGGGGCTGCTGGCCGAGGGTGGCATCTCGCGCACCCGGCCCTTCCGCGAACCGCATCACACCGCTTCGATGGCCGCGATGATCGGCGGCGGGCGTGGCGCGCGGCCCGGCGAAGTCAGCCTTGCCCATAATGGCGTGCTGTTCATGGACGAGTTTCCCGAATTCCCCCGCGCCGTGCTGGAAACCCTGCGCCAGCCGATCGAGACCGGCGAGGTCGTCGTCTCACGCGCCAATGCTCATACGCGCTACCCCTGCCGCTTCCTGCTGATCGCGGCGGCGAACCCATGCAAATGCGGATATCTCGGCGATGCCGAGCGCGCCTGCGCCCGCGCGCCCGGTTGCGGCGACGACTATCTGGGGCGGATTTCAGGACCTCTGATGGATCGGTTCGACCTGCGCATCGAGGTGCCCCCGGTGCGCTACGCTGATCTCGATCTGCCAGCCTCCGGCGACAGCTCCGCCGAAGTCGCGGCCCGCGTCGCGACCGCGCGCGAGCGGCAGGCCCAACGCTTCGCGGATCACCCCGCGATCCGCGTCAATGCCGAAGCCGAAGGGCAGTTGCTGGAAGACATCGCGACGCCGGATGCGCAGGGGCGAGATTTATTGGCCCGAATGGCGGAGCGGGTCGGACTGTCGGCGCGCGGCTACCACCGGGTTTTGCGGGTTGCGCGCACCATCGCCGATCTCGACCATGCCGAGCACGTGCGCCAGCCCCATATCGCCGAGGCGTTGAGCTATCGGCTCAGCGCCGTGGCAGGTTGAGCATCCGGCGCGCCGCCGCAGCCGCATCCTCCAGCGCCGCGCGCGCCTCGGGTACCCGCCCATCGAAGAAATGCCAGACATGCGGCGCATCGGGCCAGCTTTGCACCGTGACATCCGCGTCGAAGCTGCGCAGCCGTTCGGCCATACGTAGCGCATCGTCGCTCAGGATCTCCCCCATCGAATGCTGGATCAGCACCGGAGGCGGATCGGGGAACTCCGCGAAAAGCGGTGAAAAGCGCGGATCGCGCGCGTCATGCCCGCGCAGCACCATTTCGCAGGTATCGCCAAGCCGTTCGACTGGCAGCATCGCATCCTTCGCGGCATTGACGCGGAGGCTCTCGCCCGAACAGGTCAGGTCCGTCCACGGGCAGAAGGTAATCGCCCCGGCAGGCCGCGTGCCGCGCTGGCACAGCACGCTCAGAAGCGCCAATGTCAGACCGCCCCCCGCGCTGTCGCCCGCGATAACGATCGCGCTCGGGTCGTATCCCATTTCCACCAGCGCATCGAAAGCTGCGGTCGCATCCTCGAGCGCCGCACCAACCGGCGCCTCGGGCGCGAGGCGGTAATCCGGCACGACCACCTCGAGCCCGCTCAGCTTCGCCAAGCGCCCCGCGAGCCCGCGATACATCCACGGGGAGCCGGTGACGTAACCGCCGCCATGAAGATAGAGAATGATGCGCCCAACCGAGGGCCGCCCCGCGCGCAGCGACAGCGCATTGCGCCCGGCCAGCTTGGTCGGCAGACGGCAAAGCCCGGTCGGCTCGCGCACGACCCAACTGGCCAATCTCTCCGTCGCGCGCCGGGTTTGCGCAGCCCCGTGGAACCGTCGCACCATCGGTTTCGCGATGCTGCGCAGCCAAAGATTGAGAAAGACCAGCCGGATCGACATATCAGCTCCGTTTCGCTTCGATCGCCTCCCAGATGCGGCCGGTGATATTCACGCCGTCGAACCGCTCAAGCTCCTGAATGCCCGTCGGCGAAGTGACGTTAATCTCGGTCAGCCAGTCGCCGATCACGTCGATACCAACGAAGATCTGTCCCTTCTCACGCAGATACGGGCCGATCCGCTTGCAGATTTCGCGATCACGCGCGGTCAGTTCGACTTTCTCCGGGCGTCCGCCGACATGCATGTTCGACCGCGTCTCGCCCGCAGCCGGCACCCGGTTGATCGCGCCCACCGGCTCGCCGTCGACGAGGATGATCCGCTTGTCGCCCTTCGAAACGGCAGGCAGGAACTTCTGCGCGATCAGTGGCTCGTTGTTGATGCCGATGAACAGCTCGTGCAGCGACGACAGGTTGCGATCGTTCGGATCGAGCCGGAACACTCCCGCCCCGCCATTGCCGTAGAGCGGCTTGAGAATGATATCGCCGTGCTCCGCCTTGAAGGCGCGGATCGCCTCGAGATCGCGTGCGATCAATGTCGGCGGCGTCAGGTCAGGGAAATCCAGAACGAGAAGCTTCTCGGGCGAGTTCCGGACCCAGAAAGGATCGTTGACGACCAGCGTCTCGGGATGGATCCGCTCCAGCAGATGGGTCGTCGTGATATAGCCCATATCGAAGGGCGGGTCCTGCCGCAGCCAAACCACATCCCAGTCGCCCAGATTGATCTCGGTCTCTTCGCCCAGCGTGAAGTGGTTGCCCTTCTCACGCCGCACCACCAGAGGCCAGCCACGCGCATAGACGTGCCCCTCGCGGTAGATCAGGCGATCCGGCGTGTAGTAGAAAAGCTCGTGCCCACGCGCCTGCGCCTCTTCGGCGATCCTAAACGTGCTGTCAGCCTCGATATTGACCGCTTCGATCGGATCCATCTGGATCGCAACTTTCAATCCCATCCGCGCCCCCTCATTAGACTGCAATCTTGATGCAATGTGGCGCGTCTGGATGCAACCTCAACCCACGGGCCGGTCACATTCCGAAATAGGCGTTCTCCAGCACCTTGATCTCCCCGATCTCATTAACCAGGGCGAGATCGAACCGGACCTTGCGATTGCAGTTTGCCGGAGCGGGATGTCGCATCAGATATTCTTCGACCGAAATGCATATACGGCGCATCTGGCGCTGCGAGAGACGTTCCGCGGCGCGGGCATGGCTGCGCGATTTCTTCACCTCGACGAAGATCAGGGTATCGCCATCGCGCGCGATCAGATCGATCTCGCCGCCATACTTGCCCCGCCAGCGATGTTCCGAGACCGCGCGCCCTGCCCGTTCGTAATGCAGCATCACTTGCTCTTCGGCGGCGAGACCGGAATGATATGATAGCGATCCACTCATCTCTTTTTCTCCATGGCCAGAGCGGCCTGATAGACCTTGCGCCGCGGCAACCCGGTCGCCCCTGCGACGGCGTCGACCGCGTCGCGAAGCGACTTGCGCGCCAATGCCGCTTCGAGGCGCTCTTCCAGTTGGGCGTTGTCGATTTCGACTGCATGCGGCCTGTCGACCACGACGACGATTTCGCCCTTGACCGGCGACTCAGCCACGCTTTCCGCAAGCTCTTCCAGCGTTCCCCGGCGGACCTCTTCGAAGCGTTTCGTCAACTCCCGGCACAGCGCCGCTTGCCTCTCTTTTCCCAGACTATGGGCCGCGTCAGCTAACATTTCCCTAATGCGTTTGGGGCTTTCATAGAAAACCAGCGTCGCCGGAATTTCCTTGAACTCCGCGAGCCAGTTGCGCCGCGCGCCTTTGCTGTTCGGCGCGAACCCCGCGAAGAGGAAGCGATCCGTCGGCAGGCCCGACAAAGTCAGCGCCGTCAGCACCGCCGAGGGGCCCGGTGCGCTATAGAGCGGCAGCCCGGCTTCGATCACCGCGCGGCCAAGCTGATAGCCCGGATCGGCGACCAGCGGCGTGCCCGCCTCGGAGGCGTAGACCACCGACTTCCCCGCCTCCAGGGTTGCGAGGATTTTCGGGCGCATCGCGGCGCCGTTATGGTCGTGATAGGCGAGCACCTGACGCCCGTTCAGCGGCACGCCGTGAATCTCCATCAGGTGCCGCAGGCTGCGCGTATCCTCGGCCGCCAGAACGTCGGCTGCGCGCAGCATGTCGAGGGCACGCAGGGTGATGTCGCGGGCGGCTCCGATGGGCGTGGCAATGAAATGAAGCCCCGGGCTCAACGGCGCCGGAACACTCTTGGTTCCCTTATTTTCCGCGTTTGCATCAGATACAACACCCTCGCCCATCGCCCGCCTCATCACTTGTGTGGAACGTTTACTTCACGCCTGCTTGTGCGTAGTCTCAACCGCGTCATTTCCTCGCGGTTCGCAGGCCTTGCTTCAGTGCCCGGACCGGACGCCAACGCCCAAAAGGACGTATCATGTTTAATCTCATTCGTAACCCCCGCGCCCTCGCCGCGCGAATCGCAGCCCTCCTCGCGCTGGTCTGGCTTGCGGCCTGTCAGCCGGGGCCGATGGGCAATTCCGGTCAGAAGATCGACACCAGCGCACCGGTCAAGGTGGCACTTCTGGTTCCGGCCGGGTCCGGCAACGCTGGCGACGAGACGCTCGCGCGGGCGCTGCAGAATGCGGCAAATCTCGCGATTCAGGATCTGCAAGGCGCACGGATCGACCTGCAGGTATACAACACCGCCGGCAATCCGCAGCAAGCTGCCGCGATGGCCACCAAGGCCGCCGACGAGGGCGCCAAGATCATCCTCGGCCCGGTCTATGCGCAATCGGCGAATGCCGCAGGTCTCGCGGTCGCCTCGCGCAACATCAACGTGCTTGCGTTCTCGAACAACACCAATGTCGCGGGCGGCAACGTCTTCGTGCTCGGCCCGACCTTCCAGAACACCGCCAACCGCCTCGTGAGCTTCGCCGCACGGCAGGGCAAGAAGCGGATCATGGTCGTGCATGAGCAGACCACGGCGGGCGAGATCGGCGCACAGGCGATCCAGACCGCGGTCGCACGGTCGGGCGCTTCGCTCGCAGGCGTGGCCTCCTACCCGTTCTCGCAGCAGGGCGTGGTCGACGCGACGCCGCAGATCGCAAGCCGCGTGAAGTCCGGTGACGTCGATGCGCTGTTCCTGACAGCCGATACCGCAGGCGCACTCCCGCTGCTCACGCAGCTGATGGGCGAGCAGGGCGTGACCCCGCAGATGACGCAATATATCGGCCTGACCCGCTGGGACATTCCGCCGGCGACGCTGTCGCTGCCGGGCACTCAGGGCGGCTGGTTCGCCGAGCCCGATCCGGCGCTGCAACAGCAGTTCGTGTCGCGCTACAGCGCTGCTTACGGCCAAGCGCCCCACCCGATCGCAGGCCTCGCCTATGACGGGATCGCGGCAATCGGCGCGCTGGTGAAGTCCGGCAATCCGAGCGCGCTGACCAAGCAGGGCCTGACCCAGCGTTCGGGCTTCGTGGGCGTCAACGGCGTCTTCCGCTTCCTGCCCGACGGCACCAACGAACGGGCGCTCGCCGTGGCGCAGGTCCGCAACGGCCAGGCGGTCGTGATCGACCCGGCGCCGCGCAACTTCGGCGGCTTCGGGTTCTGACCCGGACCGCCTTCAAACGAAAGGGCCCGTCAAGGGACAAGACTGCGCAGTGACCAGCATGACAGACCCCGCCCCGGCATCGACCGGGGCGCCCCTCCTTCTAAATCAACAGCGTTTGTTCGAGGCGCTCGACGCAGCGACCTCTGACATGCGCGACCCGAAGGACATCCGGGCCGCGACGGTGACCTTCCTCTCCGAGGAACGCCGCGCCGCCGCCGCCGCGATCGAGGCCGATTTCGAAACCCATCCGCGCGCCGCGCGCGACACGGTCGAAGCCTATGCTCAGATGACGGACGGCATCGTCCGCTCGGTGCTGCGCATCGCGACGGAGCGTCTGCACCCCAGCGGCACCCGCACCGAGGCGGAGCGTTTCGCAGTGCTCGCCGTGGGCGGCTATGGCCGGGCCGAGATGGCGCCGCATTCCGATGTCGATCTGCTGTTTCTCACCCCCTACAAGGTCACCCCCTGGGCCGAGAGCGTCATCGAGTCGATGCTCTACATGCTCTGGGATCTGAAGCTGAAGGTCGGTCACTCGTCCCGCACGCTCGACGACTGCATCCGGCTGGGGCGCGAGGACATCACGATCCGCACCGCCCTTCTCGAACATCGCTGCGTAGGCGGCGACGAGAAGCTGGCCGAGGCGCTGTCGCTCCGGCTTCGTCACGATCTCTTCGAGGGCAGCGAGGCCGAGTTCATCGAGGCCAAGCTGGAGGAACGCTCGCAGCGCCACCGCCGTCAGGGCGGGCAGCGTTACGTGCTCGAACCCAATGTCAAAGAGGGCAAGGGCGGGTTGCGCGATCTGCAGACCCTCTACTGGATCGGCAAATATATCCATCACGTGGGCCGCGCCCGCGAATTGATGAAGATCGGCGCCTTCTCCCCCGAGGAATACGAGACCTTCCACGAGGCCGAGAATTACCTCTGGGCGGTGCGCTGCCACCTGCATCTGATCTCGGGCCGGGCCTCGGATCAGCTGACCTTCGACATGCAGGTCGAAGTGGCCGAGCGCATGGGCTATCGCGATCTGGCGGGCCGCCGCGCGGTCGAGGTCTTCATGCAGGATTACTTCCGCCACGCGACCGCCGTGGGCGACGTGACCCGCATTTTCCTGACTAAGCTCGAAGCGCAGCATGTGAAAAGTGCACCGATGCTGCAGCGGATTTTCCGCAGGCGGCGCAAGCTGAAAGCCCCCTATTGCGAAGAGAACGGGCGCATAAATGTCGCCGACGAGAAGGCGTTCCTCTCCGATCCGGTGAACCTGCTGCGGCTGTTCGAGGAAGGGCTGCGCTCGGGGATGCTGATCCACCCCGACGCGATGCGGCTTGTTTCGGCCAATCTCGACCTGATCGACGACAAGGTTCGCAACAACCGCGAGGCGCAGCGCATCTTCCTCGATCTGCTGCTAAAGCACGGCAACCCGGAACGCGCGCTGCGGCGGATGAACGAGCTGGGCGTGCTGGCCGCTTTCATCCCGGAATTCGAGCCGATCGTCGCGATGATGCAGTTCAACATGTATCACAGCTACACGGTGGACGAGCACACGATTCAGGTCGTCTCGACGCTCGCGCAGATCGAGCGCGGCGAACTGGTCGAGGATCTGCCGCTGTCGTCGCACATCCTCGAGGAAGGCATCAATCGCAAGGTCCTCTATGTCGCGCTTCTTGTGCATGACATCGGCAAGGGGCGGCCCGAGGATCACTCGATCCTCGGTGCGAAGATCGCCCGCAAGGTCGCGCCGCGGCTGGGGCTGAATCAGGAGGATTCCGAGACCGTCGAATGGCTGGTGCGCCACCACCTTCTGATGTCCGACGTGGCGCAGAAACGCGACCTCTCGGACCCGCGCACGATCCGCGATTTCGCCAAGCGCGTGAAGTCGCGCAAGCGGCTCGACCTGCTGACAGTGCTGACGGTCTGCGACATTCGCGGCGTCGGCCCGAATGTCTGGAACAACTGGAAAGCGACGCTGCTGCGCAAGCTGCATTCCGAGACCGCGATGGCGCTGGAGCACGGGCTGGAAGCGGTCAATCGCGAGCAGCGCACCGACGAGGCCAAGCGCGCGTTGCGCGAGGTGCTGGAGGCGGATGACAACTGGGACAAGGCGCAAATCCGCGCCGAGCTGGCCCGACACTACGCGCCCTATTGGCAGGCGCTCGCCACCATCAATCACGAGATCTTCGCGCGGCTCCTGCGCGATCTGGGCGATGACGAGATCCGTATCGACCTGCATCCCGACGACGATCACGACGCGACCCGCGTGAGCTTCGCGCTGGCCGATCACCCCGGCATCTTCTCGCGGCTCTCCGGCGCGCTCGCACTGGTCGGCGCGAATGTGGTCGACGCGCGCACCTATACCTCGAAGGACGGATATGCGACCGCCGTCTTCTGGGTGCAGGACGCCGAAGGCCACCCCTATGAGGCGTCGAAACTGACCCGGCTGCGCGGCATGATCGAGAAGACGCTGAAAGGCGAGGTCGTCGCCCGCGAGGCGCTCAAGGATCGCGACAAGCTCAAGAAGCGTGAGCGCGAGTTCAAGTTCCCGACCCATATCACCATCGACAACGAAGGATCGGATATCTACACGATCATCGAAGTCGATACCCGCGACCGGCCCGGCCTTCTCTACGACCTGACCCGGGCGCTGGCGTCGAACAATATCTCGATCTCCTCGGCGGTGATCGCCACCTATGGCGCGCAGGTCGTGGACAGCTTCTATGTGAAAGACATGTTCGGCCTGAAACTGCATTCCAAACCCCGCCAAGAGGCGCTCGAGAAGAAGTTGATGGACGCCATCGCGTCGGGCGCGAAACGGGCGGGCAACTAATATGAAACCAATCCGGCTGGTGCGCGGCTTCCTCACGGTGGGCGGCTGGACCATGGCGAGTCGCATCCTCGGTTTTGCGCGCGACATGATGATCGCAGCCTACCTGGGTGCGGGTCCGGTAGCCGAGGCCTTCCTCGTGGCCTTCTCGCTGCCCAACCTGTTCCGCCGCTTCTTCGCGGAGGGCGCGTTCAACACCGCCTTCATCCCGATCTTCTCGAAGAAGCTGGAGGGCGGCGAGAACGCGCAGGGCTTCGCACGCGAGGCGATGGGCGGCTTGGCCTCTGTGCTGATCTTGCTGACGCTGGTGGCCTCGGCGGCGATGCCGTGGCTGGTGCTGGCGATGGCCTCGGGTTTCGCGGGCGATGAGCGGTTCACGATCGCCACAACTTATGGCCGGATCGCCTTTCCCTATATCCTCTTCATCTCGCTGAGCGCGCTTCTGTCGGGAGTGCTGAACGCGGCCGGGCATTTCGCAGCCGCTGCCGCGGCACCCGTGCTGCTGAACATCACGTTCGTGATCGCGATGCTGATGGCCGATCAGGCGGGCTGGCCGGTGGGCGATGCGCTGGCCTGGGCGGTGCCGGTCGCGGGCGTGGCACAGCTTGCGCTCGTCTGGGTCGCCGCATGGCGCGCGGGTTTCAAGATCGTCCCGAAGCGCCCGCGCCTGTCGCCCGACATGAAACGCCTTGTCCGCATCGCGATCCCGGCAATGCTGGCGGGTGGCGTGGTTCAGATCAACCTGCTGGTGGGCCGTCAGGTCGCCTCGCATTTCGACGGCGCGATCGCGTGGCTGAACTATGCCGACCGGCTCTATCAGCTGCCGCTGGGTGTGGTGGGCATCGCGATTGGCGTGGTGCTACTGCCAGACCTCTCGCGCCGGTTGCGCGGCGGTGACACGGCTGGCAGCCGCTATTCCTTCTCGCGCGCAGGCGAATTCGCGCTCCTCTTCACCGTCGGCCCCGCCGTAGCGCTTCTGGTGGCGGCCCAGCCCATCGTCTCGGTCCTGTTCGAGCGCGGCCAGTTCACCCACGAGGACACGATCGCCACCGCCTGGGCCACCGCGATCTACGGGCTCGGCCTGCCCGCTTTCGTGCTGCAGAAAGTCCTGCAGCCCTTGTATTTCGCGCGCGAGAACACCCGCACGCCGTTCAACTATGCGCTGGTCGCGATGGTGGTGAACGCGGTGCTGGCGATCGGGCTGTCTTTCGTGATCGGCTATCTCGCGGCGGCTGTCGGCACGACGCTCGCCGCCTGGGCGATGGTTGCGCAGCTCTGGCTCGGTGCGCGCCCGATGGGCGAGGCCGCGAGCTTCGATCACCGTTTCTACCGCCGCCTGCCCCGCATCGTGATCGCGGCGCTGGTGATGGGGGCTGCGATCTGGGCGGTGACCTGGGCGGTGCCGGGCGCATTCGCCGTGCCGGGTCTGCGCGCACTGGCGCTGCTGGGGCTCGTGCTGTTCGGGATGCTCGTCTATTTCGGCACGGCTATCGCCATTGGCGCGATGCATATGGCCGATCTGAAAGTTGCGATGCGCCGCGGTCCGGGCGGGGCGTGAGGGGCTACTTTGGCACGGGGCGACCAGCCCCGGGCCGCGCCCGACCCTCCCCATGGGAGGGCGCATTGGCGATGACATCGCGGTTTCAGATGATTTTCGGGCTTGAGAGATAGAGCGCCAAGCCACCAGCGACCCGAGGCGCCCACCCGAGGGTCGGGCGCCCCCCTAAGCCTTCACCGCCGCCGCAACCGCTGCAAGGTCCGCTGCATCCCGCCGGGCGCCACGAAGAAGCTCAGCACGAAGCCCGCGACGAACCCGACGATATCCGCGATCCAGTCGGGCCGCGCGCCGAAGATCATCGCGAAGATCAGCTGAATACCCATCAGCGCCCCGATCAACGAGAACGCCCGCAGCTGGTTCGCATTCTCCTGCCCCAGCCGCGTCCACAAGATCCACGTGAAGGCCCCGATCAGCCCGTAATCGCCCGGATAGCCGCCATAGAGCCCGATCTGCGTAAACGGCAGCGCCGCATAGACCAGCGCGCCAAGGATTGTCGCGCCGAAGAACACGACCGCCACGGCGAGCCCCGAGAAGATCTCGCCCACCATCTTGCCCAGCGCCAAGAGGAACACGAGCACGAAGATCGCCTGCGTCACCGAGGCATTCACAAAGGGGTAGGTCAGAATGCGCATCATCTGCTCAGGCGGATATTGACCGGTTTCGAACATTGCGCGCATCACCTGCGGCGAGAAAGCGAATTTCTGCAGCGCGTCGAGCCGCCAGCCCGCCGCCTGCGCCCCGCCGATCAGCCCCGACTGGCCCATCGCGAAGAACAGCTCCGTCGCAATGATCGGCAGCGCCAGAAGCCAGACCACTGGCGGCAGCGGGTTCATCGGGTGTTCATCATAGCCGTCGCGCATATTGGTCTCCTGCTCGCGGGCTCAGTTGCGCCCTTTGCGCTTTAGCGATAAGCGAGCGGAGAGCGGATTTCCACCCCGGGAGATCCTCAATGGCGGGCTTCCACCCCCCGCAGATCAGGAGCATCAGATGAGCGAGCAAGCGCAACCCCTCAACGCCAATTTCAAACCGCGGATCTTCTCCGGCATCCAGCCCTCTGGCGGGCTGACGCTGGGCAACTATCTGGGCGCGCTCAAGCGCTTTGCTCAGAAGCAGGACGAAGGGATCGAGACGATCTACTGCCTCGTCGACCTGCACGCGATCACGGTCTGGCAAGAGCCCGAGGCATTGCGCCGCAACACCCGCGAGGCGGCTGCCGCCTTCATCGCCTCGGGCGTCGATCCGAAACGCTCGATCCTGTTCAACCAGAGCCAAGTCTCGGCCCATGCTGAACTGGCCTGGGCGTTCAATTGCGTCGCGCGTCTGGGCTGGATGAACCGGATGACCCAGTTCAAGGACAAGGCGGGCAAGAATGCCGAGAAGGCCAGCCTCGGCCTCTACGCCTACCCCGCGCTGATGGCCGCCGATATTCTGCTGTATCATGCGACGATGGTGCCGGTGGGCGAGGATCAGAAGCAACATGTGGAGCTGACCCGCGACATCGCGGCCAAGTTCAACCACGACTACGAAACCGATTTTTTCCCCGCCCCCGAGCCGCTGATCGAAGGCGCCGCGACCCGCGTGATGTCCCTGCGCGACGGCACCAAGAAGATGTCGAAATCCGACCCGTCGGATGCGAGCCGCATCAACCTCACCGACGATGCCGACACGATCGCCAAGAAGATCCGCAAGGCCGTGACCGATCCCGAGCCCCTGCCCTCCGAGATCGACGGGCTCAAGGACCGGGCCGAGGCGCGCAACCTCGTGAACATCTATGCGGCGCTGGCCGACATGACGCCGACGCAGGTGCTGGGCGAATATGGCGGCGAGGGCTTCGGCAAGTTCAAACCGGCGCTAGCCGAACTGGCGGTCGCAAAGCTTGCGCCGATCTCGGACGAGATGACCCGGCTGATGAACGATCCCTCCGAGATCGACAATATCCTGGGCGACGGCGCGAACCGGGCCGACGAGATCGCGCAGCCGATCCTGGGAAAGACGCTCGAGATCATGGGAATGATCCGCTCGCGCTAAGCGCGGCAAAACCAAAGCAAGAGGGGGCTCTGCCCCCCAGTCGCCGTAGGGCGACAAGACTTAAGGGCGAGGGGGCTCTGCCCCTCGGGCTTTCGCCCTTCCCCCGGGATATTTCAACCAAGCCGAAACGCATCTTCCTCTTGGCAGAAATATCCCGGGGGAGGCGCGGCAAGCGCCGGGGGCAGCGCCCCCTTGCCGCCGCCCACGGCCCGCACTACGCTTCGGCAACAAGAGCTTACGAGCGGACCTCCCATGCGTATCGGCATCCTCCAAACCGGCCAATCCCCCGACGTTCTGCGCGACAAGGCGGGCGACTATCCTGACATGTTCGAAGCGCTGCTCGCCGGGCGCGGCCTCGACTTCCAGCGCTACGACGTCGAGCATATGCACTTTCCCGAAAGCGTGCATGACTGCGACGGCTGGTTGATCACCGGCTCGCGTCACGGCGCCTATGAAGATCACCCTTTCATCAAGCCGCTCGAGACGTTCATCCGCGACGCCCACGCCGAGAACGTGCCGATGGTGGGCATCTGTTTCGGCCATCAGATCATCGCGCAGGCACTTGGCGGCAAGGTCGAGAAATTCTCCGGCGGCTGGGCCGTGGGCCCGCAGGATTACGATTTCGGCGGCGAGGTGATCGCGCTCAACGCGTGGCATCAGGATCAGGTGACCGAGTTGCCGCCGGGCGCGACCCCGATCGCCGACAATGATTTCTGCGCCTATCCCGCGCTTGCCTATGGCGACACGATCTTCACCGTCCAGCCCCACCCCGAATTTCCCGACGCATTCGTAGAAGGGCTGATGGACACACGCGGACGCGGCGTCGTGCCCGATGACCTGATGCAGGCAGCCCGCACGCGGCTCGGGCAACCCAACGGCGCGTCCCGGATCGCCGAGCGCATCGCCGATTTCTTCCTCAAGACAAGGGTGCCCGCGCACCCGGAAAGCTGACCGATGAGCGACATGAAGGACTGGACCGACCGCATTCCGCAGGCCGCCCGCGACTACATCGAGGGTCGGCGTCTCGACGAGGTGGAATGCATCGTCGCCGATATCGCTGGGGTCGCGCGCGGCAAGGCGATGCCCGCGTCGAAATTCAAGTTTCAGGATCGCTTCTTCCTGCCGAACTCGATCTTCCTGCAGACGATCACCGGCGAGTGGACGGACAACCCCTCGGGCGCTTTCACCGAACCGGACATGATCCTGACGCCCGATTTCTCGACCGCGACGGCCGCGCCGTGGACGGCAGACTGGACCTTGCAGATCATCCATGACGTCGAGGACCAGCAGGGCAATCCGGTGCCGATCGCGCCGCGCAATGTCCTCAAGCGCGTGCTCGCGCTCTATGAGGCCGAAGGCTGGGTGCCGGTCGTCGCCCCCGAGATGGAATTCTTCCTCGTCGCCCGCAATACCGATCCGAACCAGCCGATCATCCCGCCGATGGGGCGCTCGGGTCGTCGGGCGGCGGCGAAACAAGCCTATTCGATGTCGGCGGTCGATGAATATGGCAAGGTCATCGACGATATCTACGATTTCGCCGAGCTTCAGGGCTTCGAGATCGACGGCATCCTGCAGGAGGGCGGCGCCGGGCAGATCGAGATCAACCTCGCCCATGGCGACCCGGTCGAACTGGCCGACCAGATTTTCTACTTCAAGCGGCTGATCCGCGAGGCCGCCCTGCGTCAGGATTGCTTCGCCACCTTCATGGCGAAACCGATCGAGGGCGAGCCGGGCTCGGCCATGCATATCCACCAATCGGTGATCGACACCAAGACCGGCCAGAACATTTTCTCCGACGAGAATGGCGGCGAGACGGAAGCCTTCCTGCATTGCATCGCGGGGCTTCAGACGCACCTGCCTGCGGTGATCGCGCTGCTGGCGCCTTACGTGAACAGCTATCGCCGCTATGTGCCGGATTTCGCCGCGCCCATAAATCTCGAATGGGGGCGCGACAACCGCACGACGGGCCTGCGGGTGCCGATCTCGGGCCCGGCGGCGCGACGGATCGAGAACCGTCTGGCGGGGATGGATTGCAACCCCTATCTCGGGCTCGCGGCCTCGCTCGCCTGCGCCTATCTGGGCCTCAAGGAAAAGCAGATGCCGAAGCCCGAATGCCTGGGCGACGCCTATATGTCGGCCGAGGACGTGCCGGTGAACCTGGGCGATGCGCTCGATCTCTTCTCGGAGAGCGCGCCGATCCGCGACGTGCTGGGGCCGGAATTCTGCGCGGTCTACGAGGCGGTCAAGCGCAACGAATACAAGGAGTTCCTGCAGGTGATCTCGCCATGGGAGCGCGAGCATCTGCTGATGAACGTGTGATGCGATGAACCTGCTCTTCGCCAATGACCGAAAGGGCGAGCACGCGCCGAGCTATTACGCAGCGACCGCGCTGACCGACCGGCGCTGGCCCGAATTGAAGGGCCGCCACCGGGCGGATGTCTGCGTGGTGGGCGGCGGCTTCACCGGCCTCTCGGCGGCGCTGCATCTGGCGGAGAAGGGCTATTCGGTGCGGCTGCTCGAGGCCCATCGCGTGGGTTTCGGGGCCTCGGGCCGCAATGGCGGACAGGTGGGCTCGGGCCAGCGGCTGGAGCAGGACGATCTGGAGAAAGCCCACGGCCCCGAGATGGCGCGCAGGCTTTGGGATATCGGCGAAGACGCGAAGGCGCTGATCCGCGACCTGATCGCGCGCTACGAGATGGACGTGACCTTCCATCCCGGCATCGCTCATGCCTGCCGGACGCAATCCGAGGTCGCGCACTCCCATCACATGGCGGAGAAGCTGGCCCGCGATTACGGCTACGATCAGGTGGAGCCGCTCTCGCGCGAGGCGCTGCACGCGATCCTGCCCTCGGAGGCCTATCTCGGCGGCGATATCGACCGGGGCGCGGGGCATCTGCATCCGCTGAACTTCGCCCAAGCCTTGGCGCTCGCTTGCGAGAAGGCGGGCGTGACGATCCACGAAGGCTCGCTCGTCCACCATATCCGCCCCGGCGAGCCGGTGCGCGTGCAGACCGAGCATGGCCATATCGATGCCGATCACCTGATCTTCGCGGCCAACGGCTATCTGGGAAATCTCGCCCCGCGCGTGGCCTCGCATGTGATGCCGATCAACAATTTCATCGTCGCGACAGAGCCGCTGGGCCCGCGCGTCGCCGAAGTGCTGCGCGAGAATATCGCCGTGGCGGACACGAAATTCGTGGTCAACTACTGGCGGCTCTCTGACGATAACCGCCTGCTCTTCGGGGGCGGCGAAAGCTATGGTTACAAGTTCCCCGACATCGTGCAGACCGTGCGCAAGCCGATGCTGGAGGTCTACCCTTCCCTTGCGGATGTGAAGATCGACTACGCTTGGGGTGGCACGCTCGCGATCACCCGCACCCGGATGCCCTATTTCGCGCGGCCTTTGAAAAACGCGCTCTCGGCCAGCGGGTTTTCCGGCCATGGCGTCGCGATGGGCACGATGGCGGGCAAGATCATGGCCGAGGCGGTGGCGGGCCAAGCCGAGCGCTTCGACCTGATGGCCGGGTTGAAAGTGCCGGGCTTCCCGGGCGGCTCGCTCCTGCGCAGCCCGCTTCTGGTCGCCGCGATGACGTGGTTCTCGATGCGCGACAAGCTGGGGATCTAGGCAAGCCGCCGCCGCCTCAAATTTGGTCATGAATTCTTCATTGGCGCAAAAAGCGGCATTCGTGTAAAGAAAACCTGAAAGTCAGTTTCAGGATATCTTGCCATGCCGCGTGACGGACAGACCGCCCCGAATTGCTACGACGCCGAGGCCATCCCCGAGGCCGCCCGAGCCGAGATCGAACGTCTCCTGACCAGCGGGGACCTCTTCCGCTACACCTCCGCAGACGCGCCGGTCGCCAAGCTGGAAGCCGAATTTGCCGAATTCATGGGTGTGAAATACGCGGTCGCCGTGTCGTCCTGCTCGCAGGCGCTGTTCCTGTCGATGAAGGCGCTCGACCTGCCGCGCGGGGCACGCGTGCTGGTCCCGGCCTTCACCTTCGCCGCCGTCCCCTCCGCCATCGTCCATGCCGATTGCGTGCCGGTGCTGGTCGAAGTCGGCTCCAATTTCCGCATAGACCTCGACGATTTCCGCGCGAAATTCGACGACAGCATCGACGCGGTGATGATCAGCCACATGCGCGGCCACACCTCCGACATGGACGCGATCATGGAACTGGCCGCCGAGAAGGATGTGCCGGTCATCGAAGACGCCGCGCATTCGCTCGGCACGCTCTGGAATGGCAAGAAGATCGGCACGATCGGCAAGATCGGCTGCCTCTCCTTCCAGTCCTACAAACTGATCAACGCGGGCGAAGGCGGCATCCTTCTGACCGACGATCCGGAACTGGCCGCGCGTGCGGTGATCATGTCGGGCGCCTACGAACATAACTGGAAGAAGCATCCGGGCCTGCAGAACAGCTTCCATCACTGGCAGAACAAGCTGCCGCTTTATAACTGCCGGATGCAGAACCTCTCCGCTGCCGTCATCCGCCCGCAGATCGCGGAAGTGGAGCGCCGCGTGAATGATGGTCGCGCGAACCACGACTATGTCGCCGAGCGACTGAACTCGAGCGACTGGCTCGACGTGCCGCCGCCCCTCGGGCCCGAAACTCGCGCCCCGGATTCGCTGCAGTTCAACCTCGCGGGCGATTGGTCCGACGACGAGGCCCGCAAGCTGCAATCGGAGGCGAAAGCCCGCGGTGTCAGCGTGCAGGTTTTCGGACTGAGCCAAGACAACGCGCGCGCCTTCTGGAACTGGCAGTTCCTCGGTGACGTACCGGAGCTGCCGAAGACCCGCGCCATGCTGATGCGCGCCTGCGATACCCGCCTGCCCGCGCGGCTCAAGCAGCCCGATCTGGATTACATCGCCGATGCGATCCTCGAAGCGGTCATAGCGGTGAAGGGTTAAGGGGCGCTGCCCCTCTTTCCTGACGGAAATTCACCCCGGGATATTTGGAAAGAGCGAAGACGGTGGGCGCACAGCCCCCCTTCGCTCTTGGAAAAATATCCCGGGGGTGAGGCCGTCAGGCCGAGGGGGCAGAGCCCCCGCCTTACCCGGCCATCACGCGCGGATAGTCGATCTTCGGGCAGCGGTTCATCACGACCTTGACCCCCTGCCCGCGCGCCGTCTCGGCCGCTGCGTCATGAGACACGCCAAGCTGCATCCAGATGGTCTTGAGATGCGGCAGATGTGCCAAGGCCTCATCCACGACCTCAGGCACTGCCTCGGAGCGACGGAACACGTCGACCATATCCACCGCGATCTCGTCGGGGATTGCGCCGAGATCGGCATAGACCGTCTCGCCCAGCAACTCCTGCCCGGCGAGGCCGGGGTTGACCGGAATCACGCGGTAGCCTTTGGACTGCAGGAACTGCGCGACCCCATAGGAGGGGCGCTCCGGCTTGTGGGACATGCCGACCACGGCGATCACCTTCGCATTGCCCAGAATGTCGCGAATCTCGTCTTGCATCTGAAACCTCTACTTTGTCGCAGCCCTCTAAGAAAAATGCGCCCAAGCCTTAAAGGCTGGGCGCAATAGTGGCGGAACGAGGGACAGTGAACTAGAGGCGCGGCGGTTCCGAAGCTGCGCCTCTGACAGTGAGATAGGAACGCATCTCACCACTTTTAAGGTCCATACCCTCATAATCGCGATTTTGTGACCGTCAGCGGCTTGCGGATGCGTAAAGAGACACTGCGGCGGCATTCGAGACGTTGAGCGACCCGAATTCGCCCGCGAAGGGGATTCGCACCAGACGGTCGCAGGTTTCACGGGTTTTCTCGCGCAGCCCCGGCCCTTCGGCACCCAGAACCAGCGCAACCGGCTCCATTCCCGCCTCGGACAGCCCGTCTTCGAGCGACATCTTGGCTTCACCTGCAAGCCCGATCAGCCGGAAGCCCATCTGGCGCAGCTCCTCCATCGCATCGGAGAGGTTCTTCACCCGCAGATAGGGCTGACGCTCCAGCGCGCCGGAGGCGGTTTTCGCAAGCGCACCGGTCTCGGGTGCCGAATGGCGATGCGGCGCGATCACGGCCGCCGCGCCGAAGACTTCGGCCGAGCGCAGGATCGCGCCCACGTTATGGGGATCGGTCACCCGGTCGAGCAGCACCACGCGGCGCGCATCGTAGCAGACATCCTTCAGCGCGCCCCAATCGAGCGGCTTCACCTCGAGCGCCGCGCCCTGGTGAACGGAATCGGTCGAGATCGGCACGAATTTGTCGAACTTCCGCACATCGACGATCTCAGGCTCCATGCCAGAGGCCGCGATCGCCTCGGCCAGCTTGTCGGCGGCGTTCTTGGAGCAAACCAGCCGCAGCCGCTCGCGCATCGGGTTTTGCAGCGCGTCGCGCACCGCATGAAGGCCGAAGAGCCACACGGTTTCGGCGGCCGCAGCGCGCTTGGCACGTTCCTTTTCGATCACCCAGACTGGCTTTTTCATCGCGGGTCTCCTTTGGCCCCTACCTGCGCGGAATGGCCTCGTTTGGCAAGCTCTGATCCGGAGGGCAATTTTTCGGCAAACTCTCTCTGACGCCTCCCGCCCCCTTTTGTATCTCCCGCCCAGCGTCGGGTGACGTGCTGCAAGGTGCGGCAGCGGACTGTAACTCCGCCGGGGCGACCCACGCCTGGTTCGATTCCAGGGTCACCCACCACTTCCCCCTCTCAGGAACTGGTGACACGCGGCTCCCACGGGGGCCCGCTGCGTCGAATAGCGCGCCTTCGCTGCGCCGTTTACTGCAGCACCGCCTTGCGGTTGAACCGCGCCTCTTCCGAGCTGCCGTCATCATAGATCAGCTTCACCCGCACCTCGGAGACCGAGCCCTGCGGCTGGCTGACATAGACATTATCGCCCGAGATCGCGTTGGGCTGGGCCGTGCCCTCGTGGCACTTCTCCATCTTGAACGACTTGCTCGGCGGCGCGCCGTTGAAGCCATAGCGAATCTCGCTCAGCCCGCAGCGCCACGCCAGAAGATGGGTAAAATAGACCAGATCCTTTCCGCCATATTCCCGGATCGCGACCCAAGAATCGCGGGTCATGCCGAGAATCGGGCGTACTTCGGCGGCGGTGGTGAAATTCTGCGCGCTCACCGGGCCGCTCGACACGAGGCCACACAGCGCCAACGCAGTTAACTTGCTTATCCGTATCACCTTTTACCCCTGAACTTTCTCGCTATACTGCACCAAACCCTCCGACAGGCGGCAGTATGGCGGCGACCCCCCGGACTTCACAACCCTATAACATCTTCTGTGTTGCACAGGCGGGACGGCTGGAATTCGAGGCAATTCTTTTCGCGCTGAGCTTTCGCGCGGCCAATCCGGAGTTCAAAGGGCGCCTGCTGATAGCCGAACCGCAGCCCGGGCCGCGCTGGTCCGACGAGACGCGGATTTCCGGTCCGGTGCGCGCGCTGCTAGAAGACGCGGGCGCGGAAATCGTGCCCTTCGAGTCGAAGGTCTTCGGCCAGTCCTATCCCTATGGCAACAAGATCGAAGCGCTCGCCGCCTTGCCCGAAGGCGAGCCCTTCGTCTTTTTCGACACCGATACGGTCTTCACCGGACCGCTGTCGCAGGTGGGCTTCGATTTCGACCGCCCCTCGGCGTCGATGCGGCGCACCGGCACATGGCCCGAGCCGCCGCTATATGGGCCGGGCTACGCGGGCATCTGGAAATCACTCTACGACAAGTTCAGGCTGGACGGGTTCGAGGAGACGCTCGATCTGAGCCAGCCAGACGAATACTGGCGGCGCTACATGTATTTCAACGCGGGCTGGTTCTTCGGCGCCGACCCGGTCGAATTCGGCGCGCGCTTCCTGCGTTACGCCCGCGAGATCCGCGACGATGCCCCCGATGAACTGGCCTGCCAGTCGCTCGACCCGTGGCTCGATCAGGTGGCGCTGCCGTTGGTGATCCATTCCTTCGGCGGCGGGCGTCCGGGGCCGGAGCTCGATGGGCTCGACGGCGAGATCACCTGCCATTACCGCGCCCTGCCGCTGATGTATGCGCGCGAAAACGACACCGTGATCGACACGGTCGAGGCGCTGACAGCCCCGAACAAGATCAAGAAGGTGCTGAAGGCCTACGAGCCTGCGAAGAAGCTGATCTATCAGGGCAAGGGCCGCAAACTGCGCGCGATCATCGCCGAGGAAGGGATGCCGCGGCACGAGAAGGCGCTGCGCAACCGGATCAAGCGCGCGAAGCTCTGGATGCGCTGAGCCGCGCTCTCATTACCGAAAACGAATGTGTTTGTCGGCTCTCTTTCGCGCAGCTAACGTCTCGGCAAGAGAAGAGGAGCCCCAAACCATGTCCGATTACGCTTTCGACACCCTGCAAATTCACGCCGCCGCCGAGCCCGATCCCGCGACCGGCGCGGTGCAGGTGCCGATCTACCAGACCACATCCTACGCCTTCAAAGACGCCGACCACGCGGCGCGGCTGTTCAACCTCGAAGAAGTGGGCTTCATCTATTCGCGCCTGACCAACCCGACGGTGATGAAACTGGCCGAACGTGTCGCGGCGCTGGAAGGTGCCGCGGGCGGGGTCACCTGTTCCTCGGGCCACGCGGCGCAGATCATGGCGCTCTTCCCGCTGATGGGACCGGGGCTCAACATCGTGGCCTCGACGCGGCTCTATGGCGGCTCGATCACCCAGTTCAGCCACACGATCAAACGCTTCGGCTGGTCCTGCACCTTCGTCGATTTCGACGATCTCGACGCGCTGGAAGCGGCGGTGGACGAGAACACCCGCGCGATCTTCTGTGAGTCGATCTCGAACCCGGGCGGCTACATCACCGACCTTCCGGCGGTGGCGAAAGTCGCCGACAAGGTCGGCCTGCCGCTGATCGTCGACAACACGCTGGCCACCCCATACCTGTGCCGCCCGATCGAGCATGGCGCGACGCTCGTCGTCCACTCGCTTACGAAATACATGACCGGCAACGGCACCGTCACCGGCGGCTGTGTCGTCGATAGCGGCAAGTTCGACTGGTCGGCGTCGGGCAAGTTCCCCTCGCTGAGCGAACCCGAACCCGCCTATCACGGGCTGAAATTCCACGAGGCGCTGGGGCCGATGGCCTTCACCTTCCACTCGATCGCGGTGGGTCTGCGCGATCTCGGCATGACGATGAACCCGCAAGGCGCGCATTACACGCTGATGGGGATCGAGACGCTGAGCCTGCGGATGGACAAGCACAACGCCAATGCGAAAGCCGTGGCCGAATGGCTCGAGAAGGATCCGCGCATCGACTACGTGACCTATGCCGGGCTGGAAAGCTCGCCCTGGCACGAGCGGATGAAGACCATCTCGCCGAAAGGTGCAGGCGGGCTGTTCACCGTCGCGGTGAAGGGCGGCTACGACGCATGTGTGAAGCTGGTGAACAACCTCAAACTGTTCAGCCATGTCGCGAATTTGGGGGATGCGCGCTCGCTGATCATCCACTCCGCTTCGACCACGCACCGCCAGTTGACCGAGGCGCAGCAAATCGCCGCAGGGGCCGCGCCGAACGTGGTGCGCCTGTCGATCGGCATCGAGAATGTCGACGATCTGATCGCCGATCTCGATCAGGCGCTGAGCGCCGCAACCAGCTGATAACAAACATGGCGCGCCGCGAAACCGGCGCGCCATTCAAACCACTTCTCATTGCATTTCGAACATTTCTTCCGGCGCTCGCTGCGGCTGCGCCGTCGAAACAGTGGAAAACCGGCAATTGCCCGCTCCGCCCCGGTCGCGACGCTTTTCAGAAGATCGAATCTCCTTTACGAAGATGTGAAGAGTTGGACCGGACCGCTCCGAGGCGCGCGCAGTACCCATGAAACCCGATTTTGCATTGATCCTCTCGCATGATGGCATCGCTCTGGTGCACCGCGCGAAAGAGGGCTGGACGCTTCTGGGCGAGGCCGCGCTCGAAGGCGATGACCCGATGGCCGAGGTCGCAGCCCTGCGCGACAAGGCACGGGCGCAGGCCCCGCGCGGCTTCACCTCGAAGCTCGTGCTGCCGGATTCGCAGATCCTCTACACCGCGATCTATGCGCCCGGACCGAGCCCCGCGCAGCGCAAGACCCAGATCGAGACCGCGCTGGAGGGCATGACGCCCTACCCGGTCAGCGAGTTGGTCTATGATTTCGCGGGCCCCGGCCAGACAGTGCAGGTCGCCGTGATCGCGCGCGAGACGCTGAAGGAAGCCGAAAGCTTCGCGCAGGAGAACGGTTTCAACCCGGTCAGCTTCGTGGCCGCCCCCGAGCCCGGCGATTTTCCCGGGGAGCCGCATTTTGGCCTGACCTCTTCGGTCGCGCAGCACATCCCCGAAGGCGCGCATGTCGAGCCCGACAAATCCGCGCTGATCGTGGCCGTCGACCTGTCCGAGGAGGCGACCGAGGCGTCGGCGGAAACCGTGATGCCGGAGACCTCTCCTGCTGAGGCGGACGCAGCCGACGCTCAAAGCGACATCACCGAGCTTGCCGACGATAGCGCGGTCTCGGAAACCGAACTGGCTGAATTGAGTGCCTTGGACCAACCGACGGAGGTGGCTTCGGCGGAGGAACCCGAGCCCACCCTGCCGGAAGAGCCGGGCGAATTCTCCGATCTGCTCGCGGCCTCTGAGGCTGAAACGGATACGCAAGATACGGATGCGCCCGAGGCCCTGAGCGACGACACGCCCGGCGCGGAAAGCCCCGCCGCCAAGGCAGCCGAAGCGGTCGCGGCTGGAGAAGTCGCCCCCGAGGAAACCGAAGCGACGGAGGCGGTCGAATTCGCCGCGACCGAGCCGAATGATACGGCCATTGATGACGCCGAGGATGGCGTTGAGCCCTCGGACGCATCGCTGACCGCCGCAGGCCTTGCCGCCACCCCTGCCGTGCCCGACGCCGCAGAGCCCGACGCAACGCCCAAGGAAGCGAGCTCCAGCACGGAGGACGAAGGCCACGATACGGCCGAGGATGACGACGACGATCTGCCGAAATCCGATGCGAGCGTAATCGCCGCCGCTTTCGCCTCGCGCCGGGATCACACGACCACCGTGACCGTGAACGAGACGCCCCCGCGGCTCGGCGGAGCCACCCGGCTCCACCCTCAGCCCGATCGCAGCAAGATCGCCTCGGGCAGCGCCAAAATCACGGCGCCGACCCTCGATTTCGACGAGCCCGATCCGCGTTTTGAGCCGAAGGCGGCTCCGAAAGCCGGAGCGAAAGGGGCCAAACCCCTGGGTGCCGTGGCACGCAAGAGTATCGGCGGCACGGGCGCGCTTGGCGCGAAACCCGCAACCTCGCTGTTGCGCAAGGAGGCGAAGGACGGGCCGGACGCGAGCACCGCGACTCCGGCACCCATCTTCGAGAGCGCGCAGGACAAAACCGTTTTCGGCGGCACCAAGCGGCCCACGACCGGCGGCAAGCCGCGCCATCTGGGGCTGATGCTCACAGGTGCGCTGGTGCTGGTTCTGGCGATCATCGCGCTCTGGACCACCCTGCTCGACGACCCCGCTCCCGTCGATGCACCGGCGGACGCCATCGCCGAAGCGCCTGCCCCGGATGCGAATGACGCACCCGAGCAGACCGCACTCGCACCGGCTACGCCCGACACGACCGCCGCTCCCGAAGTCGCGGAGCCGGACTCGCAGGCGCAAGCCGACGCGGCACCCGAACAGCCTGCCCCCGAGAGCGATCAGGTAGCCGCGCTCGCCCCTGCCGATGAGCAGCCAGCCCCAGCCGCGCAAAGCGACGAAGGCGCCACGTCCGCGACCGACGACACCGCGGCGACGGACGAGGCGACGCCCGCCGAGACCGGCACCGAGACGGCTGCAACCGAGCAGCCTACCGATGCGCAGCCAGCCGATAAGGCCACGGCAGACCAACCCGCAGATGCTCAGCCGACCGCTCCCGACGCAGCGGCAGACACGCCCCCTGACACCGCACCGGTTTCGCAGGCAGAGGCGGCGGACAGCACCGTGGACACCCAAGCGGACCCCGCTATCAGCGAAACGGCAACCAGCGACGCCCCGCAGAGCGACGCGACCGAGCCCTCGGCGACCGAGGCGCAAACCGCGACAACCGAGACGCAGCCCTCCGACCTGCCGGCCTTCACCGCGACGCCGCTCGATCCGCCAAGCGCCGAGACGCTGACGCCGGACGCCCCGCCCGTCACACCGACGGAGGACGGGGTCGAGATGCCGGGCGGCTTCACGCTGTTCGCGGGCGAACCCGACGTCACACCGGGCTCCCGCCCCGAGGCGGTCGCGCAAGCCTATGCGCAGACGCAACCGGTCACGCCGGAAGGCACGCTGGGCGCGATCCCGTCGCTCTCGGGCTTCCGCCCGGCCAGCCGCCCCGAGGACCTCACCGGTGAGGCCCCCGCGCCGGAGCAGACCGATCCCGCCGCGCAGGCCGATCCGAACGATCAGGGCGCGCTCGACCCGGCGCTGCAGCCCAACCCCGAACTCCAGACCACGCGCCCGACGGCCCGGCCCGACGCCGTGACCGAGCTCGCCTCGACGCAGGCCCCCGCTTCGGAATCCGCCGCGGTCGCGAACCCCGAACTCGCCGCGCTGCGCCCGGAGCGTCGCCCGACCTCGATCCAGGACGCGGTCGCCGCAGCGGTGCAGGCGCAAGACGACGCGGTCGCCGAGAACACCGATCCCTTCGCCGGCGCGACCGCTCTGGCCGTGGCGCGCTCCGCTCCCCCGCCGACCAAACCGCGAAATTTCTCGCGCTCGGTCGAGAACGCACTGGCCGCCGCGATAGCCGCCGAGCCCGCCCCGTCGGTTGCCGCAGCGGCTGCGCGCGCCCCCGTCGCGACGCCCGTACCCGACCCGAGGCCCGCCGATCTCGATGAGCCCGAGCCCACCGCCGCGCCACCGCGCCTGCCGACCTCGGCCTCCGTCGCCCGTCAGGCGACCGAGGAGAACGTGATCAACCTGCGCAAGATCAACCTGATCGGGCTTTATGGCTCGTCCTCGAACCGGCGCGCGCTGGTGCGGCTCTCGAATGGGCGTTTCGTGAAAGTGGGCGTGGGTGACCGGCTGGATGGCGGGCGCGTGACGCAGATCGGCTCCAACGCGCTGACCTACAAGAAAGGGTCGCGCAACCTGACGCTGAAGCTGCTGCAAGGCGGCTAACCGCGCCCGGCGCAACCATTCTTTCCCCTGCGCCCTTGCGCACCGCCCGCGCCGGACTACGCTGGGGAATAGCCGCGTCGCGCGCCTTCCCCGCGCATCGCTCAAGGATGTAAGCCGCCGATGGAAAGCTTTCTGTTCCAAGCCACGTTCTACCTGCTCGCGATGGTCATCGCGGTGCCGCTGGCCACGCGTGCGGGCCTCGGCTCGGTGCTGGGCTACCTGATCGCGGGCATCCTGATCGGCCCCGCCACGGGCCTCTCCGGCGCGGAAATGACCGACCTCCAGCATTTCGCGGAGTTCGGCGTGGTGATGATGCTGTTCCTCATCGGGCTGGAACTGGAGCCGCGCGCGCTTTGGGCAATGCGCGACAAGCTGATCGGCCTTGGCGGGTTGCAGGTGCTGGTCACCATGGTGCTGGTGACGGCGATCGTCATGGCGATGGGCGAGGATTTCCGCGTCTCGCTGGCGATCGGGATGACGCTGTCGCTGTCCTCGACCGCGATCGTGCTGCAGACGCTGAATGAAAAGCGGCTGATGCAGACGGCGGGCGGGCGGTCCTCGTTTGCGGTGCTGCTGACGCAGGATATCGCGGTGATCCCGATGCTGGCGCTGATGCCGCTTCTGGCCCTGCCCGGCGCGCGCGCGGTGGCCAAGGCGGGGCACGGCGATCACGTCGTGGCGCGCCTCATCGACTCTCTGCCCGCCTGGGGCGTCACGGTGATCACGCTGGCCGCCGTCGCCCTCACCGTCTTGATGGGGCACTACCTCGTGCGCCCGCTCTTCCGCTTCGTTCAAGGGGCGCGGCTGCGCGAGGTGAATACCGCGATGGCCCTGCTGATCGTGGTGGGCATTGCGAGCCTGATGAACCTCGTGGGGCTCTCGCCCGCGCTCGGCACCTTCCTCGCCGGTGTCGTGCTGGCCGATAGCGAGTTCAAGCACGAGATGGAATCCGACATCGAGCCCTTCAAAGGGCTGTTGATGGGGCTGTTCTTCATCACCGTGGGCGCGGGCATCAATTTCGACGTCATTATCGCGCAACCCGCCAATATCTTCGCGCTGGTCTTCCTGCTGGTCGCCCTGAAATCGGCGGTGCTTTACGGCCTCTCGGTGCTGTTCAAAATCCGCGGGCCGGATCGCTCGCTGTTCACGCTGAGCCTCGCACAAGCGGGGGAATTCGGCTTCGTGCTGGTCTCCTTCGCGGTGGGGCAACGCATCCTGCCCAACGCCTTGGCCGAGAAGCTTCTGGTGGTGATCGCGCTGTCGATGCTGATCACGCCCTTGCTGTTCATCCTGCACGAGCAGATCGGGTTGCGGCTGCGCAAGCCCCCCGGCCCGGACCCCGACGCGATCGACGAGCAGCAGACGATCATCATCGCCGGCGTTGGTCGCTTCGGTCAGGTCGTGAACCGTCTGGTGACGATGTCGGGAATGCGGACGACGGTTCTGGACGCCGACCTCAAGACGATCCAGCTGATGCGGACCTTCGGCTTCAAGGGCTATTTCGGCGACCCGACGCGACCTGATCTGCTCGCCGCTGCCGGGATCAATCAGGCGCGTGTGCTGGTGGTGGCGCTGGACGGGCGCGAGAACACCACGAAACTGGTGGCCTATGCCCGCCGGATCCGGCCCGATCTGCATATCGTCGCACGCGCCCGCGACCGGACGCATGTGTTCGACCTGTATCGTGCAGGCGCGAATGACATCGTGCGCGAGATGTTCGACAGTTCGCTGCGCGCCGGGCGCTATGTGCTGGAGAATGCGGGGCTCTCGGCCTTCGAGGCCTCCGAGCTGGAGAAGCTGTTCTTCAAGCTCGACCGGGCCGCGGTGCGCGATCTGGCGCAGGTCTGGAAGCCGGGCGTCCCGGTGGAGCAGAATCCCGACTACATCGCACGCACGAAGGAGCTCAACGCCGAGCTGGAAGCCGCGATGATGGAGCAGTTCCGCCGCCGCGGCGAGCGCGACGAGAGCGACCGCGAGGCACCGGGCAGCGAGAAGACCGGCCCCGAAGCCTGAGCCTCCCCCTGCCCTGCGCACATGAAAAAACGCGAGGCTCGCAAGCCTCGCGTTGGAAAAGTTCCGCTAATGTCGGGATCAGGCGGCGCGGCCGACCAGAACCTCGTCGACGGTTTTCGCGGCACGCTCTTCGTCGGTGCCCGAAACGGCGGCGACTTCGCGGGTCAGACGCTCGAGCGCGGCTTCATAGAGCTGACGCTCCGAGTAGGACTGCTCGCGCTGATCGTCGCTGCGGTGCAGGTCGCGCACCACTTCAGCGATCGCGAGCAGGTCGCCCGAGTTGATCTTCTGTTCGTATTCCTGCGCGCGGCGCGACCACATCGCCCGCTTGACCTTCGCCTTGCCCTTGAGGGTCTCAAGCGCTTTGGTCACCATGTCAGGCGAGGAGAGGCTGCGCATCCCGACTTCGGTCGCCTTGTGCGTCGGCACACGCAGGGTCATCTTGTCCTTCTCGAAGGAGATCACGAAAAGCTCGAGCTTGAGCCCGGCGATTTCCTGTTCTTCGATGGACATGATTTTCCCCACGCCATGCGCCGGGTAGACGACGAAATCATTGGGGCGGAATTCGGTCTTCTTGGTCTTGGTCATGCGGTTCGTTTCCTTGCAGCCGGTCACGAACCCCGGTATCCAGCGAGCATAGGACGCCCACGGGGCTGAATAGCTCCGCGTTCGTCAGTCAGTCACGAGATCTCTTTTGCGGGCGAGCAGGCGACGCAAAAGGTGGGGTCGAACTCATTTTGTAACAGTAATATAGCAAAAAACGCGTGCATTTCAAAGCGCGTTACTGTCGCGCATGTGTAATATCACACGATTTCAGTGGGTTATGCGGCGCATTTTGACACTTTGCCGCAGCGTAAACCGCCCCAATTCGCTCAGAATCGGGCAAATTGGTCAGAATCACCGACCCGTCAGTCGCCTTCGCCGGGCGCCTCGGAGAAATACTTCTCCAGCTTGCCACTCTCGCCGTCGTGCTTCTCGGCATCCGGCATCGGATCTTTCTTCTGGGTGATCACCGGCCAGAGTTCGGAATATTTCCGGTTGAGTTCGACCCAGGATTCCATTTCCGGCTCGGTATCCGGACGGATCGCATCGGCGGGGCATTCCGGCTCGCAGACGCCGCAGTCGATGCATTCGTCAGGATGGATCACCAACGTGTTCTCCCCCTCGTAGAAGCAATCCACCGGGCAGACCTCGACGCAGTCGGTATATTTGCAGTTGATGCAGTTATCGATGACGACGTAGGTCATTGGTGAAACCCCGATTGAACAGCTTCCTGACCCGTCCTAGCGGGGGATGCCACCTCTTTCAAGAGAGAGCCCGAGCTTTTCGCTGCGGCATTCCGCACAGCTTAGCCTTCCGGTTCGAGCAATGCGTAAAGCGCCTGCGCCTCGACCGCCGGACCGCGCCGGGTGCCGCAGTCCAGCACCCGCAAAACGCAGATCCGCGCGTCCTGCCCTTTTCCAAGTCTGAGCGTCAGCACATCGCCCGGCCCGATCGCCCGGCCGGGCTTATCGATGCGCTGACCGTTGACGCGCGTCTTGCCACCCTGAACCAGCTCCTGCGCGAGGCCGCGGGTCTTACAGAACCGCGCCTGCCAGAGCCATTTGTCGATGCGGATGCGCTCGGGCGCGTCAGCCATGGCGGGTCGTTACTTTTTGTCCTTGAGGGCTGCCAGAACCGCGAAGGGGTTGTCCGGATCGACCGGCTTGTCCTTCTTCGGCGGACGGGCCTCGAAGTTGCGCGCGCCTTGCGGCTTGCCACCCTTCTTGCCCTTGTGACCGTCGCGCTTGCCATGCGGCTTGCCGCCGCCCTTGCGCTCGCCACGTTCGCCACCGGGCTTGCCACCTTGGCCCTGTTCGCGGCGCGGCGGACGGTTGCCGCGCGGACGCGGCGCCCAGGTAAAGGTGTAGAACACCTCGACCTCGTCGCTGGTCACGTCATCGGCTGCCACCATGTCGCCGCCGGCCTCGGCCGCAGCCTCCGCCTCGGGATGGGTCTCGGCAGGCTGCTCGCCGCCGCCAGCCTCGGCTTTCGCCTCGTCGGCCTGCTCGGTCTTGAGCGCCTCGGCGCCGGCTTGCTCTTCGGCCTTCTCGAGATCGGCAGCCTTCACCTTGGCGCGCTCGCCCTTCTCGGCCTTGTAGCCCATGCCGCCCATCAGATCGGCGAACTGGTCCAGCGTCATGCCGGTGATCGAGAGCATGTCCGGATTGGCTTCGAACCCGCCGCGGCTGTCCTGCGTGCGCAGCAGATCGGCGAGACGTTCGAGCATGTCGATGCGGATCGCCCGCGCGCCCGAGGGACGGTAGCCCGACAGGCGGTAGGTCTCGGCATCGAACGCGTCGATATTCGGGATCGTCACGAGGCCCGGAGGCGGGCTTTCGGGGAATTCATCCGCGCCCGACCACAGCGAGGCCAGCACCAGCCGCAGCCGCGTCGGCGCGGGCTTGAGAAGCGCGGGCATGAAGATCGTGTACTGACCGAAGCGCACGCCGTGCTTGCGCAGCGAGCCGCGCGCGTCCTGATCGAGATCCTTCACCTCGGCGGCGACCTGCTCGCGCGGGATGATGCCAAGCGATTCCACCATGCGGAACGCGAAGCCACGGGCGAGACCCGTCAGCTCTTCGTCACGGCTCATCGCCAGAAGCGGCTCGAACAGGGCTGCGACCTTGCGGTCGATGAAATGCTGCAGACGGCGCGTAACCTTCTCGGCCACATCCGCGCCCGCCTCGTCATCGACGAAAGCCTGCACGGTCGGCTTCAGGAGATCGGGCCCCTTCACCAGCTTGCCGACAGCGGTATCGCCCCACATCAGGCCGCCCTGCTCGGTGAAATCCATCTCCGTATCGGGGGCGTTGTAGAAGCGGTCCGCGCGCAGGCTGAACTCGGGCGCAAGCGCCTCGTAGGCCGCGCGGGCAAGCATCTTCGCCTCGTCGGGCGAGCCGGTCTCGTCCTGCTTGAACCGGAATCCTTCCAAACGGCCCGCGAATTCGCCTTCAACCGTCACTTCGCCCTTGTCGTTCACCTCGGCCACGAGGGTCTCCTTCTGCTTGAGCCGGCGCATCAACACAGAGGTGCGCCGGTCCACAAATCTTTGCGTCAGCGCGCCATGCAGCGCGTCCGACAGGCGGTCTTCTACAGCGCGGGTCGCCTCGCGCCAATGGCTTTCATCATCGACCCACCCTTTGCGTTGCGCAACATAGGTCCATGTGCGGATGAAGGCGAGACGACGCGAGAGCGTGTCGATATCGCCGCCCGTCCTGTCGATACGCTCGATCTGACGTGCAAGCCAGTCCGAGGGCACGCCCTTGCCCGATTGCAGGAACTCGAAGATGCGCGCCAGAAGCGTTGCATGTTCGGCCTCGGAAATCGAACGAAAATCGGGGATTCGGCAGACATCCCAAAGGAGTTGCACATCCTTTGGGCTGGTAATGCGGTCGCGGATCGCCGGATCGTCAGCCAGCACCTTGAGCGCGCGCGCATCGTCCGCCTCGCGCCCCTTGGTGAGCCATTCGCCGTCCGGCCGCGCGTCGAGCGACTGGATCAGCCGGTCCACGGTGCCGAATTCCAGCCGCGCATTGCGCCATTGCAGCCGCTGCAGCGGCGCGAAACGGTGATTCTCGACCGCTTCGATCACCTCGGGCTGCAGCGGGCGCGCCTCGCCCGTCACGCCGAACGTGCCGTCGGTGGTGTGGCGCCCCGCGCGGCCTGCGATCTGTGCCAACTCATGCGGGAAAAGCGGACGCATCCGCCGCCCGTCGAATTTCGAGGTGGCCGAAAACGCGACATGGTCGATATCGAGGTTGAGCCCCATCCCGATCGCATCGGTGGCCACGAGATAATCCACGTCGCCATTCTGATACATCTCGACCTGCGCATTGCGGGTGCGGGGCGACAGCGCCCCCATCACCACCGCGCAGCCACCTTTCTGGCGGCGGATCAGCTCCGCGATCGCATAGGTATTCTCGACCGAAAACCCGACGATGGCCGAGCGCGGCTTCATCCGGGAGATTTTCTTCGAGCCGGAATAGGTCAGCTCGGAAAACCGCTCGCGCTTCGTGAACTGCACCTTCGGCACCAAGGCGGCGATCGCCCCCCGCATCGTCTCGGAGCCGAGGAACAGCGTCTCGTGCAGCCCGCGCGCATGCAGCAGCCGGTCGGTGAAGACATGACCGCGCTCGGGGTCGCCACACAGCTGGATTTCGTCGATGGCAAGGAAGTCCGCACCGATCCCCGTCGGCATCGCCTCGACCGTGCAGACCCAGTACTGCGTGCGTTCGGGCACGATCCGCTCTTCGCCGGTGACCAGCGCCACCACGCTCGGCCCACGCTGCGCCACGATCCGGTCATAGACCTCGCGCGCGAGCAGCCGCAGCGGCAGCCCGATGACGCCGGTCCGATGCGCCAGCATCCTCTCGATTGCGTAATGGGTTTTGCCGGTATTGGTCGGCCCCAGAACGGCCGTGATCCGCCCGCCTTGCATCGCAGCTCCGTTCCAGCCCTTAGAGAGCCGTGCCCTGATGCGCCTTATCGAGGCGCGCAATGGCGTCTTTCACATCCTGTTGATGCGGATTCAAGGCAAAAGACTTCTGATAGGCCTCAAGCGCGCGCTTGTCGTCGCCCATCTCTTCGAGGATCGCCCCCAACCCGGCAAGCGCGCCCCAATGACGCGGCTCCAGCTTCAGGGTGCGCGCGATATCCGCCGCCGAAGGACCGTAAAGCCCGGCCATGAAATAGGCCGTCGCCCGTCCGTTCCAGCCTGCGGAAAAATCGGGGGCATGATCGGTCAGCGCCGTGAAATGCTCGATCGCGGCCTCGGTGTCGCCCGCGTCCAGTGCGTCCTCGCCGCGCTTGAACAGCAAATCCATCGCCGCAGACCCCGAGCGCGACCACGCCCTGCGGATGTCCGCCTCGGCCCGCGACCAGCCCGGATCGTTCGGATCGGCCAACTCTTTGAAATAGGGCTCGAGCCCCGCGGTTTCGGCGCTGGCGGGGAATGCCGCCATTGTTCCCAGCATCGCCGAAAAGCAAAATGCCGTGACGACACATTTGTATCTGTCAAATCGCTGCCACATAAATCATGACTGTAATGCAATTGCCGGAGAATGCGAGAGCCCGGCCATCAAATTTGGAGGACGCGATGAGCGAGGTTATCGACAAGGCCGTTGAGGCACTGCGGGCGAAACTGCCCGATGGGTTTTCTTCGACTGCAAAATTCGTGATCGAGGACGAAGGCTCGATCATCGCCGACGAGAACGGCGTGCGTGAAGGCGACGACGACGCGGAAGTCGTTCTGACCGCCGACCGCGAGACTTTCGAAGGCATGCTCAACGGCGATGTGAACCCCACCGCGGCCTTCATGTCCGGCAAGCTTTCGGTCGACGGCTCGATGGGCCTCGCCATGCAGCTGGGTGCGGCGCTCGCCTGATGGAACGCGCACCGCTTTTCGAAGAGATCGCGCGCGGCCCCGAGGGGGGCGCGGCCTACTGGCTGACGGCGGAAGATGGTGTGCGGATACGTTTCGCGCATTGGCCTGCCCCGCCCCAACCACGCGGCACGGTCTTTCTGGGATGCGGACGCACCGAATATGTCGAGAAATACGGCCCTGCGGCCGCGGAATTCGCGGCCCGGGGCTATGCCATGCTCGCCATCGACTGGCGCGGGCAAGGCTTGGCCGACCGGCTTTTGCCCGACGCGCCCGAAAAGGGCCATGTCGGCGGCTTGCAGGATTACCAGTGGGATCTGCATGCGGTGATCGCCGCCGCAGACGAGCTGGGCCTGCCGCAACCCTATTACATCGTGGGTCACTCGATGGGCGGCGCGATCGCGCTGCGCGCGGTGATGCACGAACACCATCGCTTCAACGCGGTCGCCTTCTCTGCGCCGATGTGGGGGATCGCCACCTCGGCCCTGCTGCACCCGTTCCGGATCGTGCTGGCGAACCTGCTGGGCGAAGGTTTCCTTGCGAACAACTATCCGCCCGGCATGAACGGCACCACTTACGTTTATCGCGACAGTTTCGAGTCGAACCGCCTGACCCGCGACCCCGAGATGTGGGCCTGGCTGGTCGAGCAGGCCGCGAAACATCCCGAACTGACGCTGGCCGGCCCGACGATCCACTGGGTTGCCGAGAGTCTGCTGGAATGCGAGGCGCTGGCAGCCCTGCCCTCCCCCGACCTGCCCTGCTATTGCGGCTTGGGCGGGGTGGAGAAGATCGTGCACACGCCCGCGGTCCATGAGCGGATGGGACGCTGGCCGAAGGGCAAGCTGGACGTGATCCCCGGCGCCGAGCACGAATTGATGATGGAAGTCCCCGCGACGCGGAAACGCTTCTACGACGGCTGCGCCGCGCTGTTCGACGCGGCGGGCGGGCTGGAGGCCCGCGAGCCGGTTAAAGCTGAATCTGCGTGAAGCTGTCGCGCAGCGCGTTCGACCAAGCTTCCGACATTTCCGCGAAATCGCTGTCGCCCGCCTCGATGCGGCGCTGACTGGAAATCCGGCAGTCGTCCTTCTTGATCACCGCCAGATCGAGCGGCATTCCCACCGAGAGATTCGAGCGCAGCGTCGAATCCATCGACAGAAGCACCGCCTTCTGAGCGTCGATCAGGTTGGTCTCGGGACGCACCACGCGATCGAGGATCGGCTTGCCGTATTTATGTTCGCCGATCTGCAGGAAGGGCGTGTCCTCGGTCGCCTCGATGAAATTGCCTTCCGGGTAGATCAGGAACATCCGCATCTCGCCGCCCGCGCGCTGGCCCGCGACGATCATCGAGGCCGAGGTCGAGACCCGCTCGGCATCCATCCGGCTCGTGATGTCCTTGCGCACGCCCGCCATCGTGTTGCCGATAATCTCGGCCACTTTCAGCATGGTAGGCGCTTCCATGATCGAGCTGTCGCCCGTCGCGTCGCTCGCATCGGCCGCTTCGCGCAACCGCGCCAGGGTCGTTTGCGTCACCGAGAGCGAGCCCGCGGTCATGATCGCGATCACCCGTTCGCCGGGCTCCTCGAAGGTGAACATCTTGCGATAGGTCGCGATGTTATCGAGCCCGCCGTTGGTCCGCGTGTCCGACAGCAGCACCATCCCCTCGTTCAGCAAGAGGCCTACGCAATAGGTCATGTTCGTTCCCTGATCCCTGACAAGCGCGCAATCTATTGCTGGACTTGGTCCAAGGCAACTGTGACGTGCAGTCGCTCCTCACCCGAGCCTTGGGTGATGCCACGAATCGGCGCGGCTTCGCGCGCATCGAGACCGGAGCCGAGGCGGATGTAGCGCTCGTCGGGGCAGCATTTGTTCGCCGGGTCGAACCCGATCCAGCCGATCCCTGCGACCCAGATCTCGCCCCAGGCGTGGGCGGCCTCGTGCGGCGTGCCGTCATCGGTCGCGAACAGGTAGCCCGAGACATAGCGCGCGGGCAGATCGACGCAGCGGGCGACGGCGACCAGCGCGTGGGCGTGGTCCTGACAGACGCCCTCGCCCTGCGCCAGCGCCTCGGCGGCAGTGGTGTGCGAATGGGTGGCACCCGGCTTGTAAGCGATCGCCTCGGAGATCGCAGCGCTCAGGCGATGCGCCCGGTTGAGATCTTCCGTGGCCCCTGCAACGGCCTCTTCTGCCAGCGCCGCCAGACTGTCGTCGATCCAGGTAGCGACGGTCTCGCGCAGGTATGCCATCGGATGCACCAGCTCGCGATGGCCGCGCAGCACGCCCGAGGTGTCGAACGTCTCGACCTGCCCTTTCACGGTAATCTCGACCTCGTCGACTGGCGGACGGATCGACCAGCCCTCGATGCGATCGCCCGCGCCGTCGCGGAAAGACCCGCCCCGGAGCCCACCTTCGACCGAGACGTCCCATTCGATCACGCGCTGGCCCTCGAAGCGCGAGGGGAACATGCGCAGAGATTGCACCGCAGCGCCCATCGGCGCGTCGTAATCATAGGTGGTGACATGGTTGACGGTGAGGATCATCGCGCATCTCCCGACAGGTAGGTTTGCTGAACGAGCGCGGTAAGCTGCCCGACCTCGCCGATGAAGCGGGTGAGGAACTCATGCAGGCCTTCGTCGATAATTTCGGCGACCTGCGTCTGGTTCAGCTCGGTCATGATCGCCTTGGCCCGCATCTGCGGCAGGCCGGCACCCGGCTCGACCTCGTAGAAGCTTTCGAGATTGTCGAGATGGTGCATCGCCTTGCGCGTGGCCGAAATCAGCGAGCGCGGGCTGGCCGGATTGAGGATCAGGAAATGCATGATCTTCGACGCCGTCAGCTCGCCGCCATAGGCCCAGTGGAAGGCCCGGTAGGATTGCAGCGCGCGCAGCAGTACCTGCCATTGGTAATTGTCGAGCCCCGAGCCCACCATCTCCACTGACGGCAGCAGCACGAAGTACTTCACGTCGATCAGACGCGCAGTGTTGTCCGCCCGCTCCAGCGCATAGCCGAGGTTCATGAAGAAGAACCCGTCATTGCGCAGCATCGTGCCGTCCATCGCCCCGCGCAGCAACGCCGATTGCCGGGCCACCCATTCGCAGAGCTCGGTAATTTCCCATTCCGAGCGCGGCTGACGCTCGATCTGGCGGATCTCCTGAAACGCGGTGTTGAGCGTGTCCCAGACCTGACCGGTGATCGCCGTGCGCACGATGCGGGCGTTTTCCCGCGCCCGCTCGATGCAGGACACCACCGAGGACGGGTTGTCGCGGTCGAAGAACAGGTAGCTCTCTATATTGCGCTGCACCGGGTCGCCGTATTTCTCGGAGAAGCCGTCGGCGGTGCCCGAGGCTTGCAGCAGGCTCTCCCATTCCGAGCGGTAGCCGTGCCCGGTCGAGGGCGTCAGCGCGATCCGCGCGCCGACCTCCAGAAGCCGTGCCATCGTCTCCGCGCGCTCCATGTAGCGCGCGACCCAGAACAGGTTTTCAGCGGTTCTACTCAGCATCCGATCACTCCGCCAAAACCCAGGTGTCTTTCACGCCCCCGCCCTGCGAGGAGTTCACGACGAGCGACCCTTCGGTCAACGCGACGCGGGTCAGCCCGCCGGGGACCAGCTCGACCTTCTCGCCGACAAGGCAATAGGGCCGCAGATCGACATGGCGCGGGGCCACGCCCTCTTCCACGAAGGTCGGCGTGGTCGACAGCGCCAGCGTCGGCTGGGCGATGTAGTTCTCGGGATTATCCTCGATCTTGTGGCGGAAATTCTCGATCTGCTCCTTGGTCGATTTCGGCCCGACGAGCATCCCGTAACCGCCCGAGCCGTGAACTTCCTTCACCACCAGTTCGGAAAGGTTTTCGAGAACATATTTGCAGTCGTCCTTCTTGGCGCATTGCCAGGTCGGCACGTTTTCCAGAAGCGGCTCTTCGCCCAGATAGAAGCGCACCATTTCCGGCACGAAGGTATAGATCGCCTTGTCGTCGGCCACGCCGGCCCCGGGCGCCGAGCAGATCGAAACGCCGCCCGAGCGGTAGACATCCATCAGCCCCGGAATGCCCAGCATCGAATCCGGGCGGAAGCAGAGCGGGTCGAGGAAAGCGTCGTCGATCCGGCGATAGATCACGTCGAGCTTCTTCGGGCCTTCCGTCGTGCGCATCCAGCAGAAGCCGCCCTCGCAGAACAGGTCCGGCCCTTCCACCAGTTCGACGCCCATCAGATCGGCGAGGAAGGAATGCTCGTAATAGGCCGAGTTGAAATGGCCCGGCGTGAGGATCGCGACCGTCGGCTCGCCGTCGCATTTCGCCGGCGCAACCGAGGCCAAGGTGCGGCGCAGAGCATCCGAATAGCCATCCACCGGTTCGATCCGGTTCTCGCGGAACAGCTGCGGGAACATCCGCATCATGATCTCGCGATTCTCCAGCATGTAGGAGACGCCCGACGGGGTGCGGCAGTTGTCTTCGAGCACGTAGAACTGATCGGGCCCAGTGCGCACCAGATCGACACCAACAATGTGGCTGTAGATGCCACGCGGAGGGATAAAGCCCGACACCGCACGTTCGTAGGCGTCGTTCTGATAGACCAGCCGCGCCGGGATTCGCCCCGCCCGCACGATCTCGCCGCGCCCGTAGACGTCGAGCAGAAAGGCGTTGAGCGCCCGGGCGCGCTGCTTGATGCCACGCTCCAGCTTGCGCCATTCGGGTTGGGTGAAGACGCGCGGAAACATGTCGAAGGGAATCAGACGGTCCGGATCGCCGCCCTCGCCATAGACGGCGAAAGTGATGCCGATCCTGCGAAACAGCGCCTCCGCCTCGGCTTGCTTCATCGCGCGCAACTCGGACGGCATTTCGCGCATCCAGCCGTCGAGCCCGTTATAGGGCTGACGCACTTTGCCGCCGTCGAACATCTCGTTGAAATACTCTGTCATCGCGCCGGTTAAGTCCCCCTAGTCTTTTATTTATGTCTAGGCCCTGTACCCCGCGAGTAAAAGGCGATGGCCAATGTTATGCAACGCGCCATGCTCGGGGAAAGTTCATTTCATAGCATCTGCTGAAAAATTGTGCAGCACCGAGCAGCCCCGCGCCCTTGTCAGGGCGGCGCCCCTGCCCCTATCTGGAAAGCAACCGATCAGACACGAGGAAACCCATGACGCTCACACCCCGCCGCCCCGTTTTCGATGCGAATTCAAATGCAGGGGCGTTCGGCGATCTGCCCGAATGGGATCTGAGCGATCTCTATCCCGCGCCCGACGCGCCGGAACTGACCAAGGACATGGCGTGGCTGGAAAAAGCCTGCGCCGAGTTCGCCGCCGATTACGAAGGCAAACTGGCCGATCTCGATGCCGCGGGCATGGCGGAGTGCATCAAGCGCTACGAGGAGATCGACGAGAAAGCGGGCCGCGTGATGTCCTATACGGGCCTGCGCTATTACCAGAACACGACCGACCCGGCGCGGGTGAAGCTGCTGTCCGACGCGCAGGACAAGATCACCACCTACACCACGCCGCTCGTCTTCTTCAGCCTCGAATTCAACCGCATCCCGGACGAGACCTACGAGGCCGTCTTCTCCGATTCGAAGGTCGCCCGCTACAAGCCGGTCTTTGACCGGATGCGCGCGATGAAACCCTATCAGCTCTCCGACGAGCTGGAGAAATTCCTCCACGATCAATCGGTCGTCGGCGCCGCCGCGTGGAACCGTCTCTTCGACGAGACCACCGCCGCGCTGGAATTCGAGGTGCAGGGCGAGAAGCTCTCGCTTGAGGCCACCACCACCCTTCTCTCCGACCACAATCGCGAAAAGCGCGAAGCGGCGGCGAAAGAGCTGGCGAATGTGTTCGGCGAACACATCCGCACCTTCTCGCGCATCCACAACACGCTGGCGAAGGAAAAGGAAATCGAGGATCGCTGGCGCAAGATGCCGACGCCGCAGACCGGTCGCCACCTGTCGAACGACGTGGAGCCGGAAGTCGTGCAAGCGCTGCGCGACGCCGTGGTCGCGGCCTACCCGCGCCTGTCGCATCGCTACTACAAGCTGAAGGCGAAATGGCTCGGCCTCGACAAGCTGCAGATCTGGGACCGCAACGCGCCGCTGCCGACCGAGGCCCCGCGCGACATCATGTGGGACGAGGCGAAGGACACCGTGCTGGACGCCTATTCCGGCTTCGATCCGCGCATGGCCGACATCGCGCAGCCCTTCTTCGAGAAAGGCTGGATCGATGCGGGCGTGAAACCGGGCAAAGCGCCGGGCGCCTTCGCGCACCCGACGGTGACGACCGTCCACCCCTATGTGATGCTCAACTACCTCGGCAAACCGCGCGACGTGATGACGCTGGCGCATGAGCTGGGCCACGGCGTCCATCAGGTGCTGGCCGCGAAACAGGGCGAGATGCTGGCCAACACGCCGCTAACGCTGGCCGAGACGGCCTCTGTCTTCGGCGAGATGCTGACCTTCCGCAAGCTGCTGGCTGCCGCGAAAACCAAGGAAGAGCGCAAGACGCTTCTGGCCGGTAAGGTCGAGGACATGATCAACACGGTCGTCCGCCAGATCGCCTTCTACGATTTCGAGTGCAAGCTGCATGCAGCCCGCGCCGAAGGGGAACTGACGCCCGAGGATATCAACGCGTTGTGGATGTCGGTGCAGGGCGAGAGCCTCGGCCCGGCCTTCGAGTTCATGGACGGCTACGAGACCTTCTGGTCCTACATCCCGCACTTCGTCCACTCGCCCTTCTACGTCTACGCCTACGCGTTCGGCGACGGTCTGGTGAACGCGCTCTACGCCGCCTACGAGGCCGCGCCCGAGGGCTTCCAGGACAAGTATTTCGCGATGCTCGAAGCGGGCGGCTCGATGCACCACAAGGAACTGCTTGCGCCCTTCGGCCTCGACGCGTCCGACCCGGCCTTCTGGGACAAGGGCCTGTCGATGATCGAAGGCTTCATCGACGAGCTGGAGGCGATGGAGGAGTAATCCTCCCTCGCCTGTCTGAAGACGAAAAAACGCCGCGCGAGGTTCTCAACGCGCGGCGTTTCCGTGACTGTCTCCCCACAAGCACAGTCATCGCCAACCGGAACCTTTACCCTTTCAGGCCCCGGTCAGATCAGCATTTCTTCGACCTCGAAACGGGTCAGCCGCGGCGCGGCGAGCGGGCCGAACTCGCGCAACTTGTCCATTTGCGGAAACAGCGCGAGGAACAGCTCGGCCATCCGCGGGTCGATCATCCGCTCGAAGCCTTCGCCGGGATGGAAGCTCTCGACCTCCATGCCGCCGACCTTGAGCGAGCCGTGCTGCTCGAGCACCAGATGATAGGCGGAGACCGGCGAGATCGGCGTGACCTCGATGACGCTCACCCCATCGACGAAGGCCGCGATCGGCGCATAGGCCGCCTCGATGCCCAGACGCCCGCGCAGCCGGGCATCGCGCAGGCAGATCCGCGCATGCGGGCCCAGCACCAGATCCTGCGACGGGCGACCGTGTCCGAAGGCTTCGGCGGTCACGCGGATCATCCGCGCGGCCACGTCCTTCGCCGCCGGGAACATCGTCATCGAGCCTTTCCAGGTGACGGTTTCGACACGCTCATCGGCGGTCAGAACCCGCATCCCCGGCACCAGATCCTCAACCGAGATCGGGCCCTCTTCGGTCGCGATCACGGCACCGCGCGCCAAGGCGGAGAACGCCTCCTCGAACAGCGGAATCGCCGGGGCGACGCGGGAGGTTTCTTCGATGAAGCCGTTCGCCTCCAGCCACCACGCGGCATAGCGGCGGGTCATCGCGGAAGCGCGCAGGGCGCGTTTCGGCGCATTCGGACTCGCACGCAAAGGGCGCGGCAGAGGCGGTTCGGTGTCGGTGGGACGTAGCGCGGCAGCTGCCGTCCGGTGGGGTAGATTCATGCGATAGGCCTTTCGGTCTTCTCACGGCTGCATCGGCCCCCACCGGTTGCAGAGAGACGCTCACAACATGGCTAAAACGTGCGAGGCCGTCAAATTATTGACGCGATTGTCTCGCGATCGCCGAGCAGTCAGCCCCTGCCCTAACGGCACGTTTCTCCACCGCGCACAAACCGCCACAGTCTCACCACATTCAAAGCGAATCACCCGCCCCCAGAGACACTGGAGACGGGTGATGAAAGTGGCCGGGCGTGGCAGCGCCCGGCCAGGTCTCGCGCGGCGATCAGCATGACCAATTACGATCGCCGCGCGAGAAGGGAGGTCACTGTGCGGCGCTGACCCGGCGCGGAGCGGGTGCCACAGCGCGGCTGGCCTGCGAAGGGCGCGCCTTGCGGGCCCAGGGCATCCGCGTGTCGCAGTCGCGTGCGGAGGCCACGGCGGCTTTCATCCAGCGGCGGGTCGGTTGAGTCTTGTTCATGTCTTTGTCCCCTCGTCACGAGATCGTTTTCGATCCGGTTCGGGACTGTTCTGCCCACGCAATGGGGCCAGCATGGGGCGGGAGTTGGATTTTTTCGAGCAAGGAAACGAAGGAATGCGGCAAGGCGGATTGTCTCAGCCGCCCCGCCAATATCGTAAAGCGCGCCGCCCGCGCGCCCGGATCAGAGCCGGATCGCCGAGAGCAGACGCCCGTAATCGGCCTCGCCCGCATGGGTCGTGCGGCGATAGGAATAAAAGCGCTCGGGCTCCTGATAGGTGCAGCGGCGCATCCATTCCGCCTCGCCGACACCCGCCTCGCGCAGCCGGTGCAGCGAGAAGCTCGGCAGATCGAAATGCGGCTTGCCCGAGGGGCCGGGCGAGAAGAAGCGGCTGTAGTCCATGTCCTCCATCAGGAACTGCTCCATGAAGTCTTCGCCGACCTCGTAGGAATGGACCGAGATGCACGGTCCGATCACCGCCGTGATATTCTCGCGATGCGCGCCCAAACGCTCCATCGCGTCGAGCGTGTTTTCCAGCACCCCCTCCATAGCGCCGCGCCATCCCGCATGGGCCGCGCCGATAACGCCCGCTTTCGGATCGGAGAACAGCACCGGCTGGCAATCGGCGGTCAGGATCGAGATCGCGATGCCCGGCACCTTGGTCACGGCCGCATCGGCGCGCGGCGGCGGATCGGTGATCTCCTCGATCACCGCGACATCGGGCGAATGCACCTGATTGACGCCTTGCAGCGCGTTCAGCTCCACGCCCATCGCATCGGCCGCACGGGCGCGATTGGTGCGCACCGCCTCGCTTTGATCCGACGAGCCGGGACCGCAGTTGAGCCCTGCGAAAATACCCGAGGACGCGCCGCCTTTGCGTGTGAAGAACCCGTGCTTCACGGTTCCCAAGGCGGGTGAGGTCAGAATTTCGAGCATCGTCGACATCGCGTTCCTCAATAGCTCAGACGGTCTTCGGATCGAACCCCGGCGGCAGCGGCGCAGCAGGTGCGACGAGGGCCAGAGCTTGGAACAGGTGACCCATTTCCTCGGGGTGGGTCAAGCGGCGATGCGCGGCGATATGGGTCTCTCGCGCGCGCCCCGATAACGCCTGCGCGAGGCGCTCCGCCCGTGCCGTGATGCCGAGCCGCTCCAGCAGAACGCCCTGCGCGGTCATGCCCGAGACGGCGGCTCCCGCGTTTTGTGCGGCCTGCGCCAGAGGCTCGAAATCGACATGGGCGGTCAGGTCCGCCTCGCCGGGCTCCGCGAAAGGATCGACGGCCTCATGCGCCCTGAGTGCCTGAAATGTGTCGCCTTTGGAACGCCAGTTACCATAGTCGATCAGCAGCGCCGCGCCGCCTTGGCGCGCAATCCGCGCAGCCAGAGTCTCGGTGAAGTTCACCGCAGCCGCACAGGTCTCGACCACGTCGCCCGGTCTCGTGTCAGACATGCGCGGCTCCAGCGCCTCAAGACGCGACGGCGGCGCGAGGCCGGGCGTCAGATTGCCGTCGTCGGACAACCCCACCTGCCGCTCGGCCCAGCCGTCGCCATCCCGCTGGAACTGCCGGATCGGCAGCGCGTCGAGAAACTCGTTCGCGACGAGGAAAACCGGCCTCTCGGGCAGGCCGTCGATCGTCTCGTGCCAAGTGACCTGATGCTGCGCGAGCGTCTCGCGCTGGATTTCGCGCAAGGTGGGCGAGGCCTCGATCAGATAGACCTGTGCGGCCTCCACCATCCCCGGAACCGCCCTCATCGCGCGCAGCATATCGGCCATCAGCGTGCCACGCCCCGGCCCGGCCTCGGCCAGCACGAAGGGCGCGGGCCGGCCCTGATCCAGCCATGCCTGCGCCAGACACAGCCCCAGCATCTCGCCGAACATCTGGGAAATCTCCGGCGCGGTAATGAAATCGCCTGCGCGCCCGAACGGATCGCGGGTCGCGTAATAGCCGTGCTCGGGATGCAGCAGGCAGGCGCTCATATAGCGGTCGAGCCGCATCGGCCCTTCTGCCGCGATCTGCGCGGCAAGGATGTCGCCCAGCGGGGTCACGAGGCTTTCGGCGCGCGCAACGCGCGGATCACGAAATACAGCCCCACCGCGATCATCGGCAGCGACAGCACCTGCCCCATCGTCAGGCCCCAGCCATCGGTGAAGCGGATCACGTGGCCGTAGGGATTGCCGAGGGTCACGAATTGCGGATCACCCTGCCGGAACAGCTCGACAAAGGCGCGCGCGGCGCCGTAGCCCATCAGGAACACGCCGAGGCTCAGCCCCGGGCGTTTCAGCGAGCGGCCGAACCACACCATGCCCCACAGAATCAGCCCCAGCAGCAGCCCTTCCAGCCCCGCCTCGTAGAGCTGCGAGGGATGGCGCGCGCAGGTGCCATCCACCTGCCCCGCGATCCCGAGACAGGTCTGCGCCAGTTCACCGGGGAAGATCACGCCCCAAGGCACGTCTGTGGGCCGCCCCCAAAGCTCCGGCTTGATGAAATTGGCGATCCGCCCGAGGAACAGCCCGATCGGCGCGACCAGCGCCATCGCGTCGGCCAGTTGCAGCTTGGGCACGTCATGCCGTCGCGCGAACCACCACCCTGCGAGCAGCGTGCCCAGAAAGCCCCCGTGGAAGGACATGCCGCCCTGCCAGACCTTCACGATATCGAGCGGATGAGCCAGATACCACGCGGGCTCATAGAACAGGATGAAACCAAGCCGCCCGCCCAGCACCACGCCGATGATCACCGCCGTCAGCAGGTCCTCGACCTTGCCCGGCTTCATCGGCGAGCGGTTCTGAGGCCAGAGCGTATCGCGCTTCATAAGCGCCACGATGATTTGCCAGCCCGCGATCAGCCCCGCGATATAGGCCAGCGCATACCAGCGTATCGGCAGGCCGAGACCGGGGATCGTGATGGCCACCGGATCGAAATCGGGGAAGGGAATGGCGAGAGGCAGCAAGGCGGTCTCCTGTCAGAAATCGCCGCGAGAAAGCCCTGCGCGGGCCGGGAAGTCAACCTTGCCAGCGGGACCGCCGGGGCCCATATAGACAGGGAAGCAGAAATTGACCGCAAGGGGATGCCGATGCAGCCGCCCAACAAGATGTTCGACGAAATGTCCAAGCTGATGACCAACGCGATGGGTGTGGCCCAAGGCGCGAAGGACGAGGCCGAGACGGCGATGAAAAGCTGGATGGACCGCTGGCTGGCCGACCGGGACCTCGTGACCCGCGAGGAGTTCGATGCGGTCCGTGCGATGGCACAGAAAGCGCGCGAGGAGAACGAGGCTCTGAAAGCGCGCATCGAGGCGCTCGAAGGCAAGTCCGAGAGCTGAATTCTTCGCGATGGAATTTGAGAGCGCCCGGTCGTCATAGCCGGGCGTTTTTTCGTAAAGCCGCCCTTTTAGCACGGGGCGACAAGCCCCGGGCCGCGCCCGTCCGGCGCTCGGCAAAGCCTCGCGCGTTCGTCGGGTCGGCCTTCCACTGGAAGGCCGCCTTGTCCCGTCTCACCCCTCCCCCCGGGAGGGCGCATTGGCGATGTCAGCGCGGGCACGAATGTCGTTCGGGCTTGCGAGATAAAGCGCCAAGCCACCCACGCTACAAAGAGCCCACCCAAGGCTCGGGCGCGTCCCTCTGTCAGACTTCCAGACACATCACCACAAACCAAAATGCCCGCGCCGAGGCGCGGGCAGATTGAAACTCCGTCGAAAGCCTCGCGGCCTTACTCGCCTTCCGCCTTGTCATAGGCGTCGATGATCTTCGCGACCATCGGGTGACGCACCACGTCTTTCGCGGTGAAGTAGTTGAAGCTGATCCCCTCGACATGGCCGAGGATACGCTCTGCATCCTGCAGCCCCGAGGGCATCCCGCGCGGCAGGTCCACCTGAGAGCGGTCGCCGGTGATCACCATCCGCGAGCCCTGCCCCAGACGGGTCAGGAACATCTTCATCTGCATGGTCGAGGCGTTCTGCGCCTCGTCCAGCACCACGAAGGCGTTCGACAGCGTGCGACCGCGCATGAAGGCGAGCGGTGCGATCTCGATCCGCTTCTCCTCCAGCAGCTTCGCAAGCTGCTTGGCCGGCAGGAAGTCGTTCAGCGCGTCATAGAGCGGCTGCATATAGGGATCGACCTTGTCCTTCATGTCGCCGGGCAGGAAGCCAAGACGCTCGCCCGCCTCGACGGCCGGACGCGACAGGATGATCTTGTCGACATGACCGCCGATCAGCATGGTCACACCCACGGCCACGGCGAGATAGGTCTTGCCGGTGCCCGCAGGCCCGATCCCGAAGGCCAGCTCGTGTTCGAAGAGATGCTTCACATAGGCTTTCTGCGCTTCGGTGCGCGGCTCGACCTGCTTCTTGCGGGTGCGGATTTCGAACTTGCCCGCCTCGAACATCTCGAGTTGCTCGTCGACCGTGGTCCCGGTGCCGCCCAGATCGGCCATGCGCAGCGCCGCATCGACCTCTTCGGCGTCGATCGGCTTGTTCTGTTCAAGGCGTTGATACAGCTGATGCAGCACGGCGGCGGCTTGCGATTGCGCCTCGGGTTCGCCCACCACGGCCAGTTGGTTGCCGCGCCGAAGGATGTGAACCTGCAGCTTGTGCTCTATCTGGGCCAGATTGCGGTCGAATTCACCGCAAAGATCGATCAGCAGCCGGTTGTTGGGGAACTCAAGAAGCGTCTCGTGAGCATCCTGAGAGCGAGGCGGGGGTGTGATCGCGCTGAAGCCCAAATACAGAGTCTCCTTAGCTGGTTTGGTAAAGATATGGTGCCTGCCTCGGGGGATTCACGCAAGCACTGGTTTCCCGCCCTCCTAGGCGCGGCAGCAAATTTCATCAAACTGAAACCAAAAAACGCAGGCGCGGTTCCGCTTGGCGGCATTGCCTATTTATTAGGCAAAATCGGTTTCGCAAGGGGATGCGCGACGATACGCTGATTGAGGATGCCACCTCTTCGCCGCGCCGCGTCATGACTCCCGAATCGCTGGCTGTGAGAAAGAGCCTCCGGGGCTCAGATACAGGCTGCAAAAGCCAAAGACCCCACAACCTTAGCGTGAACACTGTCGCAACAATCGGAACACCCGCTGTCTTTTTCGGCTATTGTTCTCACGAAACCGGCAAATATCGACAATCTCTCGCCAATTTAGGTTTATTCAGGGCAAACTGCACCCTGACGGCGCTCGGGTCGGAGGGATCTTGAGCGCCGCATGTTATTCCGCTGCCCGATCAGGAGAGTCTCGAGAGATGAAGACCATTGCAATCACCGCCGCCGCGTTGCTCACCGGTATGGCGTTCGCTGGCGCCGCACAGGCCGGTACGAGCTGCTACACCGGCCCGGTCGGGCGCGATCACGTTAACAACCAGACCGTCTGCGGACCGACCCGCAAGCAACAGATTCATATCGACTGCTTCCGCGGCCCGTGGCGCGAGACGATCTGGGATCACCCGCAGGGCAGCTTCGTCGATGATCTGGTGGCTTTCGGCTACGATTACGGCGATGCGAACGGCCTCGCGACCCAGATCTGCAAGAACGAGAGCCTCGTGGGCAACCCGGAAGGTCTGCGTAGAGAGCTTCTGAAAGCGATCGCAAACGACCCGCCCGGCCCGAACTGATCGGTCAGGATTACCTAATCAAAAAGGGCCGCGGATCACGCGGCCCTTTTCATTTGAGGCCTCAACGCGGCGAGAGCTCAGATCAACTCGCCCGCCAGCGAATTCGGCGCCGTGCCGGTGATCCGCACCTTCGCCAGAACGCCGGGGCCAAGCCCCTCGCCCGAGACATGGACCGCCTGCAGGTAGTCGGATTTGCCGACCCATTGGCCGTCCAGCCGCCCGGGCTTCTCAAAAAGCACGTTCACTTCGCGCCCGATCATGCTCTCCTGACAGGCCCGCTGTTGCGAGGTCAGAAGCGCCTGAAGCTCTTGCAGCCGCGCATCGGCGACCTCGGCCGGCACCGCGCCCTTCGCGCCAGCCGCGGGCGTGCCCGGGCGCGGCGAATATTTGAACGAATAGGCCATGCCGTAATTGACCTCGCGGATCAGCGCCATCGTGTCCTCGAAATCCTGATCGGTCTCGCCGGGGAAGCCCACGATGAAATCGCCCGAGATCACGATGTCGGGGCGCGCGGCGCGGATACGCTCGATCAGGCGGATATAGCTCTCCGCCGTATGCTTGCGGTTCATCGCCTTGAGGATCTTGTCCGAGCCCGATTGCACCGGCAGATGCAGATACGGCATCAGCTTCGGCTCGTCGCCATGCGCCGCAATCAGATCGTCTTCCATGTCGTTCGGGTGCGAGGTGGTGTAGCGGATACGCTCCAGCCCGTCGATCTTGGCCAGCGACCGGGCAAGCCGCGCGAGCGACCAGTCACCGCCCTCACCCTCGCCGTGATAGGCGTTGACGTTCTGACCCAGCAGCGTGATTTCGCGCACGCCTTTCTCGACCAGCGCCTGCGCCTCGCGCAGGATCTTGTCGGCCGGGCGCGAAACCTCGGCCCCGCGCGTATACGGCACCACGCAGAAGGCGCAGAACTTGTCGCAGCCCTCCTGCACCGTCAGGAACGCGGTCGGGCGCGCCTGCACGGGCCGCGCGGGCAGATGGTCGAACTTGTCTTCCAGCGGGAACTCGGTCTCGACGGGGCGCGCGCCATTATCGGTCCGCGCGACCAGTTCGGGCAGCTTGTGATAGCTTTGCGAGCCGACGACGAGATCCACCAGATCCGAGCGGCGCAGAATCTCGTCACCCTCGGCCTGCGCCACGCAGCCCGCGACACCGATCTTCAGGTCGGGCTTGGCCTCTTTGAACGGACGCAGACGCCCCAGATCGGAATAGACCTTCTCCGCCGCCTTCTCACGGATATGGCAGGTGTTGAGCAGCACCATATCGGCCGCGCCCACATCGTCGGTCAGCTCATAGCCCTTGGCGCCCATGGCCTCGGCCATGCGCTCGCTGTCATAGACGTTCATCTGACAGCCATAGGTTTTGATATGCAGCTTTTTCGGAGCGTCGCTCATGCCAATCCTCGCGCGTCTTTCCAGCGGGCCTGATACAGCCAAATCACCCTTTCCCGCAAGGTCGCGCATGGGGCGGGCCGTAAAGGCTTGATTTCATGCGAGCCTTCCCCGATCCTGCGCCCGAAGACCCCGCGAAAGGGCTGCATCGGGCATGAAATATTCCTCGCTGATCGATTTTCTCACCCGCCAGAGCGCGGCGCTGTCCAAAGGCCCGGTCGGCGTGATCCTCGCGGAGGACGGGGTCGAGTTGGAAAGCACGATCCGCCACCATGTCGACCTCGGGTTTCCGGTGCTGCTGGTTCTGGGCCATGCCGCCATGGACCTGCCGGACGATCTGGCCGCCGACAGCCCGACGAAAATCTACCGCATCGATTTCGAGCTGAACCGCCGCGACGCAGCCCCCCTCGCGATCAACCCGATCATCGCGGCAGTACCCGCGGGCACCTGGCTCTATTACTGCTTCAACGCGGAATACCTGTTCTTCCCCTTCTGCGAGAGCCGCTCGATCGGCGAGGTTCTGAGCTTTCATACCGAAGAACGCCGCGCCTCGATGCTGAGCTATGTGATCGACCTCTATACCGGCGATCTGGAGGCGCATCCGAACGGCGTCGATACCGAGAACGCGATGTTCGACAAGGCAGGCTATTACGCGCTGGCCCGGCTCGATCCCGAGAACCACGACCACCCGAAAGAGCGGCAGCTGGATTTCTTCGGCGGGCTGCGCTGGCGCTTCGAGGAGCATGTCCCCGCCCAGCGCCGCAAGATCGACCGGATCGCCCTGTTCCGCGCCAAGTCCGGCCTGAAGCTGCGTCCCGACCACACGTTCAACGACGAGGAATACAACACCTATTCCTGCCCGTGGCACCATAACCTGACCTGTGCCACCGCCTCGTTCCGGGTCGCGAAAGCGCTGAAGTTCAATCCCGGGTCGACCTATGACGTGCATAGCTTCACCTGGGTCAATTCCGAACGCTTCAACTGGTCGAGCCAGCAGCTCATGGATCTGGGCCTGATCGAACCCGGCCAGTGGTTCTGATCCGCCCCGCCAACTGATCCCCCTTCGGTTCCCGAACTATGTCTGCACAGATGCAGGGTCACCTGTGCAATTCCTTAGTAAAAGAATCGCCTTTACAATTCCGATCATTTCACTCAGGTTATTTCCATCAGCCAGTCGATCCCCGACGAGCCGCTTTCGCGAGATGGAGACCGGAGATGAAACGCCCCTCTTCCCCCGGCCCCCGATACCGGGCCGACACGCATGTTGATATCGATCCGCCGCTGAGCCTGCGCGACATCGTCGAGGCGCTGTGCAGCGGTTTCCCCCCGGGCCAGAGCGCGCTCGAAGCGACGCTCGACCGGATCGAGGGAGGCCGCAGATGAGCATCAATGAGAGCTTCGCCAACGCCCTGCCCGTCCATGACGCAGAGGTGCTGACCGGCAAGGGCAACCTCGCCCATATCGTGCTGGACGGTCAGGTCTATACGCTGCGCATCACGAAGGCGGGCAAGCTGATCCTGACCAAATGAGCGCAGCACTGCGCCACCCACAGATCCCGAACGTCTGAAGCCGCCCGATCGTCCCTCGGGCGGTTTTTTTCGTCTCGACGACGCGTATCGCTGTGATCTTGGGGAGGATGGAGCGGGTGATGGGAATCGAACCCACGTCTTCAGCTTGGAAGGCTGCGGCTCTACCATTGAGCTACACCCGCGCTCTGGCCTCTCCTTAGCGGTCCATGCCGCACCATTCAAGCGGGATCAGCAAGCGGTTCGCGCAAACCCGGCCCCGAGGCGCGGTTCGAATTGACCTCCTGCCCCACGCGCCACGCCTGCAGGATGCCCTCGGGCCTCGGCTGCATCAGGGTCGCCGCGCCATGGCCTTCCTCGCCCAGCCATTTCGCCCAATCGGCTTGCTCGAGAACCAACGGCTCGCGGTGATGGATCGGGGCGAGGGTCGGCCCCGCCGGCAAGGTCACGATGGCGCAGGTGGTCAGCAACTCGCCACCCTTCTCCCAATCCTGCCACAGCCCGCCGAACACCATCGGCGCGCCGTCCTTGCGCGAGACATAGAAAGGCAGCTTCTCCTCTCCCTCGCGATGCCATTCGTAAAACCCGTCCGCCGGAATCAGGCAGCGCCGCGACCGGATCGCTTCTCGGAAGGCGGGCTTTTCCGCCACGGTCTCGGACCGCGCATTGATCAGCAAAGGCCCGTCCGTCGGCGTCTTGTACCAATGCGGGATGAAGCCCCAGCGCATCGCCCGCAACTGCCGCTGCCCCTCGCCGGAGACACAGACCGGCAGGCTTTCGGTCGGGCAGATGTTGAGCCGCTCGCCACCCGGCACGTCATTGCCCGGCACCGCCTTGAACAGACGCGCCATCGCATCGACGGGAAGGGTGTTGGCCATACGTCCGCACATGGCACAAAGCTATGCCGCCACGCGTCCTACGCAAGCCCCACGCTTGACCGGACGGCGCGTTTTCGGGCAAGGGAAAGCCATGTTGATTTACAAAATCCTCCGCCGCCCCGAATGGGATGCATTTCGCGAAGCCGGGCACACGCTCGGCGCGCCGGTCGACCTCGCGGACGGCTATATCCATTTCTCAACCGCCGATCAGGTCGTCGAAACGGCTGCGAAACATTTCGCGGGCGAATCCGATCTGGTGCTGGTCGCATTCGACTCCACCGCGATGGGCGCAGATCTGAAATGGGAGCCCTCGCGCCGCGATCAGCTCTTCCCGCATCTCTACCGCCCGCTGAATCTCAGCGAAGTCGTCTGGGACCACGCCCTGCCCCTGGGGGCTGCGGGCCATATCTTCCCGAAGGAAATGTCGTGACCACCCTGATCGAGCGCGTGGGCCTTGCGGCCTTCCAGAAGATCGACCCGGAAAAGGCCCATGGCCTCTCGCTGCGCGCGCTGCGGATGGGGCTCGCGCCCCTGCCCGGCCCGATCACCTCGCCCCGGCTGAAGACCGATCTGGCGGGGATGTCACTTCTGAACCCGGTGGGCCTCGCGGCGGGCTTCGACAAGAATGCCGAAGCCGTGCCGCAGCTGATGCGCGCGGGTTTCGGCTTCATCGAAGTGGGCGCCGCGACGCCCCGCCCGCAGGAAGGCAACCTGCCGCCCCGCCTCTGGCGCCTGCCCGCCGACCGCGCCGCGATCAATCGCTTCGGCTTCAACAATCAGGGCATGGGACCGATCACCGAGCGGCTGGCAAAGCGCCCGGAAGGTATTCCGGTGGGCCTCAATCTGGGCGCCAACAAAGACGCCGCCGACCGCGCGAAAGATTTCGCGACCGTGCTGGCCCATGCCGGTCCGCATCTGGATTTCGCGACGGTCAACGTCTCCTCGCCCAATACCGAGAAGCTGCGCGATCTGCAGGGCAAAGCCGCGCTGTCGGCGCTGCTGGCTGGCGTGATCGAGACTCGTGACACCCTCGCGCGGCGCATTCCGGTCTTCCTGAAAATCGCCCCCGATCTGAGCGCCGAGGAACTGGCCGAAATCGCCGAGGTCGCGCTGGAAAGCGGTATCGACGGGATCATCGCAACCAATACGACGCTCTCGCGCGAAGGTCTGACCTCGCCCAACCCCTCCGATCAGGGCGGCCTTTCCGGCGCGCCTTTGTTCGAGAAATCGACCCGCGTTCTGGCGCAGCTGTCGCAGCATACCGCGGGCGCGCTGCCGCTGATCGGCGTGGGCGGCGTGGGCTCTGCCGAGCAGGCCTACGAGAAAATCCGCGCGGGTGCCTCCGCCGTACAACTCTACACCGCGATGGTCTTCGCGGGCCTCTCGCTCGCCGCCGATATCGCGCGCGGCCTCGACGCGCTTCTGGAACGCGACGGCTTCGCCAGCGTTTCCGAGGCAATCGGCACCGGGAGGGACAAATGGCTGTAACGATCTGGCACAATCCGCGCTGCTCGAAATCGCGCGAGACCTTGAGGCTGCTCGAAACCCGCGGGATCGCCCCTGAGGTGCGCGACTACCAGAAAGCGCCGCCGACCATGGCCGAGCTGCAGGACGCGCTGATGAAACTCGGCCAGCCCGCCGCCGCGATGATCCGCTGGAAGGACACCGACCTTACGAAAGACGCCGATGAGAATGAAATCCTCTCGGCGCTTACCGCCAATCCGAAGCTGATCGAACGTCCGCTCGTACTGACCGAGACCGCAGCCCGCATCGGTCGCCCACCCGAGACGGTTCTCGAAATCCTTTAAGGTTGAGGGGCGCTGCCCCTCTTCAGCTCCGCCGAATTCACCCCGGGATATTTCAATCAAGGAGAAGCAAAACAGCTTCTTCGCCTTGGCCAAAATATCCCGGGGGAATCTCCGGAGGAGATGGGGGCAGAGCCCCCTGCCTGACCGATAGTTGCCGCATGGCGCTGAAAATATCGACGATACTCGGCGTAACACCCCCGGCGGAAAGCAAAGCGCCGAGATCAGTGGTGATCTCGGCGGCAAGGGCGTCTGGTGCGTATGGGTCGGGTCTCAACTCGACCCGCCTTATTAGTTCTCGAAGATGCTCATTGGCTTGGTGAACAAGTTCGGGGTCGGCGAGCAGTGTCTCGAGCTCCTGCACGGCGCGCGCAAAGAGCGCTGCACTGTCGGTCGGAAGCTGTGGCAGCACCGAGCGGGTCTCCTGATGCTGAGACAGCTCGGCTTCGAGATTGGCGATCTCGCGTTCGAGCTCTTCCGCGCGCACCTTGTAAGCGCTGTATGGCGCGCCCTGCTCGATCGCTTCAAAGATCCGTTGGCGGCTGGTACACGCTTTCTTAAGACGACGCTCGAGCCGAGTTACAGCATTTGCGCCCTGGGCGCTCGCCAGCGCCTTGTACTCCGCCTTCAGCGCGGCGTCGAAGCTTGCAGCGAGCTCCGACGTCAGAAAGGTGCCCCGAAGCTTCGAGAAGACACGCGCCTCGATCCGATCACGGTGAATTGTCTTCTTGTTGTTGCACGCCCCCTTGCGGGCTTCGCGGCAGCCGAAATGGGTTCGGCCGACTTTCACATAGGTCGCGCCGCAGCAGCCGCAGACCAACAAACCGCTCAACAGGTGCTTACTGCGCCGGGCCCCGACGGGATTGCCCTTGCTTTTGGCTTTTACGGCTTGGGTCGCAAGCTGCGTTTCTACTCGCTTCCATAGATCTTGATCGATGATCCGGAGCGCCGGAATCTCGATCTCCGCGGCGGCGCCCGGGGTTTCGTAGACTTCTTTGCTGCCAGTTTCGGGATGATAGCGGCGTGACGTCTTCGCGACGCTTGCAATGCCGATGTAAAGACGATTGCGGAGTATGCCTTCGAACCGTGCCGGGTTGCCGCGGATGGTGCTGATATCCCATGTGCCGCCGCGTGGGGCCGGAATGCCATCTCCGTTCAGCCGCTTGACGATCGCCTGCGTCGAATGCCCATCAGCGAACTCGCGAAAGATGCGGCGCACAACTTCGGCCTCCTCGGGATCGATCTCGCGATTGAGCCCTTCGTCGCCTTCACACTTGCGGTAGCCATATGCGCTCGTGTGAAGCCGCTTTCGGGTGAGCCCCTGCACCATTCCGCGGCGCGTGTGTTCACCGATCATCTGCGCATAAAGCTGCGCGCCGAGCGCATTGATCAGAACTTTGAAGAAGTCCTGCTGACCTTCAGCTACAGAGTAAAGCTCGGCCTGCTGGAACTGGAACAGCTCGTAATGATTGAGCGCGTCGGCGATCTTGCGGGTGAGGCGGTCGACAGCTTCGATGACGATCGCATCGACCTGCCTCGCGTTGACCGCAGCGCACAGCGCCTGGAGGCCTTCGCGGCGCGTGTTGCGGCCCGATTTTTCGTAATCCGTGAAACGATGTGTCACCACCCAGCCGCGCTCGGCCGCGAAACGCTCCGCCATGGCGACCTGATCGTCGATCGAAGTCTGCTTCTGGAGACCCGAGCTGTAGCGAGCATAGATTGCGACGCGTTTCGTCATTGTGCTTTCTCCTTGTGAGGCGCGGCGGGGCTGTTGGCGGGGATCGCATTCGCGAGATCCCGGACAACAGCGCGCGCCAGCAGCCGCGCAATCGCGTTGCAGGCGGGCGGCACTGCCGTCGCTTCATCGAGCGTATCGTTCGCGGCGGTGATGGGGGCGGATGGCATGGCAAGCTCCTTCGTGATGATCCTACGAAGAAGCTGGGTTCATCGGTCAGAGCGCGGAAATGCGATCACGAAAAAATGCAACTCGCGTTTCAGAGTGGTCGCCAAGCAGCTCGAGTTCATTTCGAACGAGCCCGCCCTCCTCCCAAGCAAATCTTCACGGGTCCTGACCCTAGTATTTCCTTAGAAGCTCTGGAACTCGCCGCCAAAAACGTCGAGAATAATTAGCTCCGACAGCGGCTAGAAGCCACCGAGAAAGACCGGGATCACTGGCCCAGTATAGCTGAAATGAGCTACTCCCCATCTCTTGGACAGGATCTGACGTAATTTAAGCTACTCGTTGCACCTGCTGACCGGGTTGGTTGATATCATGTCTCTGCCAATAGACCAGCGCCGGTGGCTTGCCGCCGAGGGCTGAGTGAGGGCGCTGGTGGTTGTAGAAGGTCATCCATTTCCGGATCGCCGCCTTTGTCTCCGATCCTGTCTCCCAGGCATGCAGGTAGACGCATTCGTATTTCAGGGTTCGCCACAGCCGCTCGATGAAGATGTTGTCGAGGAATCGGCCTTTCCCATCCATCGAGATGCGCACGCCCGACCGGCGGAGCCGATCCGTCCAAGCGAAGGACGTGAACTGAGAACCCTGATCCGTATTCATTATCTCGGGCGGGCCGAACTTGTGGATGGCTTCGTTCAGCGCCTCGACACAGAAGTCGGCCTCCAGCGTGTTCGAGATCCGCCAAGACAGAACCTTGCGGGTGTGCCAGTCCATGATCGCCACGAGGTAGAGGAACCCGCGCCGCATGGGCAGGTAGGTGATATCCGAGCACCAGACCTGGTTCGGGCGATCCACCCGCAGACCTCGCAGCAGGTAGGGATAGGTCTTGTGCCCCTTCGCCGGCCTGCTTGTGTTGGGTTTCTGGTAAATCGGCATGAGCCCCATCAGGCGCATCAGTCGCCGTATCCGCTTCTCGTTCACCAGGTGGCCGTCGTTACGCAGGTGCCAGGTCATCTGGCGGACACCGAAGAACGGGGTCTCCAGGAACTGCTCGTCGATCTGCCGCATCAGGCCGAGGTTCTGTTCGGTTTCGCCCTTCGGCTCGTAGTAATAGGATGAGCGTGCGATCGACAGCAGCTTGCACTGCTGCCCAATCGACAGATCCGAATGGTTCGGCTCGATCATGCCACGCCTCACTTCCCGCCCCAAGGCTTCAGCTTTCGTTCCAAAAAAGAGTTGGCCACCGCCAGCTCCCCGATCTTGGCGTGGAGCTCCTTCACCTGCTCCTCGTCGATCTCGGGCTTCCTTCGGCCCCCGCGCTCGAACACGCCCGACGCGCCTTCGAGCAAGGCCCGCTTCCATTGATGGATCATCGTTGGATGCACCCCGAACCGGCTCGCCAGCTCGGCCGCTGTCTCTTCACCCTTCAGGGCTTCCAGCGCGACCTTTGCCTTGAACTCGGGTGCGTGCTGCTTGCGTTTCGACATCTCTGATCTCCTTCTCGTCGAAGATCAGCAGACTGCAAATCGTAGCTTATGTCAGTGTCCGAATTTCAGGGGGTAGCTCAGAAAAGTTGATCGAGAAACGCCGGTTCTCATGGCCTTGGTCGCGTGAAAAATAGGCAAACCAATGAATATTACTCTTCCGACATCTCTAGACCCCATTCCTTTAGCACAATTCGCAACTGAGCTTCATGAGCTCCCCGAAGCCGACGAGTATATAATCGACTTCGGGCAGAAGAGATGGTTTCCGCCATTCTCAATGCTTCTCCTGAGTTCGATCTTTAGGACCTTCAGGGAAAACCGGCCAAACGGGCGGCGGCGCGCAATGAACTATGAACACCATGGCTATGCGGCCAATCTTGGCTTCTTCAAGTCGTTCGGCTTAAATCACGGCAAGGAGCCAGGGGAAGCTGCAGGAAGCTCGCGGTACATCCCCATCCGAGATCTCAATGTGGCCCAGATTAAGGATGAAGCTGTCGACCGTTTTCTTGAGGTCGGAGACGTGATTGAGGAGCGAGCTGCAGAACTCGCCAAGATACTAACTCAAGATGAAGCTGGTGATCTGCAGGATACGCTGACTTACTCGATCCGGGAAATCATGCGGAACGTTGTGGAGCACAGCAAGTCCGAGAACATTCATGTCTGTGCTCAGTACTGGCCCAGCCGGCATGAAGTCGAGGTGGGTATCGTTGATGATGGTATCGGCGTGCATGCAGCTCTTACCTCGAACCCTGCTCATGATGACTTGGGCGAGAAGGAAGCCCTTGAGCTCTCTCTGATGCCTGGCATCTCCGGTAACCCAATGGCTGGCAAGGGACGAAACGAGTGGAATAACTCGGGATACGGCCTCTACATGACTAACCGCATTTGCAGGAATGGTGGCCACTTCCTGATCTGCTCTGGCGGTCATGGCATCGAACTCAGCCAAGATGGCAAAGAGAACTTTGAAACCTCCTTCCAAGGTACTGCGATCCGCCTCTTCATCGACACAAGGAACCTAACGGACCTGAGAGGACGTCTCGCGGAGTTCGCGGAGGATGGCCGAGCGGCAGCAAAGGAGCTGGCAGGAGCGAATGATAGTCGAGCTTCGACTGCGTCTCAGATGCTACGCCGTGACTTTCAGGACGCCTGACTGAAGGGAATCCAGCAGGCCCAAGCCGTGCACTTGGGCCTGCTGCTGTGCGCATGTGCTAATTGGGGCATGATCAGATGACCTGCAGCACGCCGACGATCAGAGAAGCAATGGCAATGACGAGCATCACCCAGCGGTAGAAAGCATCATTCGTCACCAAGCGCTTCATTCAGAGGCCGCCTTCTTTGCAGAACTCCGCCGCTTGAGCCCCGGCTTCTCGGCCTTCTTCTTGATAGCTCTCGCCTCCTTCGCAGCCTGGACCTGATCCTGAGCAATCGGCTTCAAGCGCTCGACCAAGGGCTTGAGGTCATACTCGTTAGAAGTCCTCGCTCCGGTCTTCTTGCTGAAGCGGGGGGTCCTCTTGATGAGACCCTCCTCTTCCAGATGTGCTATCGCCCGCTGGATGGTCTTCTCTCCCACCCGAAGGCGATCGGCCAATGTGCGCTTGGAAGGCCAAGGCATTTCATCGGCCTTCCACCAGTGGTCAATCAGGTGGACCAGCACTGCCAACTCAGTTGCGTTGATCCCCAACCGGGCCTGCCCACGAAGCAGAGCACTAGGCAAAACCGTGTAGTTGGCTTCCATAGTCTCCTTGCCCCACTTCTGATCCAGGACTTTCAGCGTCGCTTGCGGATGCTGCTTGGGGTTGAGAGGGACCACGTTCGTGGCTTCATCTTCGTTCTCGGACATTATAACCTCATTTCATGTTTCCGTGGCTATGAGATGAAGCTAAAAGTTCTTTATGTGAAGAGCCTTGCGCCTCAGGCCTATGGTCATATGAGACCCATGCTATGGACTTTCAAGTCCACAGGGGGCATGGTCTCGAGCGTCCACTAAAGAAGATGCATTGGGGCATGGTCTCGAGCGTCCACTAAAGAAGATGCATTCCGGATACAGGACGCATTGTCAAAGGACGGAACATAGTAGGTATTAACCCATGGACTCATATGTCCATAGATCAACCCATTTTTCTAATCGATCCGACAGGGAAACAGACATGCAGAAGCGTGTTTAAGCGACAGCGACACAAGAACGTCGCTGATATTTGCTTGCCCCCCCGACTGCCCCAATGTCCGTTTCGACGGATTGCTGAGTGGCGTCGTTCCCTGGAACGAAGGTCGGCTCAGGGCCGCTAGGAGCTGTCACGCGCTGAGCATCGTGCAAACCAACAGTCTTGAACACACCGCGTCGCTCGAATGGAAGGAAAGTCGGGCGCGCCGGTTCCGGTTGAGTTTGGAGCATATGCGGAAAGGATTTGTTGGCGCGCCCAGGCGGATTACCACCGCCATCTCTTCGACGCCGCCCGGCGTCATATTTCCATCATGCGGCTCGCTGGGTACTGGTCGCGCGCTCGGCGCCGAATGCCACGGCAGCGCTATAGGAGGCATTGATCGCGTCCCGAAGTCGACGCATCGCGCTGTCGAGATCGCGTGCAAATCGCCCTTCGGGTTCAATCCTTGCGAGGTGGCGCAGGATCTCCGCACCCGCCTCGCGAAAATTCTCACCAAAGACGTCGCCCTTGATCACAAGTCGCTCGCAAAAATCGCGATCAAACTCTGCGCCCCGAAGAGCGTCAACCGGCAGCGCATCGAGAGCGTCGATTGCCTCGCGCGCCATGGTGTTCACATCGTCGATCCGGTTCGGTTGCTGAAACATCGGACATCCTTCCAAAGCTGAACTGCGGGCGCTGCGGCCCTCATCGAGGGGCCGCAGCGGTGGCGGTTCAGCCGATCCCATCAGGATCGTTCTGGACGATCGCGCGATCATGCATCGCAGCGCATCTCTCCAAGCGCATCGAGCGCTTTTTGCGCCCAATATGCCTGTCCCTCGAGCTGCGTGCGGATCCCTCTCAGATCTGTCGCGACGGCGCGCATCGCGAGATGCGGCGGTGCCTCTTCGACGGAGAAACGCGGTCCGAGCCGCATGTAGCCGTCTTCGAGGTAGGCCCACTCGAGATCGTCATCGAGCGCGATGAGAGCTCGCGTGATCAGCGTTCGGGTGCGGCCGTTGGCTTCCGTCAGTCGACCGATCAGCGAGATGTCCTCGAAACCGGTGAAGAGCAACCAATCGTCGAGAAGCGGCGCGTTCTCGAGATCTTTCGGGGACGGCGTCGCGGTCGCTCCATGGACGACGTTTGCGAGCACATTGCGCTCTTTGCGGAGCTCTTCGGCGGTGAGTTCGGAGGGGTGTTTATCGTGAGTCATGTATTACCTTTCGAAGAAATTGGGGACAGGCAGGGCTGCAAGATCCGTCCGCCTCGACAGGCAGGCGGACGGACGCTGCAGCCCCAATCGACGGCGCGCGTTACGGTTGGATGAGAGGTTTGGGGCGGTAGATCGCGACCCGCGGCCTCAGCCGGGACCGAACCTCGCGCGGTGCGGTCGCGAGTAGCGTCTCGACAGCCTCGAATTGTTCGCGCTGCGCGGGGCCGAGGCGCCCGATACGAGCATTGCGTTCAAACAGGTCGGAACCGGTCGCGATGAAGAGCCGATGCGACGCGCGGAACATGGTGGGGCGATAGAGCCCGCAAGCGGCAGCTTGATCGTCATCAGCAATGACGATGTCATCTTCGCGCAGCAGTCGGCCTTCCGGGCTGACACCGGGCGCGACGATGTTCATCGGGGTATCACCGATCAGCCCGCGCGAGAGCAGCAAACAGGGACGCGTGCCGGGCGGGATGTCGAACTCGCCATCACGCCTGCGGTCGGAGCCGTAGGGGAAGCGCATGAGGAAGATATCGCCCGGTTTGAGCTGGCCGCCCGGAAGCAGCCGAAGGTATCGGTCGTGGAGCATGAGTGCCTCGTGTCGTTGATAAGAAGAACGACGCGCGCAACCTCACCAACAAACCCCGATACGCGGCCTCGGGGCGTGGCTTGATTGCGTGCGTCAAAGACGCTGCACGCAAGCAAGACATGCGCCGAGGCCTGCCCTCCCGCGACCCATTGATCGCTCGCCTGCGGGCAGATCGCGCGGGTGCCGGGGAGAGCGTCGAGAGGGGTGACATCCCTCTCGACCCGCCGGGGGCGCCGGGAGAGTTCGGAGAGGGTGGCGAGCGCCTCTTCGATCCGTCGGAAGGACGCTGAGAGGGTCCGGGGAGATTGGCGAAAGTCTCCCCCGGTCCGCCGGATGGGCGCCTTAGGGTGCAGGGAAAGTGGCGAACGATCCCTGCCCTGGGGGTTTGGGGGATGTGGAGCTCCCCCCATGCGGCGCGCAGCGGCGCCGGGTCTGGGGCTGCGCCCCAGCGAACGCACGGGACGCGCTATTGGCCGAAGGACGATTGCGCGGGCCGTCTAGTGAGTAGAGGACCCTGCGCACCCGTTGAGCGATGGCGTCTGGAATTAGAGAGTGTCTAGGCCAGCTGCGTTTGGAGAGCGGGTGGAGAGACCAGTCGTCGGGAAAGAGGGCCGACGAGGAATGTCATCTGCATCTGACCTCCTCGATTGGTGGCGCGCCGCAGGGCCTGTCCCAGCCGATAGGAGACGATCGTTCAAGTAGGAATGAACAACGACGGCCAGAGTTTTGCAGCGGTTTCTCCGGCACTCTCCCGAGGATGGATTTGAAGCTGTATCTTGCAAATGCACAACCATTCACTCGCGCTCGCCCGAACGTGGCCCGCAACCGATTGACACACCAGAGACAAGATAATGCAAACTGAGCCTTTAGTTCCTGGCATGTGATTTGGATCCAACATGACAAAACAATCTCTTGGCGGCGCTTTGGCGGTGAACACCTTCCCGATGCTGCAAGCTATGCTATCAAAATCGTACCGCTTCATCGCGATCGACGTAGAAACCGCAAACTCAGACGCGAGCAGTATTTGCCAGATTGGCATGGCCTGCGTCGTGGAAGGCGGCGTGGACGAGGTCGTGACCTTGCTCATTGACCCGCAGTGCGAGTTTTCTGAAATGAACATCCAGATCCACGGTATCTGGCCGGAGCACGTATCTGGACAACCTCTGTTCGAGGACTTCCTGGATACGATCGGTGACTTCCTCGAGCGACACATGCTCGTCCAACACAGCTCCTTTGATGGCCGCGCGATCCGCTGTGCAACCGAAGCTTGCGGTCGGGTTCCTCGCCCTTTGCAATGGCACGACAGCGTAATAGTCGCGCGTCGCGCCTGGCCAGAGTTCAAGGGAAATGGAGGCCATGGTCTCGGTCACCTGAAAACGGCCTTGGGCCTGGATTTCCGCCACCACGATGCGGGCGAGGATGCCCGGGCGGCAGCTGAGGTTATCCTCCGAGCCGAGTTACTAATGGGCATCTCATTCGCCGATATCCTCTCGAGGCCAACTGGATCGGCAGTGAAATCAGCGGTCACGCGTGCGGGCTGCGCAGACGGGCCACTATCTGGGAAAGTTGCGGTGTTCACGGGGGCGCTCTCCATGACCCGCAGCGAAGCTGCCGAAGCCGCTGCGCGGGTCGGAATCACGACGACACAGAGCGTTTCGAAGAAGGTCCACCTCCTAGTCGTTGGCGACCAGGATCTTTCTGCGATGGCTGCCGGGCAGAATAAGAGCTCCAAACACCGCAAGGCCGAGAAGCTCATCGCCGAGGGGCACGACCTTCAGATAATCGGTGAAACGGAGTTTCTGAACCTGATTGCCAGCGGCTGACCCGCGCAGAAGAGTCATTCCCCTGTCCGGCCCAGAGCTGCCGTTTACCTCTTCTGGCAATTGCTGCGGTACGGCCCGTCAGATAAAACTTTCGCTGCGAACGCGAGATTGGAAGGCTCATAAGTTTCGCTATCTGCGAAATGCCCTGTTTTGTGGTATCTGAGCGCAAAGAACCACCGGGCAATCGCCGGCGCGAAGACGCCACCACAACACGCGATCTCAATGAGATCGTTTCCAAGGGGGCCTTGCGGAAAAAGGGGGGGAGCGTAAATCAACGCTATGTTGGTTAAATATCTGGTGCGCATTCACTAAATTGAAGTGATGTGACGCGATCCAAGCTGAGATGCCATGATGAGTGAAGAAGAGGAACTAGAAGCAAGGCTAGCCGAGGCAGAAGCATCGGGTAAGCTGATCGAAGAAACTGCCGCAAGGGAGCTAAGAACCGAGCGGGACAACATCGCAACCTTACTGACGCAGCTGCACAATGACGAGCGCATCAACCTTACGTCTGATCAAAACCTGGAGGCGATTGAAGCCCTTGCGCATAATGATTTTTGGATTGCGGTTCATCCAATAACGCAAGCCATCGCGGGGCTGAATTGCTCACATCAAGGGGTTCTACGGTTGGTGAGCACCTTGGTCACAAAAGCGGGCAATGATGGCATGGCAGGCCAGCCAAATTTGGCCTTGCAAGAATGGTCGAAAAATCAACCCGATCACGCGGCTGGCATTATTGAGGGTATTGAACAAGAAGACCCGCTCTGTCTCGCCCACGGCTTGTTTGCAGTGCTTGGGCTAGATGATGAAGACATTGCCTCCAAGCTACTGGCATCCCCCAAAACGAAGGTTCGCATGATCGGTCTAAATGCACTTTCTCGCATGGAGACACTGCCCGAGGATAAGAGGATGGAGACGATAGACGCCGCGCTTGAGGTTCTTGCCTCCGAAACGGTGCCAGAACCACGCGCGAATGCCATTCAGGCGGCATTTAGGCTCTGGGAAACCTTAGGGCCGAAGAAGCGATATCGCCAAGATGAGCTGATCAACGCTGTGGGCGCACACGGCGACAAACAAGAGCTTAGCTATCTTGCTGCGATGCTATTCTTGCACCATTCGGGCCTATCCAAAAACAGTGTTGAGCTGATCTTAAGGTGGCTTTCGACGGCGCCATCGAACAGCCATGCAACGCTTAATAACCTTGATCATGCGATACATAGAAAGGATGAGCGATGGGACTTTGCACAAGTCGCCGCAGTATTTGAGTACTGCATCCCAAGACTCGATACCAAGCCTGAAGGACGAACCTACTACCACTTCACTCAGTGGCTATGGGAAGAGCCTTCCAACACGTCGTATGTCTACACAAGATGGCTAGAGAACGGTAACCGCGAGCTTTGTGGGTATCTGAGTGAGCTGCTCCAGGTGAGCTACCCCTGAAATTCGGACACTGACATAAGCTACGATTTGCAGTCTGCTGATCTTCGACGAGAAGGAGATCAGAGATGTCGAAACGCAAGCAGCACGCACCCGAGTTCAAGGCAAAGGTCGCGCTGGAAGCCCTGAAGGGTGAAGAGACAGCGGCCGAGCTGGCGAGCCGGTTCGGGGTGCATCCAACGATGATCCATCAATGGAAGCGGGCCTTGCTCGAAGGCGCGTCGGGCGTGTTCGAGCGCGGGGGCCGAAGGAAGCCCGAGATCGACGAGGAGCAGGTGAAGGAGCTCCACGCCAAGATCGGGGAGCTGGCGGTGGCCAACTCTTTTTTGGAACGAAAGCTGAAGCCTTGGGGCGGGAAGTGAGGCGTGGCATGATCGAGCCGAACCATTCGGATCTGTCGATTGGGCAGCAGTGCAAGCTGCTGTCGATCGCACGCTCATCCTATTACTACGAGCCGAAGGGCGAAACCGAACAGAACCTCGGCCTGATGCGGCAGATCGACGAGCAGTTCCTGGAGACCCCGTTCTTCGGTGTCCGCCAGATGACCTGGCACCTGCGTAACGACGGCCACCTGGTGAACGAGAAGCGGATACGGCGACTGATGCGCCTGATGGGGCTCATGCCGATTTACCAGAAACCCAACACAAGCAGGCCGGCGAAGGGGCACAAGACCTATCCCTACCTGCTGCGAGGTCTGCGGGTGGATCGCCCGAACCAGGTCTGGTGCTCGGATATCACCTACCTGCCCATGCGGCGCGGGTTCCTCTACCTCGTGGCGATCATGGACTGGCACACCCGCAAGGTTCTGTCTTGGCGGATCTCGAACACGCTGGAGGCCGACTTCTGTGTCGAGGCGCTGAACGAAGCCATCCACAAGTTCGGCCCGCCCGAGATAATGAATACGGATCAGGGTTCTCAGTTCACGTCCTTCGCTTGGACGGATCGGCTCCGCCGGTCGGGCGTGCGCATCTCGATGGATGGGAAAGGCCGATTCCTCGACAACATCTTCATCGAGCGGCTGTGGCGAACCCTGAAATACGAATGCGTCTACCTGCATGCCTGGGAGACAGGATCGGAGACAAAGGCGGCGATCCGGAAATGGATGACCTTCTACAACCACCAGCGCCCTCACTCAGCCCTCGGCGGCAAGCCACCGGCGCTGGTCTATTGGCAGAGACATGATATCAACCAACCCGGTCAGCAGGTGCAACGAGTAGCTTAAATTACGTCAGATCCTGTCCAAGAGATGGGGAGTAGCTCAAGGGTCTGGACAATAATCCGGGCATTAACCTTCAGCGCGCTCATCTCCCGAAGACAGCGGTTGATCAGATTTTCCTAGCGCGCAAGGCGATTGGGTATCTGTGGCACAAGGAAGTCACCACGGCCTCGATTTTGCTGAGTGTGGTGAAGCATGGCAAAGCTGAGGCCCGTCAGGATGCCGAGGACCTGCTCTTCAATCCGTTGCTGCTGAGCTATGGCGGCCAGCTTCGTGAGTATCTTGAGGAACGAAGAGGCGACCGCTCAAAACGCATCGCTGCATGTGTCGAGCGGTTGCTAGAGAAACATGATGCCCATATCGCGGGCCTTGAAACACCCAAAAACCTAGTTGAGCTGCGGCCTTCCAATGACCAACGTCGTACTGCTGCCATGAAAGACCATGAGCGGAATCGCGACATTCAGCGGCTGGCGCGTGAGCGTTCGATTTTTGGCGACCTATTCACTACGCAGAACCTGCTCTATGGCCGAAAAACCTTCTCTATCATTCACGGGACGGGCGGAGAGACACATCCGAACATTTCAGAGCTATCAGAGTTTTCCTACAGCATGGAGCTTCCTCGGCTGTCGGTGATCGACCCGGTGGGTTTCAATGAAATGTTGACGATCTTTCGCGCCATGCAACGGAGGTCATCGTGAAAATAATTCTGAAAGAGTATCTCGCCTCCCTCAAAGAGCGAAAGGAATTGGATAGTTCAGTTTTACCTAATTTGCTCGCCGAGATCGGCTTGGAAGTGCTGAACCTACCCATGCTTGGAACCCGTCAGTATGGCGTTGATATTGCCGCCGTCGGGCAGGTTGCAGGCGAGGATCAAGAGAGATTTCTCTATCTGTTCTGCATCAAGGCGGGCAATATTTCGCGAAATGATTGGGACGGCACACCGCAATCGGTTCGCCCCGAACTTGATGAAATCAGAGATGTCTATCTGCGGACCTGCGTGGCGAGTGAGCACGCCTCTTTGCCTATCAAGATATGCCTGTGCTGCGGTGGCGACATCGAAGAGACGGTCATGGCGAATTGGGCTGGCTACAGCCACGACCATCAAACTGAAAAGATCAAATATGAGCGCTGGTCTGGGGACCGTTTGGCCGAGCTAATGATGCGAAGCTTGCTCGCTAGAGAGCTGCTTGAAGAAGAGCCTCGCCGGAACTTTTAGAAGGCCGTGGCGATGGTTAATGAGCCAAGCGCCTGTTACGCCTATTCGCAGGCATTTCTTCGTGACCTTCTCTCAGATGAGAACCTAAGCAAGGAAGAGCAACTACTAAGGCTGCGTCAGGCTTATATCTGTTTGAATGCAGTGACGGCATGGGCCGTTGAAGCCGATAACCTTGAAAGTATCCACAATGTGGCAGAGTTGGGCCTGTTTCATTGCTGGCATATTGTCCGAAACCAACCTGCTCGAAAGAAGCCGACAAAGCACGATCAGGCGCTTTTCGTCTTGCTCAACCAGTACATCAAACTCTTCCTAACCTGCTCTGACCGCTATCTAGAGAAGACGGTGCGTAGCCATGGTGACCGGCTCCATGCGCTCTCTGTAGCTGTGAATTCGCGCGAAGCCGTTGACGTCAACCTCGCTCTTTTTGAGTTGTTGGGGCGGCTAGCTATGCATGGCATTTGGACGGTCTCGCTCCGAGACACGATGCAACAGAACGATGAGGAAGCGCTTAGCGTTCTTCGTAAGACTACTGAGCGAACCATTGATGCGTTGATTGGGCTTATCAACGCCAACCCAACGCTGCTCTCACCGTTCCGAGACGATCACATGATAGAAATTGCCTTGGTAATGTATCTTGCGCAGATCACGGGCAACGCGGCGCGCTTCACTCCATGGATCGCAGAGATCGCGAACAAGGCGACACTCGCCCTGATACTGAACTCTCACTATCCCATCGCCAAGCGAGATTACCATGATTTGCTCAACCACCCAGGCGCGGCGGAGCCAGAGTATCGAAACGAGGTATGCCCTGGGAGCATCCTCTATCCTTACCTGTATCTATGGCTTCATCGAATAGGCGATGAAACCGCTACGACAGAGTATGTAGAGCGGCTAACCGAGTTGCTCCCAAATTGCACGCATCAAGTTTGGCTGCCTGATGAAGAGACTGACAAATGTCTCTGGCTTGGCGACACGTATCACGGGGTCTGCGTGACGGATGTTGCGCCATCTCAAGGATTCAAGAAAGTGGCGGAAGTCATAGACACAGCCATGGAAAATTGCCTAAACCTCAATGAGGTAAGTGCAGTAAAATCAGGGTTAATCGTTCTGTTTCTGGCCGCCTGTCGACACTACCGAATGCCGATCCCACCACATTTTTGGTTTACCGATCAGTGAGTGGTTAGCCTGAGCGAGCCGGACTTCCACCCATGTCATCGCTTTGTAAGCACCCGCTTACAGTCGCGGAGCTATCCATGTCGCGGATTTGTGTCACTCGAGCGCATTAATGCCGCGCATGTGAATTCAACCCGATCACCAATGTCAGCTTTAGCGAACGCGTACCGTACAGCTTGCCTATGCAGCGAAGGTCCGCTTCGCGTCCCTTTGTGGCTGAGCCTCCCGTAGTCGCCTAGCGGTCCCCGACACCCGCCTCGCAGGCACCTCCTGGATAGATACCGGGGGAGATTCACAGCGATTTCCGCGCCAAATGACATGAACCCATTTCGATCCCACAAGCACGGAGATCGAATATGTCATCAGCACCTAAAACCTCCTACCCAATCGTCATGCGCATGCAGGGCATGCACCCCCGCAATCTTGCGGGTTACGAGAAGCACCGCATGCGCCGTGGGGGCGACCACGGCCATTGCGAACGCACTCTCATGGCACACAACCGGCGCCTCATCGGCTCGAAAACCTGGGCACAAGATGCGTGGGACGAGATCCAAGACATGCGCCACGCGAACCATCTCCTCGAACTGGAGCAGCTGCGCCGCCGGCGTCGGAAGACGGAACTTAAGAATGCGCTTTTTCGGGGGCCCCGCGATCCTTGGCGCGCAACCCGGCACGGTCCGCTGCGCGAGATCATTCTGACGGTAAACAAAGAGTGGTTCGACAAAGATCTCACCGAGTTTTTCGGGGAGAGCGGCCCGACGCGAGAAATGCAATTCGAGACGCGAGCCAAGCAGTGGCTCTTGACGAACTTCGGCGATGACTGCGTTCATGCACGCGCCGATCTCGACGAAACCGCCTACCATATCCACGCGGTGATCATTCCGCGCGCAGTGACAACGGATGGTCGGCGCATGCTGCAGCCGGCAGTCCACCCGATGATCCGTAGCTATGAGAAAGCGCAAGATAGCGTTGGTGAATGGTTCGCGGCGATTGGGCTCCGGCGCGGCGAGCGGCGCAAGCAAGCCCTGAGGGAGGCGCTCAAGCACAACAGGAAAGTCCGCGAAGCGCGCGCGAATGGAGTGGCCGATCCTGGAACCGAGATCGCGTTGCCAGAACATCGCGATCACGTCAGCCCACGAAAATGGCGCGAGAGCCAGGAGATTGAACTGGCCAGTCGCGACAAGGTGGTGAAGCAGACCGAGGACACGCTCGCTGCCGAAAAATCGGCGCTTGCTAAACAGAAGCAGACGGTCACGCAGCGTCAACAAGACGCACAGTCTGTGCTCGATGTCGCGGCTGCGGTGGCCGAGGGTCGCGTTGATATCGTGTCCGATTTGAACGAGACGGTATCACAGGTCGCTCAAGCCGATACGCCATCGCCGGTGCGGGCGCTTTTCGGACGCGCTTTGGAAGTTCTCCACCAACGGGCACGCAAAGAAGCGCGCGCGGAGCTCACTGATGAGTTCACGCAGATCGAGGCGGCGGACGCTGCGCTTCTCGAGATCGCGAAAACGCTGCCCGACAAAGCCCGGCAGCGTCTCGCTCAGGCGCGCAGATCGCTTTCTTTGCCGCTGAATGCGCTTCGGCGCCGCTTGTCGCCCGCCCGGTTCGACGACGTCGATCGGGGCTCTGATGAGAAAACGTGAAAAAGTTCGCGAATTCGATTTCCGCGCCCTGCGCGATGAACCCACCTCATCATCAGCGACCAAGAAGCCTCGCGACGTACGCGAGGCAGACGCTGCAATAACCGCGCCACGAAAGGATTAGACTACATGGCACAGAAAAACCGGCATCCCGTAATCGACTGGAACCGCATGACCGACCGCCAACGGCAAATGAAAGCCCGCGCGGAAAACCTCACTGCGCAGATCGCTCTTGATCAGCACCGGGAGCACGACCGCGCGAACAAAGCGCTCTTCGCCAGCCTCGAGAGCGTCCTGGCACAACTCGCGGGTACGCCCAAAGCGGAAGAGTTTTTCCGCCTGTTCAGCGAAACCGCCACGCTGGCGAACGCCAAGCGGATCGCCAATCATCCTGACTGCCCGGACGTCGTGCGCGACGAGATCGCGCAGCGGATCGAAAAGACTGGCTCCATCCGTGGCAACGAAGGCGTTGCACGCGCTGCGCTCGGGAAGTCGAACAACGCCAGCGAAGGCTAGCGGGGCTTAAGTCATCCAACACGAACAGTAAGAGGGCGCGGTATATTCCGCGCCCTTTTCTCGTTATCATGGGCCGCTCATTGGCTGGGCAGCGATCCGAATGTACCGGCGCAGTCCGGTACCATCAGCCAGCTAAGCACTGCAGAGGCACTCCGCTGACAACTATCGGTCGGGTTAGGCCCCCTCTTCCTTAAGTCTTGTCGCCCTACGGCGAGGGGGGGGGCAGCGCGCCCCTACCCGTTCAGATCCTTGATCAGTCGCCCGTGCTTACGAAGCTCGGCCACCAATTCGCCGAAGGTCCGCAAGCCCCGCGCCTGCAGCGCCGGGAGCATCTTCAGGAAGGCATCCGCCGTCGCGACCGTGTCGCCGATCGCGGTGTGACGCGCCTCCTCGGGGATGGTGATGCCGAGGCGATGGGTCAGCGCGTCGAGCGTGTGGCTCTCGGATTGCCCGAACACCACCGCCGACAGCAGCACCGTGTCGAGGATCGGGTGATCGAACCGTTCGCCGATCGCCACCTCCTTGCGATGCAGGAATTCCATGTCGAAAGGCGCGTTATGCGCGATCAGCACCGCGCCCTCGGCGAAGCGGTGGAAATCGCGCCCGACCTTCGCAATGTCCGGCGCCCCTTCGACCATCGCGTTCGAGATGCCGTGCACCTCGGTCGAGCCGGGCGGGATCGAGCGCTTGGGATCGACGAGCGTATCGAAGACCTCGGTATCGATCCGCCGCCCGTTAACGATGCGCACGGCGGCGATCTGCACGATCTCATCGCCCTCGGTGGGCAGCAGGCCCGTGGTCTCGGTGTCGAAGACGACATAGGTCAGATCGGTCAGCGGCGTATCGGCGATCTCGGCCACGCGCTCGCGCGCAAGCAGTTCGAAATCGTAGACCACCGCGCGCGGCACCGGCTTCGGGCGCTTGGTGACATGGCGCGCCTCGCGCAGCGGGATGCAGAGCCGCGCACGCGTGTCTCCCAGCTTCTCGGGCCAGATTTCGGCGGCATGGGTGGTCAGCACGCGATGCCCGGTGACGTCCTCCAGCCCGACATCGAGCGGCTGATCGAGCCAGCGCTCCAGCTCGGAGATCGGGACCGGCGCGCCTTCCCATTCCAGCGCGATCAGCGCGCCGGGGCCGTCCTCGGTGATCTCCAGCCGGAAGCCGCGGCGCCCTGTCAGCTTGCGCACCAGCCCCGCCAGCAGGGCCACCATCTCGAAGCCCTCGCAGCGCAGCATCAGCCCCGCGGTCACCGGCAGGATCGCCCCGCCCTCGGCGGTCACCCGCGCGGCCACCGCCTGACCCAGATCGGAGGCGCGGATCATCGCCAGCGGCCACCAATCGGCGCGGTTCGCCTCGTGGCGCTCGAAGAATTCGTGGATCGCGGCGGAGAGGTGATGGGCCTCGGAATTGGCGGCCTCGCGCACCCGGTCCCGCTCGGGGCCCGGCGCGGGGCCGTCATCGGCGGTCAGCACACCGATCAGCGATTGCAGGGCTGCGGCAGGGCGGCGGATGCGGTCGAACAGCTCGTCCATCAACTGCTCGCGCTGCGCATGAGAGGCCATGTCGCCCGAGACGTCGCGGAGCGTCAGCACGTAGCCCGGGCGCGCGCTCAGATGGTGATCTTCTCCCTCCGACAGCAATCTCATCCGGGCGGCGAGCACCCGGCCCTCCGCCTTCGTCGAACAGAGCAGGTCCGAGGCCGCGTCGGGATCTTCCGTCGCCAGAAGCCGGTCATAGGCATGGGCGATGGGCGGCTGGTTGAGATAGTCGAAGACGCGCCGATCCAGCCCCGGCGCATGGGCCGAGCCCAGAAGCTCCACCGCCTGCCCGTTATAGAAGGCAAGCTGATGATCCGCGGTGCAGAGCAGCACGCCCACCGGCACATCCGACAAGAGCGCCTCGAGCCGTTCCTTTTCCTGCGCGAGCCGGGTGGTCTCGCGCTGCACGGCCTCGGTCAGGGCGTTTCGGGTCTCCGACAGGTGGCGCGTGACCGAGGCCGCAGCGGGGGCAAGATCGCCCAGATAGCGCGCGATATCGGCGTCCATATCGCCCTCGATCTCGGCCGTGGTGCGGGCGCGCAGCATCCCCGAGAGCCGCTCGATCGGCTTGGCCACGTTCTCGTCGAAGAGAAACCAGATCCAGGCGATCAGCCCGAGGATCACGAAGCCCGCGACCGCGCCGCCGATCACCATCGCATTCAGAAGCTCAGGGTCGCCCAGACGGGTGAAGCCGAACCACAGCCCCGCCACCAGCGCCACCAGATTGCCGAGCGCCAAGGCGGCAAAGAACAGAAACACCCGGGTGCGCAGGGAAAGCCGGGTGAGGTCCATCAGGCCGTCTCCCCGTCGAGAATGCGGTGGACCTCCTCGCGCAATTCGCGCAGCTCGAAGGGTTTGGCGATGAAACCGTCGGCACCGAGCGCGAGGCCCTTGCGGCGCTCCATCGCGGAGCCGCGCGCGGTCATCATCAGGATCTTCACATCGCCGAGGCCCTTGTCGGCGCGCACGCCCTCGCAGATCTCGTAGCCCGAGACCTCGGGCAGCATCACGTCGAGCAGGACCAGATCGGGGCGGGTCTCGCGGATTTTCTCCAACGCGCCGCGCCCGGTGTCGATCCGGTCATGGTCGAACCCCTCGCGGCTCATCAGATAGTCGAGCGCGATGGCGATATTGTCCTCATCCTCCACGATCAGGACGCGATGTTTCCTCCCCCCCGGCATGGTCTCATCCTCCTGCGCATACCGCTTTCAGCCCCGGGTCGTCGGGCGTGAGTTTCAGCCAGCCGCCGCCCGACAGCTCTCCGTCTTTCGTCAGCGTGGCCCCGTTCACCAGATCGGCGCGGCTGTCGGTCTTGCAGTCATAGACCGTCGGCACCGTCTGCAAATTTTGCCAGCGCCCGATCAGCAGCAGATCGGTCTCGGCCAGCTCCGGCTTGCCCGCCACCGGATGCTCCACCTTGCCCGCATCGACCGCCATGAAGCGGGTGACCATCGGCACCAGATAGGTCCAGGGCCGCCAGCCGACGCTTTCGTCGATCTTCTGTAGCACCACGACCGTGTCGGGCATGTCCGCGCGCATCTTGGGATACCACGAATACTCGCTCCAGACCGTGTAGCCGATCAGCGCCGCCCCGACCGCTGCGGGCATCACCCATTTCGGCAGCTTCTCGCCGCGGAACTTCTTGCTCAGATGAGAGAGCAGGAAGACCACGAGAGCGGCAAGCGCGCCGGCAGCAAGGGTCGAGATGTAATCGTTCGTCATAAGCTCTCCTCAGCTCATCGCGCCTTTGCCATGTCCGGCGGCCGATTGCATGGTGCGCACCACGACGAACGCATCCCGCAAGTGGGAGCGTTCGAAATCGGACAGGTCCGACGGTGCGAGATAATTGTCAGGTTTGCGCCCCGAACGGGCCAGATGCGCCTGGTTCTCCAGCCGCATCGACGCGATCAGGTCATAGGCCTCGACCAGATCGCGCGCGCCGGAATGGCTCAGCACGCCGGCATGTTCGGCCTCGATCAGACGGGCGCGGGTGTTCACTTCGGGCAGGCGCCCTTGCAGCGCGTAGACGCGGGCCAGATCAGTCACCGGCACGACGCCGTTATGCTTCATGTCGATATGGTTGCGATGCTCGCCCGAGCGGATCGTGGCGAAGCCCCGGATCAGGCCCAGCGGCGGGTGATGCTTGAGGCTGTTGGCGATCATATGGGCCACGAAGATCGAGTTCTTCGACGCCTTCGCCAAGGTCTCTTCCTGCAACTGCTGGAACAGCCCCGCCCCGTTGCCGCCGATCGCGCGCAGATCGAACATCACAGAGGCCAACATCTGCGCCTCCGGGTTGGGCTTGGCGATCCAGCCGCGGAAATAGTCGCGCCAGACGCGGACCGGCTGACACCAGCGCGGGTTCGTCGCCATCATGTCGCCCGGGCAATAGACGTAGCCGCAGGCATCCAACCCGTCCGAGACGATCTTCGCGAGCTGGCGGAAATACTCCATATCCGCTTCGGTCACGGCGTCGTCGAGGATCAGGCAATTGTCCTGATCGGACACCCCGGTCTGCTCTTGGCGCCCCTGCGAGCCGCAGGCCAGCCACAGATAGGGCACCGGCGGCGGCCCCAGCGCCTCCTCGGCCATCTTCAGCAGGCGGCGCGTAACCGCATCTGCGATATCGGTGATCAGCCGGGTGATGACCTCATGCGCGTGATGCCCGCCCACGAGCTGCACCAGAAGCTGCGGGATGCGCGCGGTGACGGCGGCCATTTCCGGCACGGTCTCGGCGCCCGCCACATCGCGGATCAGAACGGCGGAACTGACCGCCTGAAAGCGGGTCAGATCGGTCTGGGTGATCATGCCCACGAAGCGCCCGCGATCGGTGATCGGCAGGTGGCCGACGCGCTTTTCCAGCATGACATGCAGAAGGTCGGTGCCCAGCCCTTCGGGGGTCAGCGTCACCGGATCGGGGGTCATCACCTCGCCCACGGGCGTATCGGGCGCGCGGCCTTCGGCCAGAACCTTGTTCGACAGGTCGCGCACCGTGACGATGCCCACCAGCCCGCCCTCGGAATCGGTCACGCCGAGCGAGGAGATATGCGCATCGCGCATCTGCCGCGCGGCTTCGGTGACGGTGGTCTCGGGCGCGCAGCCCATCGGCTCCTGCGCCAGAAGATCGGCGATCTTCATCGTCGCGATGGAATTGGTGCGGGTCTCGCCGCCGCGCACGCGGTTGAAGAAGCGCGCGAAGGCGGGGGTGTTTTGCGACAGCTCGCGGAACTCTTCGACCGGCAGCTCCAGCAGCACGGTCTCGGCAGTGGTGCGCGCCGTGGTCGCGGCCAGACCGTCGCGCATCAGCCCGCGCTCGCCAAAGGTGTTGCGCGCGCCGAGGATCGAGACCAGCGCCCCGTTCTGATCGGTCACTTCGACCGCTCCGCGCTTGATCAGGTAGATGCCCTTGAGCGGCTCGCGATAGGAATAGACGGTCTCATTCGCGGGCAATTCTCTGCGGCGGAAGGAACTGGCGACATGCTCCAGCTCGTTGCGCGACAGATTGTCGTAAGGGTGGACGCCTTCGAGAAATGCGAGGATCGGGGTCAGATCGGCGGCCATGATCTTGTCCTTTGGGTGGTGGCGGCGCCCCGAAGGGCGCCTGCCGAAGGTCCAGAGGTCGGGACGAGGCGAACCCCGTCCCGCGCCGCTGTCTTAGTGGTCGACTGCCGCACCGGCGCCTTTCGGCACGCGGATCGACTCGACGAGCTCCTGGATATCTTCCGGGGTCTCCTTGGTCGCGTTCGACACGACGTAGGCCACGATGAAGTTCAGGACCGCGCCGATAACCCCGAAGGAGGTCGACTTGATCGAGAGGATCATCGGGTTCGCATCCGTGAACGTGTTGGTGTCCGGGATGAAGAACCAGCCCTTGTGCAGGAAGATGTAGATCAGCGTGGTCGCGAGACCCGTGAGCATACCTGCAACAGCACCGGTGTTGTTGATGCGCTTCGTGAAGATGCCCATCATCAGTGCCGGGAAGATCGACGACGCTGCCAGACCGAAGGCCAGAGCCACCGTCTGTGCCGCGAAGCCGGGCGGGTTCAGACCCAGATAGGTCGCCACGACGATCGCCACGGCCATCGAGATACGGGCGGCCAGAAGCTCGCCTTTTTCCGAGATGCCCGGATTGATCTGCGACTTGATCAGGTCGTGCGAGACCGCCGACGAGATCGCCATCAGAAGACCAGCCGCCGTCGACAGAGCCGCAGCCAGACCACCGGCCGCCACCAGCGCGATCACCCAACCCGGCAGGTTGGCGATCTCGGGGTTGGCGAGCGTGATGATGTCGCGGTTCACGGTCAGTTCGTTGGCGTCGCTCGCATTGTACTCGATGCGGCCGTCGCCGTTCTTGTCGTCGAAGGACAGAAGACCGGTCTGGGCCCAGTTACGCACCCAAGCGAGGTTCTGGTCGTTCTCGATCGCGGTCATTTCCACGGCCGGCTCGGTCACGCCATTCGGGTAGAAGGTCGAAACGAGGTTCAGACGCGCCATTGCACCCACAGCCGGAGCGGTCAGGTAGAGAAGCGCGATGAACACCAGCGCCCAGCCCGCCGAGGAACGCGCGTCGGCGACCTTCGGAACGGTGAAGAAGCGCACGATGACGTGCGGCAGACCGGCGGTACCGATCATCAGCGTCATGGTGAACAGGAACATGTTCAGCGTGGTGTCATGCTGGCCGGTGTAGGACGCGAAGCCCAGAGCCTCGACGGTGTCGTTCAGCGTCGACAGGATCGGCGCGCCGGTGTTGACGTCGTTCGAGAACAGGCCGAGACCCGGGATCGGGTTGCCGGTCAGCTGCAGCGAGATGAAGATCGCCGGGATGGTGTAGGCGATGATCAGAACGACGTACTGAGCCACCTGCGTGTAGGTGATGCCCTTCATGCCGCCGAGAACCGCGTAGAGGAACACGATCGCCGCGCCGATGAACAGGCCGGTGGTGTTGTCCACTTCGAGGAAGCGCGAGAACGCAACGCCCACACCGGTCATCTGACCGATAACGTAGGTGATCGACGCAACGATGAGGCAGATAACGGCCACGGTGCGTGCGGTTTGCGAATAGAAACGGTCGCCAATGAATTCCGGCACGGTGAACTTGCCGAACTTGCGCAGATAGGGCGCAAGCAGCATGGCCAGAAGCACGTAGCCACCGGTCCAACCCATCAGATAGGTCGAGGTGTCGTAGCCCCCGAAGGCGATGAGGCCAGCCATCGAGATGAACGACGCGGCCGACATCCAGTCAGCGCCCGTAGCCATACCGTTGACGACCGGGTGAACGCCGCGACCCGCGGCGTAGAATTCCGACGTGGAACCCGCACGGGCCCAGATCGCGATGCCGATGTAGAGCACGAAAGTCGCGCCGACCACCAGCAGGTTGAGGGTAAACTGATCCATGTCCCTCTCTCCTCCCTGAGATTATTCTTCGACGCCGTGCTCGCGGTCCAGTTTGTTCATCCGCCACGCATAGGTGAAGATGAGCACCAGGAACACGAGGATCGAACCTTGCTGGGCGAACCAGAAGCCAAGATCAGTGCCACCAATTTTGATGCCTGCCAGCATCGGGCGCAGCAGGATGCCGAAGCCGAAGGACACGATGAACCAGATCACCAGAGAAATCTGGATGGTCCGGATATTCGCCTTCCAATAGGCGTTGGACGAGGATTTGTCCGCCATGAGACTAACTCCCTTTTAGTTTCTCTCCAGACGGGCCCCTCATGGGCCCGCCCCTCCCCAAAAATCAGGCCGAGACGCGCTTTACGATCGACCCAAGGCCCGAGGCGATCTCGTCGATGGAGCCCATCGCGTCGATTCCCTCGAGAACACCGAGCGCCTTGTAATGGGCGATCAGCGGTGCCGTTTGCGCGTGGTAGGCCTCCAGCCTCGCGCGCGCCGTCTCGGCATTGTCGTCGGCCCGGCGTTTGAATTCCGTGCCGCCGCATTTGTCGCAAACACCCGCAACTTCGGGCTGTTTGAACTCGTCGTGATAGCCTTCGCCGCATTTGGCGCAGGTGTAGCGGCCGGCGACGCGGGCGATCATCGCCTCGTCATCGACCTCCAGACTGATCGCTGCGGTCACCGACTGGCCATTCTCCTCCAGAAGACCGTCGAGCGCCGCAGCCTGACCGGCGGTGCGCGGGAACCCGTCGAGGATCACCCCTTTCGCAACATCCGATTCAGCCATGCGATCTTGCAGGATCGCCAGAACGATCTCGTCCGAGACGAGGCCGCCCTCCTCCATCACCGCTTTCGCGGCGAGACCGGCCTCGGTGCCCTGAGACACCGCGGCCCGCAGAAGATCGCCCGTCGAGAGCTGCACGAGGCCGAAGGTCTCTTCGAGCATCCGCGCCTGCGTGCCCTTGCCCGCGCCCGGAGGACCGAGAAGGATCAGAACGGCAGGCTTGGTCTGCGTCATGGTCGTGCTGTCCGACATCATTTGTTCCCGCGATTTTCGATCAGATCATCGACGACCGACGGATCGGCCAGCGTCGAGGTGTCCCCAAGGCTGCCGAAATCGTTCTCGGCGATCTTGCGCAGGATGCGGCGCATGATCTTGCCCGAACGGGTCTTCGGCAGGCCCGGCGCCCATTGGATGATATCGGGCTTGGCGATCGGACCGATCTCGGTGCGCACCCACTTCTCGAGCTCCTTGCGCAGCTCGTCGGAGGGTTCGACATCGTTCATCAGCGTGACATAGGCGTAGATGCCCTGCCCCTTCAGCTCGTGCGGGTAGCCGACCACAGCGGCCTCGGCCACGGCCTGATGCGCGACCAGCGCGGATTCGACTTCCGCCGTGCCCATGCGGTGGCCCGAGACGTTGATCACGTCGTCGACCCGACCGGTGATCCAGTAGTACCCGTCGCTGTCGCGGCGGCAGCCGTCACCGGTGAAGTAATAGCCCTTGTACTGGCTGAAATAGGTCTCTTGGAAACGCTCGTGATCGCCCCAAATGGTGCGCATCTGGCCCGGCCAGCTGTCGGAGATGCAGAGCACGCCTTCGGTCTCGGTCTCGTCCTGCTTCACCGCGGTCTGCGGATCGAGCACGACCGGCTTCACGCCGAAGAACGGACGGGTCGCCGAGCCGGGCTTGGTGGGCGTCGCCCCCGGAAGCGGGGTGAGCATGTGGCCGCCGGTCTCGGTCTGCCAGAACGTGTCGACGATCGGGCATTTACCCTTTCCGACGTATTTGTCGTACCAGGCCCAGGCTTCGGGGTTGATCGGCTCACCGACCGAGCCCAGCACCTTAAGATCGGACAGGTCGTATTTCTCGACCCATTCCGGCCCCTGCCCCATCAGCGAGCGGATCGCGGTGGGCGCGGTGTAGAACTGGTTGACCTTGTGCTTTTCGCACACGGCCCAGAAGCGGCCCGCATCCGGATAGGTCGGCACGCCTTCGAACATGATCGTGGTCGCGCCATTCGCGAGCGGCCCGTAGACGATGTAGCTGTGGCCGGTGACCCAGCCCACATCCGCGGTGCACCAGAACACGTCGCCATCGTGGTAGTCGAACGTGTATTGCATCGTCATCGCGGCGTAGACGAGATAACCGCCGGTGGTATGCACCACGCCCTTCGGCTTGCCGGTCGAGCCCGAGGTGTAAAGGATGAACAGCGGATCTTCCGCATTCATCGGACGCGGCGGACATTCGGGCGAGACGTTCTCCATCATCGCCTTCACGTCGACGTCGCGACCGTCGATCCACGAGGTCTGGTCGCCGGTATGCTTCACGACAAGGCAACGCACCTTGTCCGAGCAGTGCAGCAGCGCGGCGTCGGCATTCGCCTTGAGCGGCGTGCGGCGGCCACCGCGCGGGGCGGTGTCGGCGGTGATGACGACCTTGGCGCCCGAGTCGTTGACCCTGTTGGCCAGCGCGTCGGGCGAGAAGCCCGCGAAGACGATCGAGTGGATCGCGCCGATACGCGCACAGGCGAGCATCGCGTAAGCCGCTTCCGGGATCATCGGCAGATAGATCACGACGCGGTCGCCGCGCATCACGCCCTGGCTCGAAAGCACGTTGGCGAAGCGGTTCACCTTCTCGGACAGTTCCTTATAGGTGATGTGCTGCGCCGGGGTTTCCGGATCGTCGGGCTCGAAGATGATCGCGGTCTGGTCGCCGCGCGTGGCGAGGTGACGGTCGATACAGTTCACGCTGGCGTTCAGCACGCCGTCCTCGAACCATTTGATATCGACATGGCCGAAGGTGAAATCGGTGTTCTTCACCTTGGTATACGGCGTGATCCAGTCGAGGCGCTTGCCCTCGCGGCCCCAGAACTTCTCCGGATCGGTGATCGATTCCTGATACATCTCGCGATATTTCGCGGCGTCGGCGTGGGCGTTCTCGAAGCCCGGCGGGACCTCTTTGACCTCTGGAACCTGAGTCACCTTGTCTTGCGCAGTCATGAGCTTCCTCCCAGCAATTTCGCATTGCGGCACGGCGTGTCCGCATGTCGCCCGCGTGATAGTGCAGGCCCTCTACCCCGCGCCACTGTAACTCAAAGGTTAAGATTCATGTAACCCCCTTTATACAATGCATATTTCTGTAAATTTTTTGACACCGATTGCGCTAACGCTGTAAATGCACGGAAATGAGGCAGAAAATAGGCGAGCCAATTCAAGCGCTTGCCTGTAGCGTTTCCGCTCGAACCCAACTGAATTTGAAAATCGACCGCACGGTTAAAATCATGCCGCAGCTTCGACGAGACGAATCGGAGGCTCCGAATGATTCGGCGCGCGGCCTGCCGTAACGGCATCCTGTGGATAACTTCGACGATTGTCGCCCGCAGGCCCGCGCCCTACCATCGCGCCGCCTTGAAGGAGCCTCCCATGACGCAGCCGACCCCGCCGACCAACCCGATCCGCCCCACGGATGATGAGGCCCGCGCCTTGGCGCAAAGCCTGATCCGTGAAGCCCGGTTCGGCGCGCTTGGCACGCTCGACCCGGATACCGGCGCGCCGGTCGTGACACGCGTCGCCCTCGGCCCCGGCCCGCAAGGGGAACTGTTAACCTTCGTTTCCAGCCTCGCAGTACACACGACAGCCCTGCTGCAAGACCACCGGGCCGGGCTATTGCTCGGCGAGCCCGGTACAAAAGGCGATCCCCTCACCCATCCCCGCCTCTCGTTGCAGGTCGAAGCAGTTGCCATCCACCGCGACGACGCCGCCTTCCCGGCGATGCGAGACCGCTGGCTCTCCGATCATCCGAAATCGAAGCTCTATATCGACCTGCCCGATTTCTTTTTCTTCGATCTCCGCGCGACCTCGGCGGCTCTCAATGGCGGCTTCGGCCGCGCCTTTCGTCTGACGCCCGCAGACCTGACATAAAAACAGCGCGCAGGACTTTCGCCCCACGCGCCGCCTTGCCGATCCGCCCGCCCCGGCCCGGATCGGCCCCGCCCTTGCATCCCGTCAGATCGGGTTATCCATCCGCAGCGTAACCTGCAGCCGCCCCTTCGCCGCCTCCGGCCAGTTCACCGTGATCTGGTTCTTGGCCGCGCCCTGTTCCACCGCGACATAGGGCATCGCATCGATCCGCGCCCCCGAGCCGTCGCGAACCATGCCCTCAGCGATCAGACTCTGCACATTGCGCGCCCAGCCCCCGAAGGGCAGATACTGGCTCGCATCCACCGTCCAGACCGATTGCGCCGTGGACTGGTTCACCTCGACCATCACCGGGTTCTGCGAGATGTCGTTGATCGCGTTGAACATATTCGCCTCGAAGACCACGTTGCGTACCCGCGAGCGGTCGATATCCGCAAAACTCGTGTCGATCTTCTCGATCCGGTCGACACTGCCGTTGAGCGACTTGAACACGTTGTTCGTCACGCTCAGCCCTTGGATGAAATGCCCCGGCCCATAGGGCTTGATCGACAGCCAAGTGAACCACGGCGCGACATTGATGCATACGCAGGTATTGCCCGTCACCGTCAGCCCGCCAAAGCTGTATTCACTCGCGAAATCCGGCTCTGCGTCATGCTCGTTGGTCCACTCGATCACCGAGTTGTCGATGTAATTGCCGGTCACCGCCGACTGCACATTGGTCTGGGTAAAGACCAGCCCCGCCACGCGCACGCCATTGCTTTCCTCGTCGCCCTGAAACCAGTGATTGCCGACGATCAGATGCCCTGAGCCATTCAGCACGAAACTGGTCCCGAAGCGCACGAAGCGCGAGTCGCGGATCTTCGAGTCATTGGCATTCACGTTCAGCACCATCGACTTTCGATCCTGCGCGGGCACCAGCATCTCGTCCGACAGGAACTGACAGCCATCGATCAGCAGGTCCTGACACCCACGCCCGATCGAGGTGATCGCGCGATCCTTGGGCCGCACCACATAGCTGTCGCGGATCTGGAACATCTGCCCGTCAGGCGCCAGCATGATGCAGCTCGCCGCGCCGTTGCAGAGGAATTCCACATTGGCGATGTTGAACCGGTCGAGCTTCTCCATCCCCGAGAAATCCAGCACATATTGATGGCGCGTGAACGTGTAGGTGCGCGTGCCCGACCCGCCATAAAGCGGCTGCGAAAGATACAGTGTCTGCGCGCCGATATTCTTCGACTTCACATAGACCTCGCGCCCGACTCCAGTGCCGGTGATCCGCGCGCCCACCGGGATGTTCGCGATATTGGCGACCGAAGTCAGCTGCATCGACTGGCTCACCGAATAGCTCGCCTGCGACGTCACCACCTCATCGTCCCAGGCAGAGCCCGCGATCACGTTGATCTGCCCGTTCTGCAGAACCCGGCGGTTGGAAAAGCTCGTAAGGTCCGGCGCGATCTCCTCGATGCGGATCGGTTCGGTCACCTCGACGCGGCGCCCTTTCAGGTCGAGCACGTTGTGATCGGTATAGCCGAACAGCGCCTGCAGCGCCTTCTTGAAGCCCGCCAGCTCATCGCCGAAAGCCGCCGCATAGGTCGGAAAGTCGAAGGACGACATCAGCGCCAGTTTCGCTGCGACCGGCATCACCAGCGTGCCCACGAATTCGACCGGCGACGAGATCGAAATCGTGCTGCCCAGGTAATAAACGCCCTCCGAGACGAAAACCTTGCGCCCGTTCGCCGCCTGATCGGCCGCGTTGAACGCCGCGAAATTGTCGGTCGTCCCGTCGCCCACCGCGCCGTAATCGCGCACATCCACCCAGCCCATCAGGTCACGCAGGAAAGCCTCGGTCACATCCTCGATCTCGATATCGTCGATGCGCACCACGCCGCCATTCGCGCCGGTCAGGTCCAGCCCGAAATACCCGTAGACCGCATCCAGCCCCCACGGCATATCGACACCGTCGCGCGAGCCGGTCCCGACGATCGCCGAGACCTCGACCACCGCGCCATAGCTTTGCAGCGCGACCATCGGACCGACTTCGACCACGCCGGTCACATGGGCACCCGACCCCGTCGCCGCATAGCCCGCGACGCGGACCTCCGGCAGGTTGCCGCTGACCGCCTTCACCCGCGCCCGGATGCGCAGGTAAGTCCCGGGCAGGATCGGCGTGTCGCCCATGTAGCGCAGCTTCTGCACCGTCTGCGTCTTGAGCATCTCCAGACAGCCGCCGAAATCCGCATCCGCCGGAACCAGCACGGCATTGCCCGTGCTCTCATAGGTCGTGGAGCCCGGCGTGCCATCCTCGCTCGACCATTGATCCAGCCCTTCGGCGAATGCGGGCGGGGTCAGCACCAGCCCTTCGGTAATCGCGACGTTCATCTGCAATCCTCTTGTCCATGTTCCCACCCGCGCGCCCCTTGCCGTACCAATTGCGCGCCGGGACCGACCGAAAGCGCCCGCGCTTCGGCCCGAACAGAGCTAGAAGGAAAGGTTAAAGAAGACCTGAGAGGGCCGTTCGCAGCCTCTGGTCACGGCCTGCGCTCCCGCTGCCCCTCCCGCTTCGCAGGTGACAGCGTCATGCGCCTGACATATCCTCGCGCCACATCGGGTGTGCAGCCAAGAGGAGCCGCAGATGGTTTACGCCATATCCCCCGACGACAAGACCCCGACGAAAGCCCTGCGCCGCATCGCGCGCAGCGAGCTTGGGACAGCCGTTAAACTGGCCGACAAGCCCGACCCGTCGGTTCACGCCCTGCGCAAAGCGATCAAGAAGACCCGCGGCTTGATCCGACTCTTCGCGCCGCATTTCTCCGATTTTCACAAGGAGAACGACGCCTTGGCCGAAGCCGCCCGGGGCATTTCCGGCCTGCGCGACGACGAAGTAATGCGCGCCTCGCTTATCCGGCTCGGGCGCGAAGGGCCTGATCTCGACGGTGCGTCGGCCGCCCGTGCAATGCTCGACGCGCTGCCCGTGACCCCGCCCCCGAAGGAAGGCGATATCTCGACATTCGCGAAACGCGTCACGGAAATCCGCAAACGCGCGAAGGATTGGGACGTCACCGAAAAGGGCTGGCCCGCCTATGAGGCCGGATTGTACGAGACGCTGAAAGATTGCCGCAAGCGTCTGAAAACCTCTCAGAAATCAAGGGCTGGCTTAGACCTGCACCATTGGCGGACGCGGGTGAAGCAGCACTGGTATCACACGCGACTGCTCGCCCCGATCTGGCCAGAAATGCTGCATCCGCGCGAAGACGCACTCGACACTTTGGGAGAGTTGATCGGCGACCATCACGATCTGCATGTGCTCGAGACGAAAGTGCCGCAGCATCTCGACCCGGAAAGGGCCGAGGCCTTGCTTGCATTGATCCGCGCCGAGTCCGCCCGGCTGGAGGCAGAGGCCTTCACTCTCGGCGCCAGGATATTCGCCGAGCCCCCCGAGCCGCTTTGCGACCGCTGGGGGGCTTGGTTCGATCTCTGGAAAGCTTAGTCGACCAGTTCGCCCGCCAGCGCCCGCTCGATCAGGGCGACCGTTTCATCGACACCGTAAAGCGCGATGAACCCGCCGAAGCGCGGTCCTTGGCTCTGGCCCAACAGCACCTCGTAGAGCGCCTTGAACCAATCGCGCAGGTTCGCGAATTCGTGGTTCTTGCCGACCGCGAAAACGACCGTCTGCAGGAACTCGTCGCTATGGAAATCGGCCTCCGGCAGCGGCTCTTCGTTGCCTGCCGCCGCGTTCTTGCGCGCGATCTGATCGAGCGCCGCCTCTTCCGATTTCAGCGCCTTGGCAAGATCTTCCAGCGCGGCACGTTCGGAGGCGTCGGGCGCACGGAAGACCAGCGTCGGCTTCACGAAATCCTCGAAATACTTCAGCGCGAAGCCTGCCGCCTGATCGAGATCGGGATTGCCTTCCGGGCTCGCCTCGGGCGCGTAGCGCTTGATGAAGCCCCACAGCCCTTCCTTCTCGGTCGCGCCCGCGACGCTCGCGAGGTTCAACAGCATCGCGAAAGGCACCACCATCCGGCTCTCGGGCGGGTTGCCGCCGTGGATGTGCCAGACCGGGTTGTTCACCTGCTGCTCGATCGGCTGATCGGGATAGGCGCGCAGCTGCTGGTGATATTCGTCCACCGCCTTCGGGATCACGTCGAAATGCATCCGCTTCGCGGTCTTCGGCTTGAGATACATGAAGTAGCTCAAGGATTCCGTCGCCGCATAGGTCAGCCACTCGTCGATCGACAGGCCATTGCCCTTCGACTTCGAGATCTTCTCACCATTCGCATCGAGGAACAGCTCGTAGGTGAAGTGCTCCGGCGCACGCCCACCCAGCACGCGGCAGATGCCGTCATAGATCGGCGTGTTGGTCGAGTGGTCCTTGCCATACATCTCGAAATCGACGCCGAGCGCGGCCCAACGCATCCCGAAATCGGGTTTCCACTGCAGCTTCACATTGCCGCCGGTGACCGGCAGCGTCCATTCGCGCCCATCCTCGTCGTCGAAGGTCACGGTGCCGTCGCGCGCATTGACCTCCTTCATCGGAACGTAGAGCACGCGGCCCGTCTCGGGATGGATCGGCAGGAAGCACGAATAGGTCTGCTGACGCTCTTCGCGCAGCGACTTCAGCATGATTTCCATGATCTGATCGTATTCGTAAGCCGATTTGATCAGCATCTCGTCGAACCGACCCGACTTGTAGTAATCGGTCGCGCTCGCGAATTCATACTCGAACCCGAAGGTGTCGAGGAAACGGCGCAGCATCGCGTTGTTGTGGTTGCCGAAGCTGTCGAACTCGCCGAACGGATCAGGCACCGAGGTCAGCGGCTTTTGCTCATGCTGGCGCAGCATGTCCTGATTGGGCACGTTGCTCGGCACCTTCCGCATCCCGTCCATATCGTCCGAGAAGCACAGAAGCTTCGTCGGGATGTCCGAGATCAGCTCGAAGGCGCGACGGATCATCGTGGTGCGCGCAACTTCGCCAAACGTGCCGATATGCGGCAGACCCGACGGCCCATAGCCCGTCTCGAACAGGACGTAACCCTTTTCCGGGTCCCGTTTCTCGTAACGCTTGAGCACCCGGCGGGCTTCCTCGAAGGGCCAGGCCTTGGATTTCATCGCAGCGTCACGCAAGCTCGTCATTGCATACCTCATGAAGGCGCCCCGTGCGCCCAGTCGCGCCTGACCTATTGAAGCGGACGGGGACAGTCAATAATTAGCACTCGAACACTATCAAGGAGCTCCCACGTGCCCGACGTTCTCGCCTCGCTTTCGCCCCAAGACGCGCTCGTCGCCGTGATGGTCGCGATTTCCGCCGCCGATGAGGACGTGCCGACCTCCGAACTCGTCGCAATCGAGCGGATAGTGAACCACATGCCGATCTTCGCGGGCTATGATTTCGACCGCGTCTCGCGGGTCTCCCGCTCGGTCTTCACGCTTTTCGAAGAAGAAGATGGGCTCGAGGCGCTGTTCGGCCTGATCCGCGACGCGCTGCCCGAACATATTTTCGAAACCGCGTATGCGCTGGCCTGCGATGTGGCCGCCGCAGATGGTACGATCCGTCAAACCGAACTACGTCTTCTCGAAGAAATTCGCGGTGAGTTGGCGATCGACCGGCTGCACGCCGTCGCCATCGAATGGGGTGCAAAAGTGCGCCACGTCACGCTCTGATCGGACGATAGAGTCCCGGCGAGAAAACCTGACGACCGCCCCGCCGTCCGGGTGGAGCTGCCCCTCAGCCGTAAATCCCGGCCCAACGCTCCAACAGCTGGCTCTGAAGGATTTTCGACGCCCGCACCCATTGGACCTGCCCCGGCGGGCGCGGCGCCGAGCCCGCACGACGACGCCGGTTTAGATCGGCGGTGAAGATCGCGAAGACCAGTTCGGTGCCATCAGGCGCGGTCATATAGCCCGCCAAAGTCGACACGAAATTCAGCGTCCCGGTCTTGGCATCGACGCGGAACGGCTGGGCCGGCATGTTCTTGCCCGTCGCATCGCGCAGCTTGAATGGCTTCATCAAACTGCGCAGCCCCATCGGCGCACCGAGATTGCGCAGCGCCGCCACCATGTCCTGCGGCGAAAGCTCGGCATCGGCCCGCAGCCCGGAATGGTCGGTGAAACGGGCCGAGCGCGCGCCCGTGCGCTGCTGCAGCCATTGGGTCATCATCTGCCCCGATTGCTTCAGCGAACTCCCCGCACCCAACCGCTTGCTTACCGTCATGCCCACCGCTTCCGCGGTGATATTGGTCGAATATTTCATCATCTCGCGCAGAACCGGCACAAGCGGATCGCTGCCATGGCTCACCAGAACCGTACCGCCGGGCAGGTTGCGGACCTCTTCCGGCGCGGGCAGCGGTGTGCCCTGCGCGCGGGCCAATGTCTGAAACACGTCGCCCGCATAGGCCGCTGGATGGCGCACCGGCAACCACCGGCTTCCGCCACGCCCCAAGGCCGCCGAGGCGACCGTCCAATGCTCGACCCCGCCGCGATCGGAATAGGTGAAAGTGGGCGAGGAGCGTTTCGCGATCGACGCCTTCGCGGTATAGGCCTGCGGCTGCACGTCGCGCCCGCGCGCATCCATGCTCAGCGCCCAGCCGCTACCGGAGCGCCGCCACTGGAAATGCACGCGATTGAAGTTCAGCATCAGCCCGGAGATCGACGGGTTGTAGCCCGCGAAGATCGGCTGATCGTTCGCAATCTCGTTCTTGTAGGGCAGCGCCCCGGCCCAAGTCAGGAAACGCCCCGTGACGCCCTGCACTCCCTTCGCCGCCAGCGACTTCGCCATCGCGTTCAAATCGTCAGTCGTCAGCGTCGGATCGCCCCCGCCCGCGAGGATCAGATCCCCCTGAATGCGCCCGCCAGAGATCGGGCCGGTCGCGATCAACTGCGTGCCAAAACAGAAATCGCCGCCCAGTTGCTCCATCGCATAGAGCGAGGTGATCGATTTGAGCGCGGAGGCGGGCGGCATCGCCTGGCCTGCATTGCGCTGTTCGAGGATCTGGCCGCTCTTCAGGTCCGCGACGACATAGCCCACATCGCCGCTGAGCCCGGCCATCCGGACCAATTCGGCTGCCGCGACCGTCTGTCCGAAGCCCGTTTTCGGAGTGGCGAAAAGCGCGGCGCCACCCAGCAATGCGAAGCGGCGCGATATCGATAGCGGCATGGCGATTCCTCCCTCGGCGTCAATCCGAGCGTAGCGCGCCCCGCACCGTCTTCAAGCGGGTGTCGATGCCCGCCAGCCGCCTTTCTCGCGAATTTCCGTGGAGGAAAGAGACGACATCGGAATGTTGACGAAGCACCAGCGCGGCGCCGGCCCGTCGAGGAGGCGCTGCGAGGCGACCGCGGGCAATTCGGCCCCCGCATAAATGCGCGCCGCGCGCGCCCAGCGCCCCGGCATCCGCCAGCCCGGACGCGCCAGCACACCGACCGGCACGCTCTCCATGATCGTGCGCCAATGATCCCAGCGGTCGAACTGCACGAGGTTATCGGCCCCCATCAGCCACGCGAAATCCACGCCGGGATAGAGCGCGCGCAGCCGCGTTATCGTGTCGGCGGTGTAACGCGTTCCGAGCCGCGCTTCGAGGTCAGTCACCACCACTCGCGGATCTCCGCCAAGGCTCGCCCGCGCGCTCGCGATGCGCTGATCGAGCGGCGCGGGCCCATGCGCCTTGAGCGGGTTGCCGGGGCTCACGATCCACCAGACCCGATCAAGATTGAAGCGGCGCAGCGCCTCACGCGTGATCAGGACGTGACCTTCATGCGCCGGATCAAACGACCCGCCCAGAAGACCGATGCGCTGTCCGGCGCGAGCATAGGGGAAACCTTGTCTCATGCGCTGCCCTTACCCGAAGGCGACCGGTCAGGAAAAGAGCGTTTGTGCGCCTAAGGCGCGGAGCCGGGTGACGTCCCCGGCCCATCCTCGACGTTTTCGACAGGCCCGGACCCGAAGCGAAGACATCCGCGCCCTGCGGTCTTCGCGGCATAGGTCGCCCTGTCGACATCATTCTGCAGCGCCTCGATCTCGAGGTTCTCGTAGTCGCGCGACGACACAGCGCCGAGCGATCCCGAGACCAGACATTCCTGCCCCCGATACCATTTCGGCGCTTCGAGCTGCTCGATGATGCGTGCCGCGAGCGCGCCGATCTCCGCGCGGCTCGGATTACCACGCAAGAGAACGAGGAACTCGTCGCCGCCCATGCGTGCAACCAGATCACCGCCGCGCACGCTTTCACACAGATTGCGGGCCACCAGTTGCAACACGTAATCCCCCGCCGCATGGCCTTGCGTATCATTGATCGTCTTGAAGTGATCGAGGTCGATCTGCAGCAAAGCGAAATTCGCCAGCCCGTTCGTCGCGTGGTCGACGGCCCGCGCGAGCGCCTGAGCCATGGCCCTGCGGTTGGCGAGTTTCGTCAGCGGATCGCTCAACGCCTGATCTTCCGCCGCTTTGCGCGCCTGATCAAGGCGCCCGGTCAGAGCCCGCAACTCTTCAAGCACGAGCGATTTCGCTTCCTGCAGATACAGCATTTCCATCGCGAGATCGGCGGCGGAAAAATCGTGTTCGGTCAGGTCGAATTCCGCCACGAGTTCGCGCAGGTGAATACCGAAGCTGAAATTAAGGAGCATATCGCCCCCCGCCAGCGTCGGCGCGCCCCCCTGAACTGGCTGACCCGCGTGGCTCACCAGCGCGCCGCGCAGGCTTACCTGTGGGCGCATGCGAAGGGTGACATGCAGCATCTCCTCCGCCGTCATGGCCCCGAGCGAGCGCCCGCAGCGCCCGATCTGGCTATCGCAATCAACAGCACCGCAACTTGAGCGCAGCTCTTTCGGGCACATTCGCACCGCCCCGCCGCGCCGCGCGACCGAGAAAAACCGCGAGAACGGCGCGCCGACGATCTGGGCATCCGGCACCCCCAGAACCTTGCGCAACGTGCGCCCGACTCCAAGGATGCAGGCCCGCTCGTCGAGCCAGAGAAACATCGGCAAAAGCCCGGTCAACAGCGTTAGCCAATAGGCTTGCGCGCCCCGATCAGGGGGAGGCTGTGCGGCCAGTCGCGTGACAGTGTTCTCGCCCGGCACGCTCATCACACCTCACCAATCATCCGCGCGAGGGCGAACTGGCGCGCCTCGGCATGGGTGGCGTCGAGCAGCTGTATGGTCACGGTTTCCCCCATCGGGTCGGGATCGCGCAGATCGCCCCCGGGGGCACGCGGCGGCACCTCGATCAGCGCGAGGCTGCCATAGTCATCCGCCATCGCGCGCAGAATCCCCGCCAGCACCGCCCCCCAGCCCGGCAGATCCGCGGCGACACGCAGACGGAACTGACCCGGCTGGGTTGCGACCAGATGCAAGTTCGGCAGCTTGAGATCGGGCAGCGCCATGCGCGCGCGATCGTTCAACTCGTTGAGCGAGTTCAGAAAACCGCGATAATCGCAGCCACCGTAACGCAACAGGCGGCGCACCGCTTCACGGCTGCACAGATGCGCCCCAAGGTCTTCCAAAAACTCGGATCGCGCCCGCCCCAACTCGTCACAAGCGGCATCGATCAGCCGCAAGGTCTGCGCATCGTCATATTGCAGCAGAGGCTCATAGCTCTCGCCCGGCAAATCCGCGCGCCGCCGCACACGCGCGCAGAGCGCCGCCCCGTGGGTGTCGGTCAGAAACGTCTCGATAGAGCGGTTGATCAAGCCGAGCATGTGCCCTCCTGACCGCCACGCTAGCGGTCAGAAGTTAACAAAGCTCCAAATTCGCCCGGCTCAGCGCGACAGCGGCAAGAGACGCAGCCCACCGGCCTCAAGCGCCATGATCCCGCTCGGGGCCAGCTGCACCTCACCACGTTTGATCGCGGCGATGACAGGGGCCAGATCGACGCGGAAACGTGGCTCGCCCTGCGCATCGACGACGCTGCCCCAACCGATCGAATCCCACGCGCCGTTCGACTGCCGCAGCACGTAGATCGCATCGCGGTCGGGCAGATGCAGGAGCACCATCGCCTCGTCACCGGGCACATCCGAAAGGAAATCAGCCTCGATCAAGGCGCAATTCGCCGCTGCCCCCTCGGCCGAGGCGCAAAGCCCCGCCGCAACCTCCGGCGCGCGCGCGCGGATCGCATCGAGCAGCGCATCCTCGGGCGCTTTCGCACCGGGCGGCAGCACGAGATCCCGGCGCAGTTGGGCGCGCGCGGCGCTGGCCCCCTCCGCCCCATCCGCAGACGGGCTCAGACGGGCCAAGGCCGTTGCGAGCGCGCGGTCATCACCGGCTTGCGCCTCCAACTCCGCAAAGGCCGCCTGCCCGGCAAGCCCCCAGTGGTTCTTCAAAGCGTAGAGCGGCAAAGCGCCTGCCGTGATGCGCCCCTCGCGATACAGCGCCAGTTGCGAGCGCGCAGCCACTCCGTTCGCATCCAGCACCGGCGTCAGCCATGCCAAAGCGGCAAGCAGCAGGACACCCGCCATGGCGATATTGATCCGCCGCAAGCGCACCATCCAGCCGCGCCCCAGCAGCACCGACCCGGCATATCCCAGCGCATAGCCCGCCAGAAGCACGATCAGCACCGCCTGCGCCACGCGTCCCGGGGTCCAGCCTTGCGCGGTGACGCTTTGCCATCCGGTCCAGGCCGCCGCCCCGACCAGCACGGGCAGCACCAGCGCCAAGCCTTGAGCCGACAGGCGCAAGACCCGCGCACGGACGGCACTTTCATCGTCGCGCTCAATACCGATCGAGATCAGCGTCACCGCCGCCGCGGCCATCGCCAGCAGCGTCTCGATCTGCGAGAACCCGATCAGCGAGACCTCCCCGCGGCGCGCAATGAACCCAGCCACAAAGATCACCGCGACCAGAAGCACAGGCGGCAGCAACAGCCTCAGAAGCCGCAGGATCAGGGTCGGAGAGATCATCTCCTCCAGCTCGGTCACCACTGCCAGCCCGAGCCCGAGAATGCCGCCCGAGACTGTAAAGGCGAACAGCTTCTCCCGCAGAAGCTGGCGCAGGAAATCGAGGTCCACACTCTCGAGCAGGCGCGCCGAGAGGTACAGCACGAGCCAGACCATCCCGAGGAAAATACACGCAGCCGCATAGCGCACCACGATATTCCATGCGTGCAGGAACAGCGCCGGATAGTCGTTCCAGGCGCGCGTCCCGCCCTGCGCCACGGCCATCGCGAAGGGCATCGGCAGCATCGCCAGAACCGAGAGCGCGAGCAGCTCGTAAGGCATGTATCCCGCCAGCGTCTCGCTCGGGGCATATCCAAGCGACGCCCACCATCCGAGCAACGCGACCGGAACCGCAATCAGCGCCGCCGCACCGAATGCCCTGCGCCAGCCGATCTCACCCAGCATCGCAAGCGCGGTCGCGAAGAACGCCGTGCCCAGAACCGACACGCCGAATTGTCCGTGCGCGTCAATCGGAAGCCGTTGCTGCAACTGGTTATCGAGCGCCCAGAAGAACATGCCCGCCAACAGCCCAAGCAGAATATGTTGCAAACGTAGTTGCATGCGTTCCTCTCCTGTCTTGCGCGAGGCTCCCGCGCGTCTGACGCGTCGTGCTAGCCCGCGCGCCGCGCGAGCCAGTCGGGAAGCCCCCCGATATGATCGAGCACCGCATCGGCGAGCGGGGCCAGATCGGCCCGCTCCGCCGGTCCGCTCAGCACGCCGATCGCGATCATCCCCGCCGCGCGCGCCGCGTGCAGGTCATGCTGGCTGTCGCCGACCATCACGACCTCGGCCGGGTCCAGCCCCAGCGAATCCGCGAAGGCCAGAAGCGGGCGCGGCGTTGGTTTCGCCCCGTGCCCGCTGTCATAGCCGATAATCCGGTCGAAAAGATCGGTGATGCCCGCCTGTGCAGCATGCGCCCGCGCCGAGGACTCGGCATCGTTCGTACAAATGCCCAGCTGCAATCCGCGTCCGCGCAGATCGGACAGAAGCGCAGCAAGCGGCACCGGCTCCACCAGAGGCACGTCATGCGCCGCCTGCTCCAGTTCGAGCACCAGATCATCGAGCGACCGCCCCGGAAGATGCGGCAACAGCAGTTCCGCCGCCTCCCGAACCGTGCCCGCGATCACCGGCGAGTGCGGCTCGAATTCTACCCGCTCGAGGTCGAATCCGATCGCCGCGGCAAGCCTACCAGCCTGCTGGGGATCATTTGCCAACGCCTCGATTTGCAGCTTCGCCCACGCGCCCCATGTCGCGTCGAAGTCGAAAAGCGTACCGTCCTTGTCGAACAGCACCGCCCGTATCTTGCCGCCTGCCATCTGCGATCTGCCTCCCTTTGCGGGCAGATTGCCTAAAGCTGCGCGTCAGGTCCAGTGGCGCAGATCGCCGCGCCCGAGAACCGCGCGCGCCTGCATCAGCGCCTCGGGCTGCACACCAAGGTCCTGCGCGCAATCCAGCACCACCTGATCGTCCTGCAGGACATGGTCGAGAACACCTGCGAGGAAGTCCGGATCGCTCGCCTGCGCCCGCAAATCGTCCACGCTCGCCCCGGAATTGGCGAGGAAAGCGCCGATCAGATCTTCGCGACCGGCAAGCCAGCCGAGGGTCTGCAACGCGAGCGTATGAGCGTTTTCTTGCCGCATGACGGGTCCTTCTCTGTCGGGGGGAAACGCTTTGTTAACCTATAGACCGCTAAGGTCAAGAAAAGGCGCGATGAGAAGCTGGCGCAGTCGGGAGCCGCCCGATGCAAGCCGCACCGCGCCGGAGGTTGAAGGAGTAGCGTTATATGCCGGGATCGATCCTCATCGTGGATGATGTGGCGACCAATCGCATTGTGCTCAAGGCGAAACTGACCGGCGCGCGCTACAACACGCTGCAAGCCGCAAGCGCGGCGGAGGCGCTCGCCCTCGCCGCGGCGCAACGGCCCGGCTTGATCCTGCTCGACGTCACCTTGCCCGACATGACCGGAGACGGCCTGATCGCCCGGTTGCGAGTGAACCCGCGGACCCGGCGCATCCCGATCATCGCGATGACGGGGCGCGATACGCCGGAGCTGCGCGTGACGCTGCTGCAGGCTGGGGCGAATGAGGTGCTGGCCAAACCCTTCGACGAACTGGTGCTGCTCGCCCGTTTGCGCAGCCTGATCCGCGCCCATGTCGGCGACGAGGATTCGGCGCTGCGCGAGCAGACCTGCCGGGAACTCGGCTTCGCAGAGGCGGCGAGCGACTTCGTCCCTCTCGCGCGGATCGCTCTGATCGCGCCCAACCCGGCCGAGGGGCTGCGCTGGAAATCCGCGCTCGCTCCCCTGCTGACGACAAATCGGATTCTGCTGACCAGTTACGACCAGCCCTGCGGCGACGATCCCTCGCGTCGCGCCCCCGATCTATTCGTGATCGGCGCAGACCTCGCGCAGCGCGGCGATGGTCTCCGGCTGATGTCGGAATTGCGCTCGCATCCCGAAACGCGCCATGCGGCGATCCTGATCGCCAGCCAACCCGACGCGCGCGAAACGCAAGCCAGCGCGCTTGATCTGGGTGCGGATGACCTGCTGCCCGCCGAGATGTCGACGCCGCTCGCAGCAAAGGAAGCCACACTTCGGATCGGCGCGCAGCTCCGCCGCAAGCGCCTCTCGGACCAGTTGCGTCTCTCGGTCGATGAAGGTCTGCGTCTTGCGCTGGTCGACCCCCTGACCGGGCTGCACAATCGTCGCTACGTGAACGCGCATCTGTCGCGCATGTCCGAGCGCGCGCGCCGCACGGGCCACGGCTATGCGGTGATGCTGCTCGACCTCGATCGGTTCAAATCGGTGAACGACACCTATGGCCACGGCGCGGGTGACGAGGTGCTGGCGAGTATCGCCCGCCATCTGCGCCAAAGCCTGCGCGACGTCGATCTCATCGGTCGCATCGGCGGCGAGGAGTTTCTCGTGGCGCTGCCCGACAGCTCTCTGGTCGAGGGTTGCCGGATCTCCGAACGGCTCCGACGCGAAATCGCGCAGAGCAAGATCACGTTGCCCGACGGGCGCGCGATGCAGGTCACCATTTCGATCGGCCTCGCTTTCGGCGGTACGCGCCACGACGATCCTCAGCATCTTATCGACGAGGCCGATGCGGCGCTTCTCTGCGCCAAGGGAAGCGGTCGAAACCAAGTCTCCCTCGCCCAGCACACAAACGCGGCCTGACCCGAAATAGAAGGGTCACGCCGCGCGTGGGCAGGCGATGACACTGAGGGTTGGCGAATTTCCAAACGGCGAATGGCCGCGCCCCCTTGGGGGCGCCCGTCCGCCTGATCTCACGGCTTGGGCTTTGGGGTGTCCTCACGGTCTTTCTTGCGCTTGTCGAACCGCGCCGCGCCCTCGCGCAGACGCTCGGCAAAGCTGTGCCGCGACTCGGCGCTCATCGCGTCGAGCCGGTCGAGGATCAGTTGCTCGCCGATATCGACCCGCTGCACCGTCCGCGCCTTGTGCCGCTCTAGCAGCTCGGCCACCTGCGCACGATCCCAGGGCTCCGCGTCGATCGCAGCGATCAGCGCCGTCATGTCGCTGCGCGCTTGCCGCCGCATATCGCGGAACTCCGAGCCGCGCGCCTGCGCCGCCTTGCGCAGCGCATCACGATCTTCCGGGCTCAGCGCCCCGGTGAACGCGCCGAGGCTGACATCGCCCACGACCGGGCGCGGCGGATGCCGCTCATGCGCGATCCAGCCGCCGATGAAGAACCCCAGCAAAAGCAGGTTCAGCACCGCCGACCCTATCAGCGCCCAGCGCAATCCCCGGCCATTTCGCGTGTCGGCAGCCGCCATCAGAACCCTCCTTCATCGGCGAAGGCGAAGGTGTCGCCCTCGGGTAGCAGGTTGACCGTGCCGAGGCTTTCGGTCGTGCTGCTGGCGTAAAACGGGCTGAGCGCGCCGATCTCGTCGGCCCCCACAAAGCCGATCCAGACCCCGGCCAGAGCGGCCGTGACCAGACCGCCCATCGGAGCCCAGCCGCCAAACGCGCCGCGAAGCGCGTCCCAGATACCGGCCAAGACGTCAGGCTTGTCGGGCGCTGCAGCGGGGCCAGAATGCGCGAAGCCCGCTTGCTCCACCTCCGCATCGGCCAGAACCCGGGCGAGGAAACCCGCCTCAGGCTCAGGCCCTCCCGCCGCGCGCGCCTCGCCGAAAAGCGTCTCCAGCGCCGCGTCGTCCAACGCGTCCGTCTCGCGATCCATGCGTTTGTCAGTCATCGCCAAACCCCAATTTCTCTCGCTGCCCCCGAAGCAGCTTGCTCAAAGCGCGTTTTCCACGCGCTGTCAGACTTTCTACGGCCTCGACGCCAGTTTCCATCGCGGCAGCGATCTCGGGATTGGACAAACCGTCGATATGTCGCAGTGTGACCGCGATCCGCTGCCGTTCCGGCAATTGCTCCAGCGCCGCTTCCAGCGCGGCCACACGGTCGCGCGCGATCAACTCGTCCAGCGCGCTCGCGCGGTCATCGGCCACCTCGGGCGCCTCATCCAGCCCCACGCCGCGGCGCTTGCGCAGCCGGTCCGTCGCAAGGTTGGCCACCACCCGGTAAAGCCAAGTCGAGACCTTCGCCTCGCCGGCGCGCCACTCCGGCGCGATCTTCCAGAGCCGCAAGAGCCCCTCCTGCGCGACGTCCTCGGCCTCGGCCGCATCGCGCAGATAGCGATAGGCGAGCCGGTAGGCCAACGGCCCGAAGCGCAGCGTCAACGCCCGCGCCGCCGCCGGGTCGCCCTGCGCGTAAAGCTCCAGCAGAGCCTCGTCCGAAGCCTCGTTCATCGCATCCAGTGCCATCGTCATTCCGTCAAAGGCCTAGCCTGCTTTCCCTGCGCATGCAATTTGACATGCAGCCGGGGCGCTTTTCCGCGCCCCGGCTTTCTTCACTGCTCGAAACTCAGTTCGTGGATCGGCCCGAGCCATCCGCCGGACCGTTTCCCGGACCTTGACCTTGGCCAGCCCCGGTGCCCGGCTGCATCGGCGGCGTGCCCCGCGGGCCTTGGCCGTTCGGGCCTTGCCCCATCGGACCCTGACCCATCGGGCCATCGCCTTGCATCATCCGCCCGTAGCCGTCGCGGTCGCCGTTCCACCCCATACGGTCATGGCCATGGCGATCCCCTTTGCCCATGCGGTCATGGCCGTGGTAATCGCCCTTGCCCATCCGGCCATGGTCGCGGCGGTCGCTCATCCGCTGCATGAACCGTTTGGCCATCTGCATCTCGTCGGCACTGATCGCCCCGTCATTGTTGCGGTCCATCCGGTCGAACATGCGCGTCGGCATCGGATGCGCCATCAGTTCGGCGGCCGACAGCTCGCCATCGCCGTTGCTGTCCTGCGAAGCGAAGCGCGCTTTCACGCGGGCTTCGATGCGGGCTTTCACCTTGGCCATCTCGGAATTGACGAGCTCCTCCTGAGAAATCATCCCATCGCCATTGGCGTCGAGCGCCTCAGCGTCAGCAGCTCGCTTGGCCTGAATTTCCTCCATCGTCACCTGACCGTCGCCATCGGTGTCGAAGCGGCTGAGGTCAAAGCCGAAGCCGCGCCCGTCTTGATCGCGCATCGCGCCGGGCTGCATGTTCTGCCCCATGCCATTGGCGGGGCCATTGCCAGCACCGTTGCCCGGTCCGTTGCCCGGCCCATTCCCGGGCATGACCTGCTGTCCCTGCATCTGGCCGCCGTTCTGGTTTTGCGCCACCACCGGCATTGCGAGGGTGATCGCGCTGCCTGCGAGGATTGCCGCGACGAGGGTCTGCCTGTTCATGACTTTCATTCGAAACTCCTGTTCTCGCTGCCACGGCACGTCTCGCGCCGTCGATATTTGTCCAAACGGCGCATGCGCAGCATTCCGTCGCCAAACTCACGCATCCGTGATAGACCCGCCGGACTTTCCATCCGCCCCGGCTGCCGCCATACTGCCCTGCGAACGGGCGGAGAGAGACCGCCACAAGGGAGAGCGCAATGCAGTCGCATGACGAGTATCACGATGACCGCCCGCTGGGCCGCTCGATCGGGCGGGGCCTGCGCTGCCGCTGCCCGGCTTGCGGCAAGGGGCTGATTTTGCACCGTTATCTCAAGGTGCGTGATGCCTGCCCGTCCTGCGGCGAGGACCTCTCGCATCAGCGCGCCGATGACGGCCCGGCCTATCTGACGATCCTGATCGTCGGCCATCTCGCGATTCCGATGATGGCGGCCTATTTCATCGCTTTCCGCCCCGGCCCGTGGGAGATGATCTGGATTTTCGGCATCGGCTCGATGGTGCTCTCGGCGGTGCTTTTGCCGCTGATGAAGGGGATGCTGGTGGGCATCCAATGGTCGCGCCGGATGCATGGTTTTGGCGAAGGCGAAATCGTCCATGACTGACACGAGCCCCCCGGTCGACAAAACCGCGCTACGGGACGCGGCCAGCGTGATCGTCCTGCGCCGTGATGCCGATGCGGTGCCGAGCGTGTTGATGGGCCAGCGCGGTGCGGGGGCGGCCTTCATGCCCTCGAAATACGTCTTTCCGGGCGGCGCGCTCGACGCCACGGATTGGGAGGTGCCCTTCGCCTATCCCCTGCCCGCGCCCGATCACGCGCGGCTCGAGGCCGATGCGCCCGAGGGGATCGGCGCGGCGCTGGCCGCCGCCGCTCTGCGCGAGTTGTGGGAAGAAACCGGGCTGGTGTTAGGCGAGAGAACCAGTTGGCCCGGCGCGGTGCCCGCCGACTGGCAGGGCTTTGCCGATCTGGGCTTTCTGCCCTCGGCGGCCAATCTGCATTTCGTGTTCCGCGCGATCACGCCGCCCGGCCGCCCGCGCCGCTTCGATGCGCGGTTCTTCCTGATCGATGCGGGAGCGATCCAGGGCGATCTCGACGATTTCTCGCGCGCCTGCGACGAGCTTTCGCACCTGCATTGGGTGCCCCTGCCCGAGGCGCGAGCGCTCAACCTGCCCTTCATCACCGAAGTGGTTCTGGCCGAAATCGCCGCCCTCATCACCACCAAACACGCGCTTGGCACGCCGCATTCGGTGCCGTTCTTCGACAATCGCGGGCCGCGTTCGGAGTTCCGGCGGATCGGGCTTTAACGTCCCGCCAGCACAATCACGATCAGCGACACCACGACGAGCGCGATGCCCGCCCCTTCGCGCTTGTGCAGCCGCTCGTGGAAGACCAGCGCCGAGGCGAGCAGCGTGAAGACGATCTCCACTTGGCCCAGCGCGCGCACGAAGGCCGCGTTTTGCAGCGAGAACGCGGTGAACCAGCCCGCCGAGCCCAGAACGCCGGTGATCCCCACCAGCACCGTGCGCCGCCACGCGCCGAACACGCGGGTCAATTCGCCCGGCTCGCGCAGTCGCAGATAAAGCCCCATGCCGAGCGATTGCGCGAAGGTCGCGCAGGCAAGTGCGACGATGGCGCGGGCGAAGAAGTCGAGCGGCTCCAGCTCCAGCGTCGCGCCGCGATAGAAGATCGAGGACAGGCCGAACAGCGCCCCCGCCCCGACGCCGTAAAGCGCCGCACGCGGGTTGAAGCCGCCTTCGGGCGGCTTGGTCAGGAACAGGACCCCCGCCAGCCCGATTGCGATCCCGATCCAGCCGATGGGCCCGACGAATTCGCCGAGGATGATCGCGGAGAACAGCGCGACCTGCACCGTCTCGGTCTTGGTGAAGGCCACGCCTACCGCGAAATTGCGCAAGCCGAACAGTGCCACCGTCAGGAAGGTCGCCGCCACCTGCGCCGCCCCGCCCGCAATGACGAACCCCCAGAAGGGGCCGCTCAGATGCGGCCATGGCGTGTTCGTCGCGGCCAGAAAGCCCAGTGCCGTTACAGCCGCGAGCGGGAAGCCAAATAGAAAGCGAGAAAACGTCGCGCCGCCCACCGAGAGCTGCGCCCCCGCCAGCAGCTTTTGCAACATGAAGCGAATGGTCTGAACGGCCGCCGCGAACAGGGTCACCCAGACCCAGAGATGCACCGGCGCGTCGGTCACTTACCGACCTGCGTCATGTCATAGCCGTTGAAGTCCATGACATCGCGCGCCGCCTTGATCAGATCGGGCCGTGGCGGGGTCTGCCGCGACAGGATCATCCCCCAACGGCCCGAGGGCGTGCCGAGCACCGCCACGCGATAATCGAAATCGACCCAGAGCACCCAGATCGGCTCGCCGCCGAACGCGCCCTTCGCCAGCAGTCGCCCGCCCGGCCCGGTCAGCGTGACTTTCTCGTCGACAGCGGCAGGCGTGATGGCGCAATTCGTGCCGCGCAGCCGGTAGGTGCTCTTGCCGTCCCACGCCCAGTTCTGCGTGCCCGAACACCCCGGAATCCCGCTTTCGACGACATGCCATTCGCCGCCAAACCGCTCGGCGTCGAACAGCGAGGCCGATGAGATCAGCGTGCCCGGTTTGCGCAGCGACGCGGTCTCCGGGGGCGTTGCACAGCCCGCGAGGGTCAGCGCGAGCATCCCGCCCAGCACGCCGATCTTCGCCCGGCTCATTGCACGCATAGTTGCATCGGGTAGCCCGCCTCGCTCATCACCTCATTGCACCCCAGAAGCGGGGTCACCGGCGCGCAGGTCTTCGAGCGCGCGAGGCATTCGCCCTCACACTCGCTGCCCGCCTGACAGCTTTTGCCGCTATCGGAGGTCATCTTCACACAGATGAACGCCCCGCCGCGCGCGACCCAGTTGCCGCCGCGCGCGACGCATTCGAATTTCCCGGCATCGATCTTCTCCTGCCCAACCAGCGGCAATTGCTCTGCCGTGTCGCCCTCGTCCGAGGGGCCGAAGGGATTGCAGCCCGCCAAGGCAAGCGCTGCACACAGAAGGATCGACGCCCCGCGCATCAGTAGGGCATCGGGTAATGCTTGTGGAGCTCGGCGATCTTGTCGAGCAGCTCCTTCGGCAGTTCCACCCCTTCGGCGTCGAGGTTCGGTTTGAGCTGGTCGACCGAGGTCGCGCCGACGATCGGGATCACCGGGAAGGGACGGCTCATCACCCAGGCAATCGCCATCGTCACCGGGTGAAGATCGAACTCCTTGGCCAGCGCGACATAACGGTCAGCGATCTCGAAAGCGCGCGGATTGGCGCGCCCACCGAGATTGTTGACCAGCGACCGCCGGGTGTTGTCGGGGATCACGTCGCCCGAATATTTGCCCGTCAGGATACCCGCGGCGAGAGGCGAATAGGCCAGCAGCGTCACTTTCTCCTGTTGCCCCAACTCCCCCAGATCGAGGTCGTAGTAGCGGCACATCAGCGAATATTCGTTCTGGATCGACTCGACTCGCGGCCCTTTGCCCGCCTCGGCCAGTGCCAGCCATTGCGCGGTGCCCCAGGCGCTCTCGTTCGACAGGCCGAATTCGCGGATCTTGCCCTCTTTACGCAGATCTTCGAGCGTCTCGAGACAGGCGCTCATATCGTCGAGCACTTCCTGCTTCGAAGGCTGCTTCGACGGATCGAAGCGCCACGTCTTGCGGAAGTGATAGGAGCCGCGATTGGGCCAGTGGAACTGGTAGAGGTCGATGTAATCCGTCTGCAGCCGGGTCAGCGAATCCGTCACTGCCTGGCGGATACGGGTCGGGCTGATCTCGGGGCCGCCCTCAATCGCGTTCGAGCCCTCGCCGGTGATCTTGGTGGCCACCACCAGATCGTCGCGTTTGCCGCGTTTGGCCAGATAAGTGCCCACGATCTGCTCGGTTCGGCCCATCGTCTCGGCCTTGACCGGGTTTACCGGATACATCTCGGCCGTGTCGAGGAAATTGATCCCGCGGTCGAGCGCGAAATCGATCTGGTCATGGCCCTCGGCCTCGGTGTTCTGGCTGCCCCAGGTCATCGTCCCGAGACAAATCTCGGACACCATGATCCCGCTTTGACCAAGTTCCAGCTTGCGCATGCCCGCGCCCCCTTTGTCATATGATGTTGCGCGGACCCTGCCACTGGGCCGCGGGAAGGTAAAGGCCTCTGACCCGGTCGGGTTTACTCGACCCGGTCCATGTAGTCGCCGTAGCCCTCGGCCTCCATCTCCTCGTAAGGCACGAAGCGCAGCGAGGCGGAGTTGATGCAATAGCGCAGACCGCCCTGATCGCGCGGCCCGTCGGGGAAGACATGGCCCAGATGGCTGTCGCCGTTTTTCGAGCGCACTTCGACGCGGGTCATGCCGTGGCTGGTGTCGGTCAGCTCCACGACATGATCGTCGATCAGCGGCTTGGTGAAGGACGGCCAGCCGCAGCCCGCATTGTATTTGGTCGAGGACGCGAAAAGCGGCTCGCCCGAGACCACGTCGACATAGATGCCCTTGGCGGAGTGGTCGTCATATTCGCCAGTGAAGGGGCGTTCGGTGCCGTTCTGCTGAGTGACGCGGTATTGCTCGGGGGTGAGCTTTGCGACCGCGTCGTCGGATTTTTGCCAGTTGCTCATGATGGGTCTCCCTTTCGCGCCTGATCTAGGCGGCGGCGGCCGCGAGAAAAGCCCTGCCGCCGCGTTTCGCTCGCATGTTCTACGGCGCAAGCCTACCATCCGGATCAGGAGGAGCCGACCATGACCACACCCGATCCCCGCGCCGATCTGCCCACCCACCGCGTTGAGAACCAACCGCCCGCGCGCGGCGACGTCGATCTGTTCGGGACGGATGCGCCCCTGCGCGAGGCCGTCGCGCGGGCGGGCGGTCAGGCGGAGGCGCTGTCAGATTACGGTCAGACCCTCGGCACCACGGAGATGCGCGAGGCGGGGCGCGACGCGAACCGCTACCTGCCGGAGCTGCGCCTGTTCGATATGGGCGGGCGGCGGCTCGACGAGGTGCGCTTCCACCCCGCCTATCACCGTTTCATGGAGGCCGGGATCGGCGCGGGCTATGCCGCGCTGCCGTGGGAGGGCGCGAAGGGCGGCCACGCAACCCATGCCTCTATGGTCTATCTCGCAAGCCAGATCGAACCCGGAAGCTGCTGTCCGATGACGATGACCTATGCCGCCGTGCCTGCCCTCGAGGCCTCGCCTGAAATCGCCGCTCTCTGGCGCCCGAAACTGACCGCGCGCAGCTACGATCCGCGCGTTCTGCCGGTGGGCGAGAAGACCGGCGCGACGCTGGGGATGGCGATGACCGAGAAACAGGGCGGCTCGGACGTCCGCGCGAACACCACGCGGGCCGAGCGCGCCGACGGGCATTGGCGGCTGACTGGGCACAAGTGGTTCTGCTCTGCGCCGATGTCGGACGGGTTCCTGACGCTGGCGCAGACCGACAAGGGGCTGAGCTGTTTCCTCGTCCCGCGCTGGCTGGAAGGGGAGCGTAACGCGATCCGCATCCAGCGGCTGAAGGACAAGTTGGGCAATCGCTCCAACGCGTCCTCCGAGATCGAATATGAGGGCGCGGTGGCGCATCTTCTGGGCGAGGAAGGCCGGGGCGTCGCCACGATCATCGAGATGGTGCATCACACCCGGCTCGACACGGCGCTAGCACCTGCTGGCCTGATGCGCGCCGCGATCTCCGAGGCGCATCACTGGGCCACGCACCGCTCCGCCTTCCAGCGCCGCCTGATCGACCAGCCGCTGATGCGTGCGGTGCTGGCCGATCTGACGCTGGATTGGGAAGGCGCGCTGACGCTGGGGATGCGGGTGGCGCAGGCCTTCGACAGCGCCCGCCCCGAGGACCGCGCCTTCGCCCGGATCGGTGTGGCGCTGGCAAAATATTACGGCAACAAGCGCTGCCCCGTCGTGACCTACGAGGCGATGGAGGTGCTGAGCGGCATTGGATATGTCGAGGACACACCGATGCCGATGCTCTATCGCGAAGCGCCGCTGAACGGCATCTGGGAAGGCTCGGGCAATGTGATCTGCCTCGACATCCTGCGGACCTTGGCCAAGGAACCACTGGCGGCGGAGATGCTGCGCGCGGAGCTGGACGCGGCGCGCGGCACCGATCCGCGCTACGACGCGGCGCTGGCCGATCACCTCGCCCGCTGGCCCGCCCTGCCGCCCGAGGCCGAGGCGCGCTGGTTCGCGGAACGGCTGGCACTGCTCCTGACCGCGTCGCTGCTGATCCGAAATGCACCTGCGGCGGTGAGCGACGCCTTCGTCGCGACGCGGCTTGCGGGCGAGGCGGGCCGGACCACCGGCGCGATGGCGGGCAGCGATGTCTCTGCTATCCTGGACCGGATCGCTGGCTGAGACTGCGGAAGCCTCCGGCGGGGATATTTGGATCAAGGAGAAGGAGGTGCGCGATGCGCGAAGACCGGTATCTGATCCGGGCCGATGAAATCGCGGCGATGGAAGGGCTGGCGAAGACGCATTTCCTCAACCCGAATGCGCGGCGGATCAACAAAAGCCTTGGCGATGCGACGGGGCTGACCGGGATCGGCGTGCATATCATCGAGGTGGAGCCCGGCTGCGAGACCACCGAGTTTCACCGCCACCACCACGAGGACGAGGCGATCTTCGTGCTCAGCGGCGAGGCGACCGCGCGGATCGGCGAAGAGCGTCACGCAATCGGGCCGGGCGATTTCATCGGCTACCGCGCGGGCGGCGAGGCCCATACGGTCGAGAATACCGGGACGGAGATGTTGCGGCTGCTCGTGATGGGTCAGCGCTTGGCCCATGACGTGGGCGACTATCCCGATTTGGGCAAGCGGCTCTATCGCAATGCGGGAATGCCGTGGCAGATGGTGGAGGCCGACGCGATCACGGAGGTCAAGGCGGGGGCGAAGAAGTAACGCCCCCAGCCGAGGTTCACGCGTTGAACAGGAAGTGGAGGACGTCGCCGTCTTTCACTTCGTAGGTCTTGCCCTCGACGCGGAACTTGCCCGCCTCTTTCGCGCCCGCTTCGCCCTTATTGGCGACGTAATCATCGTAGGAGACCGTCTCGGCGCGGATGAAGCCGCGCTCGAAATCGCCGTGGATGACGCCCGCCGCCGCCGGGGCCAGCGTGCCCTTGCGGATCGTCCAGGCGCGGGCCTCTTTCGGGCCGACGGTGAAATAGGTCTGCAGGCCCAGAAGGTCGTAGCCCGCGCGGATCAGCCGGTCGAGACCGGCCTCTTCCAGACCCATCTCTTCGAGGAACATCTCGGCTTCTTCGGCGTCGAGCTGCGAGATTTCCTCTTCGATCTTGGCCGAGATCACGACGGTGCCCGCGCCCTGCTCGGCGGCCATCTTGGCGACCGCTTCGGATTTCGAGTTGCCGGTGGCGGCGGAGCCTTCCTCGACATTGCAGACATAGAGAACCGGTTTGGCGGTCAGCAGCTGCAGCATATTCCACGCCTTGCGGTCGTCCTCGGACACCTCGACGGTGCGCGCGGGGCGACCGGCTTCCAGAGCCTCTTTCGCCTGCTCCAGAAGGCGCATTGCCTCTTTCGCTTCCTTGTCGCCGGATTTCACCTTGCGGGCGAGGTTCGCGATACGCTTCTCGAGGCTTTCGAGATCGGCGATCATCAGCTCGGTCTCGATGGTCTCGGCATCGGCCACCGGATCGACGCGGCCCTCCACATGGGTCACGTCGCCGTCTTCAAAGCAACGCAGCACATGGGCGATGGCATCGACTTCGCGGATATTGGCGAGGAACTGGTTGCCCAGGCCCTCCCCTTTCGAGGCGCCTTTCACGAGGCCTGCGATATCGACGAAGGTCATGCGGGTCGGGATGATCTCTTTCGAGCCTGCGATCTGGGCCAGTGTGTCGATCCGCTCATCGGGAACGGCAACTTCGCCGACATTCGGCTCGATCGTGCAGAAGGGGAAATTCGCCGCTTGCGCGGCCGCCGTTTTGGTCAGCGCGTTGAAGAGGGTGGATTTGCCTACGTTCGGCAGACCCACGATACCCATCTTGAAACCCATTTCGCCCTCCTGTTTGTGGCTGCGCGCTTCTTATTCATTGGCCGCCCCCGGTGCAAGCGCGCGCGAAGGCCGGAATCGTGATAGGCTGGCCTTCTTGTTCAGGGAGGTGACCGCGATGAGTTTCGAACCCTACATCCACTTTCAAGGAAACTGCGAAGAGGCGATGCGTTTCTATGCCGACCTCTTCGGCACCGAGCCACCCTTCATCATGCGCTATGGCGACATGCCCGAGGCCAGCGAAGGCATGAGCGAGGCAGGCAAGGCGCGGATCATGCATGCGCTGATCAAGCTCGGGGATGGCGCGCTGATGGCCTCGGATTGGCCCGAGGGGCGCGACCGCCCGCAAAGTTCGATTTCGATCTCGCATGTCTCGGACAGCCGGGAGGCCGCGAAGGCAATCTTCGAGCGGCTGATGGATGGGGCCGAGGAGGTCATGATGCCTTTCGACGACACGTTCTGGGCCGACGGGTTCGGAATGCTGCGCGACCGCTTCGGCACGGCGTGGATGATCAACGGTCCGGCAAAGATGTAGGCGCAGGCCGTCTGGGACGTAGCTACAACACTAGACCGCGCGCGAGGCATTGATTTTCCCGCCCTCTTCGCGCAAACCGCTTCGGGACCAGCCGGAGGGACGCCATGACTCGCATCGACGCCAAATTCGCCAGCCTCAAGGAAGAGGGCAAGAAAGCCTTCGTCTCCTACATCATGGCGGGCGACCCGGATCTGGAAACCTCGCTCGAGGTGATGAAGGGCCTGCCGGCGGCAGGCGTCGACATCATCGAGCTGGGCGTGCCCTTCACCGATCCGATGGCCGACGGTCCGACGATCCAGCTGGCGAGCCAGCGCGCGCTCGACGGTGGGCAGACGCTGCAGAAGACGCTCGATATGGCGGCGGAGTTTCGCAAGACCGACGACACCACGCCGATTGTGCTGATGGGCTATTACAACCCGATCTATTCGCGTGGCGTCGATCGCTTCCTCGAAGATGCGAAGGCTGCCGGGATCGACGGGCTGATCGTCGTCGACCTGCCGCCCGAGGAAGATGTCGAGCTTTGCATCCCCGCACAGGCCGCCGGGATCAACTTCATCCGGCTCGCGACGCCGACGACCGACGACAAGCGTCTGCCGAAGGTGCTGCAGAACACCTCGGGCTTCGTCTATTACGTTTCTGTGACGGGGATTACCGGTTCTCAGGCCGCGCAGGCGACCGAAGTCGGCCCGGAAGTCGCCCGGATCAAGGCGAAGACCGATCTGCCGGTGATCGTGGGCTTCGGCATCACGACGCGTGAAGCCGCGAAGACCATCGCGGGCGTGGCCGATGGCTGCGTCGTGGGCTCGGCCATCGTGAAAGAGATCGCCGAGGGCAAGCCGGTGGCGGAAGTGCTGGACTTCGTGAAGGGCCTCGCGGGCGGCGCGCATTCGGCCTGAACGGCCACGCGCCGCTTAAGCGCGGCTCAGGGCTTCATGCGATAGCCGATGCGCAGCCAGTACCAGCCAAGCCCCAGAACCAAGACCAACGCGGCGCAGATCACGGCAAGACCGTGCCACGGCGAGGCGTCCGATACGCCCAAGAAACCGAAGCGGGCCATGTCGATCAGGTAGAAGACCGGGTTGTAATGGGTCAAGATCTGGAAGGCCGGCGGCAGCGCCTTGGCCGAATAGAAGGTCCCCGACAGGAACGACAGCGGCGTGATGATGAAGTTGGTGATCGCCGCCATCTGGTCGAACTTGTCGGCGAAGACGGCCGCCAGAATCCCCAGACCGCCCAGGAAGGCCGCGCCGAGCACGACCGCCGCAATTGCCCAGAACGGATGCGCGATCCCCTGCCCCAGCACGGCAAACAGCCCGAGCCAGATCACCACGGCGACGATCAACGCCCGCGCCACAGCGCCGGTCAGATAACCTACGAGGATTTCCCAAGGCGCAAGCGGCGGCATCAGCGTGTCGACGATATTGCCCTGCACCTTCGCGATCACGATCGAGCTAGATGTGTTGGCGAAAGCGTTCTGGATCACCGTCATCATCAGGATGCCCGGCGCGATGAAATGCAGGAAATCGACGCCCAGAACATCGGCGCGGTTGCGCCCGAAAGCCAGCGCGAAGACGGTCAGGAACAGACCGGCGGTGATCAGCGGCGCCAGCACCGTCTGCTGCCAGACCGCGAGAAAGCGGCGAATCTCGCGCCACCCCAGCATCCGCAGGCCCATCCAGTTCACCGCGCCAAAACGGCGCACGCCGATCTCGTACATCCTGATACTCCCGTTGTTGCCCGCTCCCTACACGCTCGCGGCCCGCAGCTCAACGTAGCCCGCGCACAGCTGGTTTCCCGCTTGCGCACTGCTCTGGACGTCCTCGCGGGCCTTGAAAAGCGGGCCTCGCGATTGTATCTCTGCGCTCTCCCGCTAAAATAGGGATTGAAACTGGAATGGCCTGCGAGACGGACTTGCAGGAAACCAAGGAAGGATGCCCATGTCCTGGACCGATGAACGCGTCGAATTGCTCAAGAAGATGTGGACTGAAGGCCAATCGGCCAGCCAGATCGCGAAAGAGCTGGGCGGTGTGACGCGCAACGCGGTGATCGGCAAGGTGCATCGCCTCGGCCTGTCGAACCGCACCGGCGGCGCAGCAGAGCCCGCGAAACCCGAGCCGAAAGCCAAGCCCGAGAAGGTCGAGGCGAAGGCCGAGAAGCCCGCCGCGCAGCCCGCAGCCGAGGCGCCCGAGCCCAAGCCCGCCGCGAAACCGGCAAGCCCCGCGCCCGCACAGGCTGCAACGCCTGCGGTCTCGCCTGCGCGCAAGGCGATCATCCCCGCCGGTCAGCCGCTTCCGCCGCAGCCCTCCGCCAACGAGATCGACCCGGCCGCGCTGGCCAAGGTCGGTGAGGTCGAGAAACACGCCAAGAAGCTTGGCCTGATGGAACTGACCGAGCGCACCTGCAAATGGCCGATCGGCGACCCCGCGACCGAGGAATTCTGGTTCTGCGGCCTGCCGAGCCAATCCGGCAAACCCTATTGCGAGGCCCATGTCGGCGTCGCTTTCCAGCCGATGAGCTCGCGCCGCGACCGTCGCCGCTGAGGCAACCGCGATACGAATGACGAAGGGCGCCTCGCGGGGCGCCCTTTTTCTTTGCCAGTTGGCCGGAAGGTCAGAACCGCCGGGTCCAACCCACCGAGGCCGAGAACTGGTGCATGTCCAATTCGACATCGCTGCCGAACATGCCCGGCCCTTTGACCTTATGCGGCGCGACATAGTTGATCGCGAAATCGAACGTGTCGCGCTCGTTGAGCTTCTTCGCCCCGCCGAAGCTGAAATGATGCTCGACCACGCCGGGTGCGAGTACGCCCAGCATCACGTCCTCCTTGCCGATCGGGTTTGTCGCGTAGGCATAGCCCGCGCGCCACGTCATATCCGGCGTCTGCTGCCACTCCGCGCCGATCCGGAAGACATCCACATCATCCCAGCCAAAGCCCGCGCCGCCCTTGGCCCCGAAAAGCCCGTTGGTATTGGAGTTCCCGACCGCAGCGATATTGCTGTAGAAGATCCGCTGGTAGTCCAGCATCAGCGCCAGATCGCTGCGCGGCTTGAAGGTGACGCCCGCGCTGATCGAGGCGGGAATGTCGAAACTGCCGCCATCCTCGAAAAGCCCCGCATATTTGTCGAATTTCGTCATCTTGAACCGGGTTTGCCCCGCGAGACCGACCGTGACCTGCGGCGAGATCTCGTATTTCAGACCGGCGCGCAGGCCGAACCCAGTGGAGATATCGTAGCCTCTGCCACTGAAATTGCTGGCATCCGTCGTCATCGGCCCGAACAAGGCAGGATTCAGACCGCGCGCCGCGAACCGTTGTGCGGCGAATGTCGGCGCGATGCCCCAGCTGAAATTCCCGTCCTTGCGCCCGTAGCCGACGGAGACGAACATCTGCATCAGATCGACGCCCGCCTTCCCGTCGCAGAAAATCCCGGTATCGCCCGGCGCGGCCGCACAGTTCGGGTTCGCGACATCGGGATAGCTCGTATTCATGCCGCCATTGCCATAGACCATGACGTTCAGCGCGCCGCCGCCTTCCAGCGGGCGGTTATAGCCGAAATTCGGGATCGCGAACCATTCATGCCCCGAATCCGCCCCGCCATCGGGCAAGGGGAAGGCCCCGTTTGCGTCAAACCCCCGCCGCGGCGAGAAAGCCTCGAGCCCGAAGGTCATCGCGTGGCCGATATCGGCGATATTCGCGGGGTTGATCGCCGCTGACATCGGGTCGACCGAATAGGCCACCCCTGCCCCGCCGACACCGCGCTGCGCGGGTCCGTAGGCAAGGGCGAAGTAGCCCTCGGTCGCGCTTGCGGCACCTGGAACGCCCAACGCCAGGCACAGCGAAACCGCCCCCGCAAAACGGGGTAATTCAAACTTCTTCATTAGTTTCCTCCCTCTGAGCCGGTTTGTCGCGCAGGCAGGCTCTCCCTTCCCCCCTGCACCTCGGCTGTGCCGTTTCGAAAACAGCTTCAAATATTCAACTTTAAATATACCTGATCTGGCAAGCGTTTTCTCGTTTGGCGCGAGTGGGGCCGAAATCCGCCCCTCATGCCACGGGAATACCGCACGTCACGCGGGGGGCTTTTCGGAACGCTCTGCAAGGGCTATATCGCGCGCCATGAGCACAAACCCTCCGAACCTGCGTCCCGATCTCGCGCCCCGCGCGCGCATCACGGATGCCCCCCGCCCCGGTCAGCCGCTGATCGGGATGGTCTCGCTTGGCTGCCCCAAGGCACTGGTCGACAGCGAACGCATCCTGACGCGGCTGCGCGCCGAGGGTTACGCGATCTCGCCCGATTACGCAGGCGCGGATGCGGTGATCGTGAATACCTGCGGGTTTCTCGACAGCGCCAAGGCGGAAAGCCTCGAGGCCATCGGCGAGGCGCTGAATGAAAACGGCCGGGTCATCGTGACCGGCTGTCTGGGCGCGGAGCCCGAATATATCACCGGCACGCACCCTTCCGTGCTGGCCGTGACCGGCCCGCATCAATACGAGCAGGTGCTGGACGCGGTCCATGCCGCCGTGCCGCCCGATCCCGATCCCTTCGTCGATCTTCTGCCCGCCGCCGGCGTGAAGCTGACGCCGCGCCATTACAGCTATCTGAAGATTTCCGAGGGCTGTAACCACAAGTGCAAGTTCTGCATCATCCCCGACATGCGCGGCCGCCTCGTCAGCCGCCCGGCCCATGCGATCGTGCGCGAGGCCGAAAATCTCGTCGGCGCGGGCGTGCGTGAACTGCTGGTGATCAGCCAAGACACGTCCGCTTACGGCGTCGATATCAAACATGCCGAAGAGCGGGGCCACCGCGCGCACATCACCGATCTCGCCCGTGATCTGGGCTCGCTCGGCGCTTGGGTGCGGCTGCATTACGTCTACCCCTACCCGCATGTGCGCAACCTGATCCCGCTGATGGCGGAAGCTCAGGAGAATGGCGGCGGCGTGCTGCCCTATCTCGACATTCCGTTCCAGCACGCGCACCCGGATGTGCTCAAGCGGATGGCGCGGCCCGCGGCCTCGGCCAAGACGCTCGACGAGATCGCGGCATGGCGCGCGGCCTGCCCGGATATCACGCTGCGCTCGACCTTCATCGTGGGCTATCCCGGCGAGACCGAGGACGAGTTCCGATATCTGCTCGACTGGATGGACGAAGCGCAGCTCGATCGCGTCGGCTGCTTCCAATATGAAAACGTCGAGGGCGCGCGCTCCAACACCCTGCCCGATCACGTGCCCGACGAGGTGAAGCAGGATCGTTGGAACCGCTTCATGGAAAAAGCGCAGGCGATTTCCGAAGCGAAGCTGCAAGCCAAAGTCGGCAGCGTCCAGCAGGTGATCGTCGACGCGGTCGATGCCGAAGGCGCCACCTGCCGCACCAAGGCAGACGCGCCCGAGATCGACGGCAACCTGTTCATCGATGAGGATTTCGAGAATCTCAGCCCCGGTGATATCGTGACGGTCGAGGTCGATGAGGCCTCGGAATACGATCTCTGGGGAAGGCTCGTTTGATCCGCACTCTCGCTCTGCTCACATTGCTTGCCGGCCTGCTGCCCGTCGCGGCGCAGGCTGGCGCATGCGCGATCGATGCCGCCCAAGGTCGCGAGATTGCGCAGGCGACTTCGCAACAGCGGCAAGCCCAGGGGCTGAATGCGCTCGCGATGGATCTGCAATTGACGCAGGCCGCAGCAACGCAAGGCTGCGACATGGCCCGGCGCGGCTTCTTCGATCACAAGGGCTCGGACGGATCGACCCCGCTCAGGCGGGCGGCGAAGGCTGGCTTCCGCGCCTGCCTGATCGCCGAGAATGTCGCGATGGGCCAGCGCGATCCGGGTGAGGTGTTCGACGCCTGGATGCATTCGCCCGGCCATCGCCGCAACATCCTGCTGCGCGGCGTGACCCGGATCGGCGTGGCGGTCGTACCCCGGCGCGACGGCAAGGGCCCGTGGTATGTGATGGTGCTCGCGAAGCCCTGCTGAAGCTCAGGTCAGCCCTTCGGTGTCGATGTGGATGACCTCGCCGCAATGTTTGCAGTGGATCGCATCGGCATCGTGCAGGCTCAGCCCGCAGGTCGGGCATTCATGGCGCACCTTCGTGGGCCGGAACAACACCTGCGCGAGCCGCAAGAACAGCGTGACGCCGAAGATCATGATGGCGACCGAGATCATCCGCCCCCATTCACCCTTGGGCGTGATATCCCCGAACCCCGTCGTGGTCAGCGTGGTCACGGTGAAATAGAGCGCGTCGGCATAGTTGGAAATCTGCGGATTGATCCGAACCTGCGTGGCATAGATCAGCCCCGTCATCACGAAGAGGAAGACGCCCAGATTGATGGCGGCGATGATGATTTCCTGATGATGGCGGAAGAATTTGAAGTCATGCCGCAGCCGCGCCATGAGCTGATAGGTATGCAGCAGTCGCAACGTACGCAGGATCCGCAGGAAGCCCAGCCCCTCCCCCGCGATCGGCGCGAGGAACGACCCGATCGCGATGATGTCGGCCCATGTCGCCGCGCGGGTCCAGAAGCGGACTTTCTCGTCCGAGATTGCGTAGCGGGCGAGGAAATCTGCCACGATCACGACGCCGATCACCGCATCGATGACTTCGATCGTGACCGTGTGGGGGAAGAAGGAGGTGACGATGACGAAGAGGATCGTGGCAAGATCGAAGGCCAGAAGCGCGTAGCGAAACGCATGGGCGCGGCGGGAATCCTCCTCGTAGTAATGGTGCAGCGTCTTGAGCATCGTCTCTCCCATCGTCTTCGCTCAGGGATACAGGCTTTGAACGCCCTGTCAAAGCGCATGAAAAAGGCGGCCCCGGAGGACCGCCCTTTTCGTTGAGTCAGCTCATATCAGCTCATTGCGCACTGGGCGCGAACAGCATCATCGCGGGTTGCGACGAGGCGCCTTGGGTCACGATGTAATTGGCGTCGCCGTAACGTCCACGCTGCACGTCATGCTGGATGCGCTGGAGCTGGGCCACGGTGTAGTCATCGGGGTTGAGCCCAAGCTGCTCGGCCATCTGGGTCTTGCCCGGTGTGGTCTCGCCAAGGCCGGGACCGCCCAACTGCCGGTCCGCGTGGCTGCGGTAATAAGCGAGCTTGGCGACATCGCCGTTACGGGCCGCGTGCAACATCTTCTGCAATTCACCCACCGAATATTGCGTGGGATCGACATTGTTCAGACCGGCGAAGGTTTGCAGCTGCGCCGCAAGCTGGGTCTTGCCCTGATTGGTGGCGTTGACGACCATCGACGACGCTTGGGGTTGCGGCGTCATCGAAGGCGCGATGACACCCAGATCCGTACCATTGTCGGCCCCGACTTGGGTCGTGGCGGCCGAGGCGATCCCGGCAGAGCCGGCAGCAAGGGCAAGCGCCGTGATGGCAGTGGTCAGAAGATTGCGGGTCATGATGAAATCCTTTCATCAGCAGGTTGATTTCCAGCGGCACCCTGTGGCGCCGATGCCCCCGACATATGAGCCCAATCATCGCACAAAAGGCCGTTTTGGCCCCGCCCCGTGTTCACTCAAACACATATACACAGGGAACTCTCATCCAGTCCGGATTCCGTGAAGTGATTGGAATACAAAAGTAAACCGTATTTCTCGAAAGAATCCGGCACGATGGGCCGGATATAGAAACGGCCCCTGCGAGGGGGCCGTTTTCGGTCAGAAGACTGTGTCGATCTTATGCGTCACGGCCCATCACGGGCTGCGGCGCCACGTCAACCGGCTGACGGTTGGTGTGGTTGATGACGTATTTCGCCTCTTCGCGGTTACCGTTGCGCAGCGCGTTCTGGATGCGGAACAGTTCAGCGGTGGTGTATTCAGCCGGGTTCAGGCCGAGCTGGGCTGCGATCTGCGCTTTGCCGGGGGTCACTTCACCAACAGCCGAGCCTTTGCTGGCCGAGGAGCTTTGCGACATCGACGGTGCGATGGAGCCGTAGCCGTCACCGCCGGCAGCGGCCAGCGAGGTGCTCAGGGCGAGGGCGAGGACCGAAGTCGTGATCAGCGTTTTCATTGTTACTCTCCTATACGAATACGCGTGTTGTGCTTCTCACCGAGAGCGAAGCGACAGGGGGAAGCGTCTGTGCCCTCGGCGATGAGAGGGATTTAGGACCGTTCGCATTCGCAGAAAACCATCCTTTTCACACACAGTTCTGCGCATTTGCGCACGTTGAAAAATGACAGTTAAACGACAGAAGCGGCAGGCTCGCCCGTAGGCCCCCGCCACGCCCCCTTTCCCTATGCCGGCTTTCCGCATAGAAGGCGCCCAAACCCCTTATTCCAAACGAGGTCGACCATGGCGTCCTATCAATATGTCTATCACATGGATGGTGTCTCGAAGACCTATCCGGGTGGCAAGAAATGCTTCGAAAACATCCGCCTGAATTTCCTTCCCGGCGTGAAGATCGGCGTCGTCGGCGTCAACGGCGCGGGTAAATCCACGCTGCTTCGTATCATGGCGGGCCTCGACAAGGACTTCTCGGGCGAGGCCTGGGCCGCGAAAGGCGCGAAAGTCGGCTACCTCCCGCAGGAGCCCGATCTGGACCCGGCGCTGAACGTCCGCGGCAATGTCATGGAAGGCGTGGCCGCCAAGAAGGCCAAGCTGGAGCGTTTCAACGAGCTGGCGATGAACTACTCGGACGAGACCGCCGAGGAGATGGCCCAGCTGCAGGACGAGATCGACTCGGAAAACCTCTGGGATCTCGACAGCCAGGTCGACGTCGCGATGGAAGCCCTGCGCTGCCCGCCCGACGAGGCCGATGTCGAAACCCTTTCGGGCGGGGAACGCCGCCGGGTCGCGCTGTGCAAGCTGCTGCTCGAAGCGCCCGACATGCTGCTGCTCGACGAACCGACCAACCACCTCGACGCGGAAACCATCGCCTGGCTGCAAAAGCACCTGATCGAATACAAGGGCACGATCCTCTGCGTCACGCACGACCGTTACTTCCTCGACGACATCACCTCGTGGATTCTCGAACTCGAGCGCGGCCGCGGCATCCCCTATGAGGGCAACTACTCCGCATGGCTCGAACAGAAAGCCAAGCGCCTCGAGCAGGAAGCCCGCGAGGACAAGGCCAAGCAGAAGGTCCTCGAGAAGGAACTTCAGTGGATCCGCGCCGGCGCCAAGGCGCGTCAGGCGAAGTCCAAAGCGCGTATCTCGGCCTATGAGAAGATGGCGGACCAGTCCGAGCGCGAGCGCGTCGGCAAGGCCCAGATCATCATCCCGAACGGCCCGCGTCTGGGCGGCAAGGTGATCGAGGTCGAGGGCATTTCGAAACACTACGGTGACAAGCAACTGATCGAGAACCTGTCCTTCTCGATCCCGCCGGGCGCCATCGTCGGCGTGATCGGCCCGAACGGCGCCGGTAAATCCACGCTGTTCCGCATGATCACCGGTCAGGACAAGCCCGACACCGGCGAGATCACCGTGGGCGACACGGTCAAGCTGGCCTATGTCGACCAGTCGCGCGACGCGCTGGATGCGAACAAGACCGTCTGGGAGGAAATCTCCGGCGGGGCCGAGCTGATCGAACTGGGCGACGCGCAGGTCAACAGCCGTGCCTATTGCGGCGCGTTCAACTTCAAGGGCGGCGACCAACAGAAGAAGGTCGGCCTCCTCTCGGGCGGTGAGCGCAACCGCGTCCACATGGCCAAGCTGCTGAAAGAGGGCGGCAACGTGCTGCTGCTCGACGAACCGACCAACGATCTGGACGTCGAAACCCTGCAGGCGCTGGAAGCCGCGATCGAAGACTTCGCCGGCAACGCGATCATCATCTCGCACGACCGCTTCTTCCTCGACCGCCTCTGCACCCACATCCTCGCCTTCGAGGGCGACGCCCATGTGGAATTCTTCGAGGGCAACTTCGAGGATTACGAGGAAGACAAGATCCGTCGTCTCGGTCCGGATGCTGTCGAGCCGAAGCGGGTGAAGTACAAGAAGTTCAGCCGGTGATCACTCGGTGACCAACTCGATCACATAAATGCTTTTCAGTCTGCCTGTTGGGGTTTCATTTCGAAGCCCCTGCAGGCAGATTTCTTGATTGTTGCGCCTTGATCCAGCCCTTGCCTGTGCGTTTCGCGAAAGACTACGTGTGATCGCAGAAATTACGTCTAGCGAGCGCATGTTCTCAGCAAGTTCAAAAGGGATCGTCCTCTTCTCATCTTCAACATAAAGCCGCCCTTTGTATGTATTCGAGTTGTAGCTAGAAATTACCCCGCGAAAATCCGAAAAATCCTCGGATGTAATTACACGATCAACGTAGTCGAACGTATCGGCGTCAACATAAACATCGAGATTGGCTTCTTGCGCGGCAGAGCGAAAATCAAAGTTCGCTCTCTCGGCACTTCCTGACTGAATAATTGGACGGTGCAGCGCTTTGACCCCCGACTCCGTTTTCTCCAAAAGAGAGTCAAACCTTTCGATGCTTAGATCACGCGATACTGGAACCCGATGCGACCCTTGCTTGTATCGTTCAATTTGCTTTCCGAGCGTTTCATCGAAATTTGGGCTGAAGCCTAAGGTTTCTTGAATGACGTATTCGACCGCTGATTTTGTCAGCCATCCGAAGGCCGTGTCAGGGGGAGCAGTTCCAAAAGCGTGCACAACTTGACCGAAGCCGAGCGCCAAGCCTACGGTCCACTTCCAACTCCCCTCATCAGCAGGAAGAGCGACCAAGCTAAAACCATGTTTAGAGGGCGATTGAACTAGAACCTTTCCATTTAAAAGTAGATGGGTGGTCAATCCGATAACGCGCTCAAATCCGATCAGTGCTTGGGCTACATCGTAAAACTCGATACCGTTTCGATCGGCCCAACGCCCTTCGTAACGAAGATCAAAATAGCACTCCATTCCATCAGCCCCTTAAAATACTTATCTTTAGGATTACTGCATTTTGGGAAAGTGCAAGCCTTTCCGATGCTCACAGCAGATGTGGTAGTGCATCCCTTTCTCCCCAACCAAAACCACACACCCCAGCCTCATCTCACCTCGCCCCTTGCGCGCCACCTTCCCCAGTTCCCGATTGCCATCTATAGTGTCTGGTAAGGGACAAGACACAAGACAAAGCGGGGATGGGACTTGGCGCATATCATCGTGATGGGCAACGAAAAGGGTGGGTCGGGGAAGTCCACCACCTCGATGCATGTGGCGACCGCCTTGGCGCGCATGGGATGGAAAGTGGGGGCGCTCGATCTCGATCTGCGGCAGCGCAGTTTCGGGCGCTATGTCGAGAACCGGCTGGCCTATATGGATCGCGAGGGGCTCGACCTGCCCTGCCCCGATTATCGCGAACTGCCCGAGGTGGACGCCTCGACGCTGGGTCCGGGGGAGAACCCTTATGACCATCGCCTCTCCACCGCCGTGGCCGAGATGGAGCCGTCCTGCGACTTCATCCTGATCGACTGCCCCGGTTCGCATACGCGGCTGTCTCAGGTCGCGCATTCGCTGGCCGATACGCTGGTCACGCCGCTCAATGACAGTTTCATCGATTTCGACCTGCTGGCGCGGATCGATCCGGTGACGTCGAAGGTGATCGGCCCCTCGATCTATTCCGAGATGGTCTGGTCGGCGCGGCAGCTGCGCGCGAAGGCGGGGTTGAAGCCGATCGACTGGATCGTGCTGCGCAACCGCGTGGGCGCCCAGCAGATGCACAACAAGCGCAAGGTCGGCGCGGCGCTGGAGCAGCTCTCGAAGCGTATCGGCTTCCGCGTCTCGCCCGGCTTCTCGGAGCGGGTGATCTTCCGCGAACTGTTCCCGCGCGGGCTGACGCTTCTGGACCTCAAGGATCTCGGCGTCGAGAGCCTCAACATTTCCAACGTGGCAGCCCGTCAGGAAGTGCGCGACCTGATGAAGGAGCTGGACCTGCCCGGCGTCGCGGTCGACTTCTGAGCCCCTCTCACGGCGCAACAGGCCCCTTGAGACAAACAAACGCCCGCTGGGGATGACCCTCGGGCGTTTCGTACTGGTACGGGTAGCTGACTAAGGCGCGTGCTTTTACTGAGGCTTCGGCATCTCAGCGAAAGGCGATACGCGTCTGCGGCACGGTGCGGGCATCGAGCCGAGTTCTTTCATCCGCAGGTCAATCCGATCCTCGCGGCGCTTGAAGAGGCGAAAAAGGGCAGCCAGACAGCGCATTTCGTGTCTCCTTTGTATCGACGCCGTTTTGGCGTCACCCTTCGAGATTTCCGGCCAATTGAGGCGCTTACGTGGCGGGTTGTGGATATGTCGAAGGCGTTGTCGGGACGCTTTCACGGCCTCTTACGCCGCGACAGGACCGTCGCAGTTTGCGATATCCGCGCCATTACGGGCTTTGCGCGACCAGCCAAGCGCCGCGAAAAGCCCCAGCCCCGCCAGCATCATCCAGACCGAGGCGGGAAGCGGCACGGTGGCGGGCGTCTCCACCATCATCGCAATATCGTCGAGCGAGGCGTTCATATAGTAATAGCTCGTCTCGACATCGAACTGGATGCCCAGCGTCGACCCCACACCCGCCTGCAGATAACTGGTCAGATCGTAGCTCAGCGGCGTCGCGCCCTGGACCGCCGCGTCGCCCGGCTGGGTCGAGAAAATCTGCGAGATCACCGCACCCGCATCGTCGATCAGGCTTACACGGAACTGCTGATTGGGATCGTCGAAGCCCGACGCGTAGTGGTTCACGAGCTGATAGGTGAAGTTGAAACTTGCGCTGATCACCCGATCGGGGACCGTGAAGAACTGCGTCAGGGTCGAAATCCCGTAGCCGGTTTGCTCGTTCATCACGTCGTAACTGCCCGAGATCGGATCCACGCGGCGCGTCGGCCCGCGCGGATTGAACCGCCCGTTATTGATCTGGAAGTCCTCTGCATAGGAAGAGCTGGTCGAATTCCAGCCCGACAGATCGCCGGTCTCGAAATCACCGTTGGTGATCAGATCGACCGTCACCGCTTGCGCGGCAGAGGCATAAAGGACGCTCGCCACCACAAGGGCGAGACAGCGTTTCGCAAAACTGGCAATCGGTAACAACATGACACGCTCGATCTCGATGGCGTCGCCCCGTTCTTGATGCGGAGACGACTTCGTTACCTTTCATTAACCATCGGAATCGGGACGCACTGGGGCTCCACCGGGGCAATTTCACGATGGCCCGCCATGATGTTTCCACAATCGAAACGCCGCCCCGGAGGGAGGCGCGATTGTTGCTAGCGATGCGAGAGGGAGGTTACCGGGCCCAATCCCACGGTACGGTAAACTCGCCCAGCTTATGGGCCAGCGCATCCTGATCGCAGTCTCCCGTGGTCGCCAGATGCGCCACCAGACCGCGCTTCTTGTCCTCGGTGACCGAGATGACATGCGCCTTGATGCCTGCCGTCTCCAGCTCGGCATTGAGCACCCGGATGATCGCCTTCTTGCGCAGGTCGGGCTTGAAGATCTTGCCCACCGCCGTCTTCGGCAACTCGTCCATCACTTCGAGATATTTCGGGACCGCGGCGCGCTCGTGGATATTGGCGCGCGCATGCTCCATCAGCTCCTCGTTGGTCACCTCGGCATCGGCAACCAGCTCGACATAGGCGCAGGGCAGCTCGCCCGCGAAGCTGTCGGGCTGACCGATCGCGCCTGCGAAGGCCACCGCCGGGTGGCTCAGCAACGCGTCCTCGATCTCTGCCGGGTCGAGATTGTGCCCGCCCCGGATGATCAGGTCCTTCGCGCGGCCCGTGATCCAGAGATAGCCGTCCTCGTCGATACGGCCCAGATCGCCGGTACGCAGGAAACGCTCCTCGGCGAACAGGTCGTGGTTCTTGTCCGGCTCGGTATAGGTCGAGCCCTCGAAGACGCCCGGATTGGCGACGCAGATCTCGCCGACCTCGTCGCGCGCGCATTCATCGAACGTGCCGTTGCGCTTCTTGAGGATCCGCACATGGGTATAGGGCATCGGGATCCCGACCGACCCCACCTTCTTCATCCCGTCCACCGGGTTGACCGACACCAGACAGGTCGCCTCGGTCAGACCGTAGCCTTCCGCGATCTCGACCCCGGTCGCCGCCTTGAAGCGGTTGTAAAGCTCGATCGGCAGCGGGGCCGAGCCCGAGAGCGCGATCCGCAGCGAGGAGATATCGGCATCGACCTTGCGCTGCACCATCGCGGACACAGCGGTCGGCACGGTGATCAGGAAGGTCACCTGCCAGCGCTCGATCAGCTTCCAGAAATTGTCGAACACGCCCTCCCCGCGATAGCCCGCAGGGGTCGGGAAGATGACATGCGCGCCGCTCGCGATGGCCGACATCAGGATCGGATAGGCCGCGAAGACGTGGAACAGCGGCAGCGGGCACATCATCACGTCGTCTTGCTTGAACAGGAGCCGCCCGCCGAGCCAGCCATTATAGATCATGCCGGAATATTTGTGCTGCGCGACCTTGGGCATGCCCGTCGTGCCGCCGGTGTGGAAATAAGCCGCGACGCGATCCTCGTTGGGATCGTCGAACATCAGCCGGTCGCCGGGCATCTTGCTGGCTTCGCCGTTGAAGCTCATCACCTTCGCGTTGTGCTTCACCTCGGTCTTGGGGCAAATGAAGGGCACGATCCAGCTTTTCGGCGGCGAGAGATAGCGATTGAGATCGACCTCCAGAACGGCCTCGACATTGGGCGCAAGGCGCACGGCTTCAGCCGCCTTCTGCGCCACGTCGGTCTTTGGGAACGCCTTCAGCGTCACCAGAACCTTCGCCTTGGTCTCGCGCAGGATCGCACCAATCTGCTCGGCATCCAGAAGCGGGTTGATCGGATTCACGATCCCGGCCGTCGCGCCTGCCAGAAGCACCGTCGCGGTCTCGAGCGAATTCGGCAGCAGGTAGGCCACCGTGTCGGTCGGCCCCACGCCTAGATGGCGCAGCAGGTTCGCCGCCTGCGTGACCTTGCCGTGCAGTTGCGACCAGCTCAGCGTCTCCGCTTTGTCGGTCGGGCCGGACATGATCTGGAATGACAGGGCCGGACGATCGCCATGGGCCTTGGCGGTCTCGCTCAGAAAGCCGTAAAGCGTTTCGGGGCGGTTGCGCGCCTCCCAGGGTTTCTCGGCCTCGACCGCATCACGGTCGGCAACTGTCGCGAATTTCTGCATTAGTCTCCTCCAGCGGCCGCCGCGTTCCTCCACTGACGGGCCATGCGCAGGATGCGGCAAAAGCGCCCGCCACGGCAAGAGTTACGCCGCCGCCAAAACGTCACGTCACGCAAATTCTGACGTGGGGAAACAAGCGTCCGGGTTCAAGGTGAAAAGGCGCGAACGCCCCGTCACGCCCCTTCGGTGAATTGCAGCCTCGCGAGTTCGGCATAAAGACCGCCTTCGGAGACGAGGCTGTCATGCGTGCCTTGCGCGACGATCTTGCCGTCCTCGAAGACGACGATCCGGTCGGCCTTCTTCACGGTGGCCAGACGGTGCGCCACGATCACCGTGGTGCGGGTCTTGGCCAGCTGATCGACGGCCGCCTGCACTTCGCGTTCGGAGGCTGCGTCCAGCGCCGAGGTCGCCTCGTCCAGCAGCAGGATCGGCGCGTCGCGCAGGATCGCCCGCGCAATCGCGATACGCTGCTTCTGACCGCCCGAAAGCATCACGCCGCGTTCACCCACATAAGTGTCGAACCCTTCGGGCAACGCTTCGAGGAAGTCATAAGCATGGGCCGCGCGCGCAGCTTCTTCGACTTCGCGGTCGCTCGCATCGGGACGGCCGAAGCGGATGTTTTCGCGGGCCGAAGCCGCGAAGACGACCGGATCCTGCGGCACCAGCGCGATCGCCTGACGGAAATCGTGCCGCGCCATGTCGCGCAGGTCGTAGCCGTCGATCGTCACCTTGCCGGTCTCGGGGTCCCAGAACCGCTGGATCAGCTGCACGACGGTCGTCTTGCCCGCGCCCGACGGGCCGACCAGCGCCACGGTCTCGCCCGGCGCGATGTCGAGATCGACATGATCGAGCGCGGAGGCCTGCGGCCGCGACGGGTAATGGAAGCTCACATCCTCGAAGCGGATCGCGCCGGTTGCGGGCAGCGGCAGCGGCACCGGATGCTCGGGGTCTTTCACCGAATCCTCGCTTTGCAGCAGTTCCACCAGACGCTCGGTCGCGCCTGCCGCCCGCTGCAACTCGGACCAGATTTCCGACAGCGCGCCGACAGAGCCCGCGACCATCACCGCGTAGATCACGAACTGCACCAGCTCGCCCACGCTCATTTCGCCACCGCGTACATCGCGCGCCCCGATCCACAGCACGCCCACGACGCCTGCGAAGACGAGGAAGATCACGATCACGGTCATCACCGCGCGCGTGCCGATCCGCTTCTTGGCGGACCGGTAAGCCTTCTCGGTGACGTCGGAGAATTTCTCGCGGGTGATCGCCTCATGGGTGAAAGCCTGCACGGTTTGCGCGGCCAGAAGCGACTCCGAAGCAGAGCCCGACGAATTCGCGATCCAGTCCTGGTTCTCGCGGCCCAGCACCCGCAGGCGACGACCCAGAACCACGATCGGCACCACGACCACCGGCACCACCAGGAGCACCAGCCCGGTCAGCTTGGCCGAGGTGAACAAGAGCATGATCAACCCGCCGATCAGGATCAGCACGTTGCGAAGCGCCACCGAGACCGAGGACCCGATCACCGACAGGATCAGCGTCGTGTCGGTGGTGATGCGCGAGATGATTTCGCCAGTCAGGATCCGCTCGAAGAAGGCCGGGCTCATCGAGATCACCCGGCCGAACACCGCCTTGCGGATATCGGCCACGACCCGTTCGCCGAAGCGCGTCACGAGGTAGTAGCGCAGCCCCGTCCCGAGCGCGAGCAGCCCCGCGATGACCAGAGCGGCGAAGAAATACTGATCGAGCAGCGCCGCGCCTTGCTGGAACCCGTCCACCACGCGGCGCACCGCGAGCGGCAGGATCAGCGAGATCGAAGCGGTGGCGATCAGCGCCAGCAACGCCCCGAAGGCAAGTCCCTTGTAAGGTGCGATGAAGGGGCCGAGCCCCTTGAGCGCGCCGATCTTCTTCGTCTTCGGCCGGTCATCGGCCGGTCCCGTCGGTCTGCGAGCCATGAATTCTCCCTTGCTTGGTTCAAGGGTTTAGGGGGCGGGAGGTCAGCGGGCAAGCCTCGATTGGCAAAGCGGTGGCACGCCCATGCCCGGACAGCCTCACGTTAGCTCACATTTTCGCCGAAAAGGCTACGGGCGGCCGGACTCGAACCGGCACGGGCAATGCCCAAGGGATTTTAAGTCCCGTGCGTCTACCATTTCGCCACGCCCGCAGCGCGCTCTGGCTAGCGCGGGCGCGGCGACTTGGCAAGGCCGCGAGGCGCTCAGCGCCCCTCGAATTTCGGCGCGCGCTTCTCGAGGAACGCGGTCACGCCTTCGCGGAAATCATGGCTCTGGCCGAGGCTGCCCTGCAGCTCCGCCTCCAGTTCCAGCTGGGTCGACAGATCATTGCTGTAGCCCTCGCGCAGCGAGCGCTTCACGGCGCGATAGGCCGCCGTCGGTCCATTGGCCAGATGCGCCGCCCGGGCGCGCCAGTGATGGTCGAAATCGACCTCGGCAATCGCTTCCCAGATCATGCCCCAGTCAGCCGCCTGCCGAGCCGAGATCTTGTCGGCAAACAGCGCCATGCCCATCGCGCGGGCAAATCCCACCTGACGCGGCAGCCAATAGGTGCCGCCCGCATCCGGCATCAGTCCGATCCGCGTGAAGGCCTGAATGAAGCTCGCCGCTTCCGAGGCGATGACCACATCGGCGGCCAGCGCGATATTCGCCCCCGCCCCTGCCGCAGGCCCGTTCACTGCGGAGACTACCGGCAGCGGGCTCTCATAGATCGCCTTGAGCATCGGCTCGTATTCGTCGCGTAGCACCCGCTCCAGATCGAGCCCCGCCGCCGAGACGCCATCGCCCAGATCCTGCCCCGAACAGAAAGCGCGCCCCGCGCCGGTCAGCACGATCACCCGTGCCTCATCCTCGGCGCGTTTCACCGCCTCGAGGATTTCCGCGCGCATCTGCGCGTTGAGCGCGTTCATCACATCGGGCCGATTGAGCGTGATCACCGCGACCTGCTCTTCGACCTCGTACCGGATAACCTTGAACACCATCTGGAAAACGCGCCTCCCTCTTTGTCGCGCGCCCACGATAACGCGGGTCACGCGAAGGGAAAGCGGAACGGGGCGTCACGAAGGACGCCCGGCTCGTTTTCTTCAGAAGATCTCGAACAGGCCCGCAGCCCCCTGCCCGCCGCCGATGCACATCGACACGACGCCGTAGCGCGCGCCGCGGCGCTTGCCTTCCAGCAGGATATGGCCCGCCATGCGCGCACCCGACATGCCATAGGGGTGGCCGATCGAGATCGCGCCGCCATTGACGTTGAGCTTGTCGTCGGGAATGCCCAGCCGGTCGCGGCAATAGAGGAGCTGCGAGGCGAAGGCCTCGTTGATCTCCCACAGGTCGATATCGTCGATGGAAAGCCCCGCGCGCTCCAACAGGCGCGGGATCGCGAAGACCGGGCCGATGCCCATCTCGTCAGGCGCACAGCCCGCAACCGCCATGCCCCGGAACGCGCCCAGCGGCTCCAGCCCGCGCCGCGCGGCTTCCTCGGCGGACATCACCACACAGGCCGAGGCGCCGTCGGAGAGCTGGCTCGCGTTGCCTGCGGTCACGCATTTATCGGGCCCCAGCACCGGCTTGAGCCCTTGAAGCCCCTCCAGCGTGGTCTGCGGACGGTTGCACTCGTCGCGCTCCAGCCGCACCGACTGCTCCGAGACCTCGCCCGTAGCCTTGTCCTTCACCAGCTTCACCGCCTCGACCGGGATGATCTCGGCGTCGAAACGGCCCGCCTCCTGCGCGGCGGCGGTGCGCGTCTGGCTTTGCAGCGCATAAGCATCCTGCGCTTCGCGGGTCACGCCATAGCGCTCGGCCACGACCTCCGCCGTCTCGATCATCGACATGTAATAGGCGTCGGGCACACCGGGGCTGCGATAGCGATAGCCGTTCCAATGCTCGTTCTGCACCAGCGAGATCGAGTCGAGCCCGCCCGCAAGCGCCACGTCCATCTCGCCCGTCATCACGCCATGGGCCGCCGTCGCGATGGCGTTGAGCCCCGAGGCGCATTGACGGTCCAGCGTGACGCCCGCCACGCTATCGGGCAGGCCTGAAGCCTGCGCGATATGGCGCGCCACGTTGACGCCGGTGGAGCCCTGCGTGAGGGCGGAGCCGAAGATCGCATCGGCGATCTCGCTGCCCTCGAGCCCTGCTCGGGAAACGGCGGCGCGCACGGCATGGGCGGCCAGCGCCGGGCCTTCGAGATTGTTGAACGCCCCGCGATAGGCCTTGCCGATCGGCGTGCGGGCGGTGGAGACGATGACAGCGTCGCGCATTGGAATCCTCAGATGGTTTCGAGCCCGCACCAGTCCGCGATGAACAGGGCGGTGCTCTGGGTGATGCGACGGATGCTTTCCAGCTCGACGCGCTCGTTGAAGCCGTGGATCGCCTCGGCGCGCGGCCCGTAGACCAGCGCGGGCGTGTCGGCATAGAGCCCAAAGAAGCGGGCATCGGTGGTCGCGGTGATCGCCACGCGGTCGAGATCGCTCTCGTTGACGCTGCGATGCGCCCCTTCGAGGGCGCCGATCGCGGCCTTCGACGTGGCGGAGTGGTCATCGGAAAGCGCGTAGCCCTCGGCCATGAAGCCGTGCCAGACGATCTCCGGCAAGGAGTTCTTCAGGAAGGCGTTGGAGCGCGCGGCATCCATGATGGTCTCGGTGATCTCGGCGCGCGCGGCGGCGATGTCCTGACCCGGATAGATCGCGATGCGCATGTCGAAGATACACCATGCCGGGACGGAGGACGCCCAGTCGCCGCCCTGGATCTTGCCGATATTGAGGTTGATCGGGTGATGGACATGGCCGAAATCACCGTGCCGGCAGCCCGGCGCGTTCCAGCGTTCCTCCAGCCCGTGCAGCGCCTCGATCAGCGGGATCGCGGCCTCGATCGCATTGGCGCCGGTGCCGGCATAGGCCACATGCGTGGGCAGACCCTTCAGGTGCACCTGCGCCCAGACAACGCCGAGCTGCGCGCCCACAAGCTTTTCCTCGAACGGTTCGGGGATCAGCGCGGCGTCGGCGCGGTAGCCGCGCTCAAGGCAGGCCAGCGCGCCATTGCCAGTGCATTCCTCTTCCACGACGGATTGGAAGAACACGTCCGCACCGGGGGCGAAGCCTGCCTTGCGCAGCGCGTCGAGCGCGAAGAGGTTCGACACCAGCCCCGCCTTCATGTCGCCCGCACCGCGCCCATAGAGCCAGCCATCGGCGACATGCGGCTCGAACGGCGGCGCATCCCACATATCCAGCGGGCCCGCAGGCACCACGTCGATATGACCATTGAGGATGAGCGAGCGGCCCTTGCGCGATTGGCTGCGATGGGTGCCCACCACGTTCACCGCATCCTCGTAATCGCCCATCACCGGCGAGAAGCCCGGCATGTCGCGAATCTTGTCGACGTCGATCTGCCATCGGTCCACCTCGTAGCCGCGCTCGTCGAGGGCGGCGGCCATGAAGTCCTGCGCGCTCTGCTCCTGCCCACGGGTGGAGGGGTGCGAGGTCAGCTCGGAGAGAAACGCGGTCTCGTCGTCGAATGCGGCGTCGACCGCCGAGAGGATGCGGGTTTTCAGCTCGGTATCCATGTGGTGCCTCAGAATCTGGGAATGTCGCCTTGCGGCAGCGCAAGGGGTGCGCCGGTCGCCTCGCGGATCTCCGTCTCGGAGATGCCCTCGGCCAGTTCGACCAGCGCGAAGCCCTGCGCGGTCACGTCCACGACCGCCATGTCGGTATAGATCCGCGCCACGCGCCCCTTCGCGGTCAGCGGCAGCGAGCAGGTCTCGAGCAGCTTCGGGTTGCCCTTGCGGTCGCAATGGGTGGTCATCACGACGACGCGGCGCGCCTTCTGCGCCAGTTCGATCGCGCCGCCTGCGCCGGGCGAGAACTTGCCCGGGATCTTCCAGTTCGCCAGATCGCCGTTCTGCGCGACCTCGAAGGCGCCCAGCAGCGTCAGGTCGAGCCGCCCCGAGCGCACCAGCGCGAAGCTCACCGCGCTGTCGAAAAAGGCCGAGCCGGGGATCGTGGAGACATAGGCCCCGCCCGCGTCGATAAGATTGCGGTCGGCGCGCTCGGGCGGCAGCGTCGGCCCGATCCCGGTTAGCCCGTTTTCCGAATGCAGGCAGACGGGGAAGTCGGCGGGCAGATGGTTGACCACCTTGGTGGGCAGGCCGATGCCCAGGTTCACGACCATGCCGGGCGCGATTTCGCGCGCGGCACGGGCCACCATGCGGGATCTAGCGTCTGACAATGCCATACTCCTCCGAAATCGCGTCGAGTTTCACGACGTGGTCGATGAAGGCGCCGGGGCTCTCGGCCGCGTCCGGGTCGATCCCGCCCAGCGGCAGCAGCTCTTCGGTCTCGGCGATCACGCGGGTCGCGGCCATCGCCATGAGCGGGTTGAAATTGCGCGCGGTGGCGGCATAGGCGAGGTTGCCGAAGCAATCGGCGCGCGCGGCATGGACCAGCGCCACATCGCCACGCAGAGCCGGTTCGACCAGCATCGGACGGCCATTCATCTCGACCACCTGCTTGCCCTGCGCCAATTCGGTGTCGATGCCGATATCGGTGAGGATCGCGCCAAGCCCCGCGCCGCCGGCACGGATACGCTCGGCGAGGATGCCCTGCGCGCAGAACTCGACCTCCATCCGGCCCTCGTTCATCGCCGCGATGGCGTTGGCGTTGAGGCCGAGATGGGTGACGATCAGCTTGCGCACCTGACCGCCCGCGATCAGGTGGTCGATGCCCATGCCCGCCTCGTTGGCGTCGTTCTTGACCAGCACGAGGTCGCGCTGCCCCTGACGGGCCAGCTCGCGCAGCAGCGCGAAGGGGGTGCCGGGCACGCCGAAGCCGCCCACCAGCACCGTGGCGCCGTCGGGGATCTGCGCCACTACCTCTTCCATCGCGATGGATTTGTCGGGCAGCTTCATGCGCTGACCTCCTCGACCACCGGCAGGTCGTGATTGGCGGCGAAGGTATCGAGCGCGTCGGTGAGGATCGCCATGATCTCGTCGATCTGCGCCTCGGTCACGATCAGCGGCGGGCAGACGAGGAAATGGTCGCCCTCGTAGCCGCCCCGCGTGCGACGCGAATAGATGATGAGACCGCGCTCATAGGCCAGTTCGACCAGCTCGGTATGGGCGTTCCACTCTTTCGGCAGAACCTTCATCGTCTCGCGGTCCGAGACCAGTTCGAACGCCAGCAGCAGGCCCTTGCCGCGCACGTCGCCGATGAAGGGATAGCGGTCCATCAGACCGGTCAGCCGGGCCTTGAGAACATCGCCCATCCGCGCGGCATTGCCGATCAAGTCCTGCTCTTCCAACTCGTCGAGCACCGCGAGACCGGCCGCGCAGGCCAGCGGGTTGCCCGCATAGGTGAAGCCATGCAGGAAGCCGCCCGCGTCGAGCAGCGCCTCGACCATGTCGTGACGCGCGACCACGGCGCCCAGCGGCGCGTAGCCCGCCCCGAACCCTTTCGAGAGCGCGACGATGTCGGGGGTGATCCCCCAATGCTCGGCCGCGAGGAACTTGCCGGTGCGCCCGGCCCCGGTCATCACCTCATCGTAGATCAGCAGGATGCCGTATTCGCGGCAGATCTCGGCCACGCGGGTGTAATAGCTGTCAGGCGCCACGAGCGCGCCGGTCGAGGCTCCGCCCACCGGCTCCATCAGGAAGGCGAGCACCGTCTCGGGGCCCTCCGCCTCGATCTTCTCGCGCAGCATCTCGGCATATTTGATGCCGCGTTCTTCCTCTGTGAGGTTGTCGCGGTCGAGGTAGCAGGTCGGCGCCGGGATCTTCGGCATCTCCGTGAACATCGGCGCGAATTTCCCGGTGAAGAGCGGGCTGCCGGTCACACTCAACGAGCCCATCGTCGCACCGTGATAGGAGGGCAGCCGCGAGATCACCTTGTAGCGGCTCTCCTCGCCCTGCGTGACGGCGTATTGGCGTGCGAGCTTGATCGCGGTTTCGACCGCCTCGGAGCCGCCGGACACGAAGAACACCTTGTCGAGCCCTTCGGGCATCCGCGCGGCGACCCGTGCCGCGAGATCCTCGGAGGGGTGCGTGCGGAAATGCAGCCGGTAGCCGAAGGTCGAACGGTCCATCTGCGCCTTCATCTTCTCCAGCACGCGCGGATTGGAATGGCCGATATTGGAGACCATCGCCCCCGAGGAACCGTCGATGTAGCGTTTCCCGTTCTCGTCGTAGTGGTAGATTCCCTCGGAGCGTTCGAGGAAGGGCCGCGGCTGGCGCGACTGGTAGAACAGGTGAGACTTTTCAGCCGTCATTTTGCACCTTCGAGATGTTTGCGCAGGAAATTCCGGGTCCGTTCCTGGGTCGGGTTCTTGAAGACCTGCTCGGGCGGGCCCTCTTCGACCACGACGCCCTTGTCCATGAACAGCACGCGGTCGCAGACCGAGGCGGCGAAATCCATCTCGTGGGTGACGATGATCATGGTCATGTGCTCTTGCGCGAGCTTCTTCATGACCAGGTTCACCTCTTCCACCAGCTCGGGATCGAGCGCCGAGGTGGCTTCGTCGAACAGCATCAGTTTCGGCTTCATCGCGAGCGCGCGGGCAATGGCCACACGCTGCTTCTGACCGCCCGAAAGCTGCGCCGGGTAATAGTCGATCCGCTCCAGCATGCCGACGTGATCGAGCTGCTCTTCGGCGAGCTTGTTGGCCTCCTTGTCGGAGATCTTCTTCAGCAGCTTCGGCGCCATCGTCACGTTGTCCCGAACGCTGAGATGCGGGAATAGGTTAAAGTGCTGGAACACCATGCCGATGTCCTGACGCATCTGGTTGATGTGCTTCTCATACTGGTTGTGCGGCAGGGACTTATTCACCTGCACCCCGTCGAGCCAAACCTCGCCGCCGGTGAGCGGGTCGAGATCGTTGATGGCGCGCAGCAGCGTGGATTTCCCCGAGCCCGAGGGCCCGATGATCGCGACGATCTGGCCACGCTCCACGTTGAGCGAGATGTCCTTGAGCACTTCCAGCGTGCCGTAGGATTTCTGGGCGTGACGGATTTCGACGAAGGATTTTTTCTCTGTCATGTCGATATCTCCCGGATCAGCGATAGAGGCGGTTGCGGTTCTCGAACCAGCGGATCACCGCCTCCATGCCGAGATTGATGATGTAGTAGAGGACGGCAGCGGCCGCGTAGAACTCGAAGGCGCGGTAGGTCTGGCCGATTGCGCGCTGCGCCGAGAGCGTCAGTTCCGACACCCCGATCACCGAGACCAGCGCCGAGTCTTTCAGAAGCGCGATCATGTTATTGCCGATGGGCGGCAGCACGTCGCGCACCGCCTGCGGCACCACGACCTTGACGAGCGCCTGCCTGCGCGACAGGCCCAGCGTGCGCGCGGCCTCCATCTGACCCTTGTCCACCGCGAGCATCGCGGTCTGGATCAGCTCGGAGTTATAGACGGCGAAGTGGAAGCCGAGGCCGATCACACCTGCCACGAAGGCCGGAAGGTCGATACCGATCTGCACCAGCCCGAAATAGATCAGGAAGAGTTGCAGCAGCAGCGGCGTGCCCATGAAGAGCCAGGCGATGAAGCGCACCGGCAGGCGGATGATGGCAGGCGCATAAAGCGCGATCACCGCGAGCAGGATACCCCCGAAGAAGCTCAGCAGGGCCGAGGCGGCGGTGATGGCGATGGTCCACAGGACACCCAGCAGGAGCGTGCCGTAGAAAGGCGGGATGACGGAGAAATCGAGACCCATGGCTCACTCCTTCTCTTGCGGGCGGGAAACGAGGGCGGATGCACGGCTCATTGGATGCGCACCTTGCGGTCGAGGAACGACACGCCCTTACCCACCGCGGTGATGATGATGAGGTAGAGAACCCCCGCGAGGAAAAACATCTCGAACGGCTTGTAGGTCGAACCGATGTAGCGTTGCGCGGTATAGGTCAGCTCCACCACCGAGATCGCGGAGACGAGCGCCGTGCCCTTGATCTGTGCGTTGATATTCACGCCGAGCGGGCGGATCATCAGCCGCAGCGCCTGCGGCAACGTCACCTTTCGGAACGCCTGCGCCTTCGACAGACCCAGCGTCCGGGCGGCCTCGGTCTGGCCCCGGTCGACCGCGACGATCGCACCGCGCATCGTCTCGGTCATGTAGGCCCCGATATTGACGCCCAGCCCGATCACACCGGCCTGAAAGGCATCGAGCTGGATGCCGATCTGCGGGCCGCCGAAATAAAGCAGAAACAGCTGGATCAGCGCGGGCGTGCCACGAAAGAAGCTGACATAGGCCGCCCCGATGAAGCGCAGAATGGCAAAACGCGAAAGCCGGGATGCTGCGCCAAGTGCCCCGCAGATGAGCCCCAGCACGATGGTCAGAACCGAAAGTTCGACCGTGATCACGGCGGCTTTCAGGAAGTACGGATAGACCTTGAGGATTAGTTCGATATCCACGGCATTCCCCTTAATGATGATCGCGGCGGGACAGGATGGGCAGCGCGCGCATCTCGCGCACGAGCGCTGTCGTCTCCTCGATCGCCGCTTCCAGAAACGCCTTGCCCGTCTCGGCATCGGCGACGGTTGGATCACCCATCGTGCCGTCGGGTGACACAGAGGACCACCAGCGCATCAGCATCGCCTTGCCACCACCGGCCGCCAAATCGAGATTGAAGAATTTGGTGTCGGGATCGTGCAGGTTCTGACACTCGGCCTTGTCGAGATCGACAAGCTCGGGGTGCAGATGCTTGTACATCGCAGCTTCGAATTCTCCGGCATGGGCAATGCCGCCCACTTCGGATTTGCGCAGGCCCTGAATTCGGTCGCTGCACAAGTTCCAATAGGACGCCGAAACACAGATGATGCCGGTGCGGATGACCGTCTTGCGCGCAGCGAGATCGAGGATCGGGTGGTTCGACCCGTGCGAGTTCAGCAGCAGGATCCGGCGGAAGCCGTGATGCGCGAGGGACTCCGTCACGTCGCAGACGAAATTGATCAGCGTCTCCGGCTGAATCCAGATGACCCCCGGAAAGTCCTTGTGATGCTCGTTGAAGCCATAGGGGATCGCGGGCATGACGAAAACTTCGTCGGGCGCGGCTTCGGCAACGCCATTAGCCACCGCCATTCCCAGAACCGTATCGGTATCGAGCGGCATATGCGGCCCGTGATCTTCCGTTGCAGAAACATTCAGGATCACCACACGATCCTTATCCGCGTCACGGACCTGCTCCCAAGTCAGCTTTCCATAGTCGGCGGTCATCCGTTCGGTGTCCTTTCGGGAATCCATCGAAGTTTGGGGTGTGGCGGGGCAGCCGTCAGACGACGGACTGCCCACCATTCCTTGGATCGCGCCGATCAGCGGATGTCAGCGCCGATCCACTTCATCGCGATTTTCTCATAGGTGCCGTCTTCCATCATGGAATCGAGCGCCTTCTGCATCGCGTCTTTCAGCTCGGGATTGCCCTTGCGGATGGCGATGCCCGCACCGATCGCGTCGGTCTTCAGATCGTCGAGAATGCGGTATTTGTAATCGTTCTTCTTCATCGCGAGGATCGCCGCGATCGAGTCGTTGATGATCGCGTCGACACGACCGTTCTGAAGCTCGAGGATCAGCTCGGGCAGACCTTTGTAGGTCTTCACGTCATAGCCTTGCTCACGCGCCCACTCTTCGTGCGTCTCGCCCAGAGTCACGCCGACAGTCACGTCCTTCAGGTCGGCAACGGATTTGATCGGGCTGTCGGGCAGCACGAAGATCGCGCGCTTCGTCGTGTAGTAAGGACCGACGAAATCGACGACCTTCTCGCGCTCGGGCGTGATCGACATCGAGCCGACGATGGCGTCGTATTTGTTGGCCAGCAGACCGCCGATGATCCCGTCCCACGCGGTCGTCACGATCTCGGTCTTCAGCCCCATGCGCTTGGCGATCTCCTCGCCGATGGCCGGGTCGAAGCCCACGACCTCGTTCGAATCGTTGATGAAGTTGAAGGGCGGGTAAGCGCCCGACATGGCGATCCGGATCACGCCCTTGTCCTTGAGGCTCTCCAGCTCGTCAGCCGCGGCGAGGCTGGGCAGCGAAATGCCGGTCGCTGCGAGCGAGCCAGCCCCGAGGATGGTTTTGAGAACGGTTCTGCGGTTGGTCATGGATTTCTCCTGTTGGTCATGACTGCGGGCGGCCTTGTTTCCGGCGCGTCCCGCCACGGCGAGCGCCCCTTCCAGAGCCTCGTTGACGGAAACGCTTGCATGGCGACCGCCATTGCGCAAATAAATAATAGAAATCTTCAATATAGATCTAGGCTATGGTCAAGCCCTACGAACAACGTTTCCCCTGGCATCTCGACTGGAACCTTCTGCGCACTTTCATGGTGGTGGTGGAGCAGCGGGGCATCTCCCGGGCGGCCTATCTTCTGGGGCTTAAACAGCCCACGATTTCGGCCGCGCTCAAGCGGCTGGAGGAACGCACCGGCCACGAGCTGATCATCCGAAAACCCAATGAATTCAAGGTCACTAGGGCGGGCAACCTGCTCTATCAGGAATGCGCCAAGATCTTCGGCGCGGTGTCGCAGATCCCCTCCCTGCTGGAGACCGGCGCGGAGGAGCTGCGCGGCCATATCGCGATCACGACGACCTCGCATGTGATCTCGGATCACTACGATGCGGTGCTGCATGATTTCGCCACCGAACATTCGAAGGTGACCTTCTCGATGACGGTGGCCGAGAGCGAGGAAGTGGTGAACCGGGTGCAACAGAATCGGGCGAGCCTGGGGATTTGCCTGCTTCACAAGACGCCCGAAAACCTCCGCGCGCAGGTGCTCTACCGCGAGTATTTCGGATTGTTCTGCGGCACGCGCCATCCCCTTTTTGACCGCGAGGACATCACCCTCGCCGAAATCGAAGGCGAGACCTCGGTGTCGTTCCAGACCGAGACCGAGGACGGCCCGCTTCACCCGGTTTCGCTGCTGCGTGCGCGGGCCAAGCTCGCCCCGAGCTGGCGCGGGGTGTCTTCGAACCTGCACGAACTGCGCCGGATGATCGTGGCCGGCATCGGGATCGGGGCGCTGCCGCTGCATGTCGCGCATCGCGACGTCGAGTCGGGTCGGCTACGCCAGTTGCCGCCCTATGACGGGTTGCCGATGGTGAATATCTACCTGCTCACCAATCGGCAGCGAAAGCAGTCGAGCGCGGAAGCCGCCTTCCTCGCGGCCTGCGAAAAAATGATGGCCGAGAGCGACCTGAAAGAGCGGACGTATTACTGAGAGCACCGCTCAGAAAGTCGGCGGGGTCGCGGCCGAGACCACCACGCAACGCGCCTTGGCCACGTTCCGGAACCGGTGCGGCAGGCGGCTGTCGAACAGGTAGGCATCGCCCGCGCGCAACAGCTCGGTGGTCTCGCCCACCGTCAGCAGCAACTCGCCCTCGATGACGAAACCGCCCTCCTCGCCCTCATGGGCATAGGCCTCCGCCCCGGTATCGGCGCCGGGCTCATAGGTCTCGTAGAGCAGCAGAATGTTGGTCTGCCCTGACTTGCCCGCCCGCTTGAGCGAAAGCGCATCGAGCGCCGCACCGCCCGAGCGGTAGATCCGGCCCGGGTTGATCTCGGTGAGCTCGGAATGCCGGAAGACGAACTTGCCGGGCTCGGAGGGCGTATCGCTGTCGAAGAACTCCGCGAGCGTCGTCTCGAGGATTTCGAGGATCTTGCGCAGCGAGGTGATCGAGGGAGAAGTCTTGTTACGCTCGATTAGCGAGACCAGCCCATTGGTCACGCCCGACCGCTGCGCCAGCTCGCGCTGCGACAATCCCTTGTCCTCGCGGATCGCCCGAAGCCGTCCGCCCACGTCGAATTCGCTCACCGCAAGCCTCCTGTCCTGTGCCTGTTCTAGAGTGCGGCCGGGCGGATTTCCAGCGCGCGCACCTTCGCCATGCGTTTAACAAACTAAACATTGCACAGTTATCCGTTAAACACTAGCGTCACATCATTCCGTGATTCTCCAGCCCCTGAGGAGTGCCCATGTCCAGCAATGCCGACCTCGAAACCCGCCGCGCCGCCGCCCTTGCCCGGGGCGTGGGTGTGCAGACCCAGAACTTCGCCGTCTCCGCCGAGAACGCCACCGTCACCGATGCCGATGGCCGCGAACTGATCGATTTCGCCGCCGGGATCGCGGTGGTGAACACCGGCCACCGCCACCCGAAAGTCATCGAGGCGGTGAAAGCCCAGCTCGACGCCTTCACCCATACCTGCCATCAGGTGATGCCCTACGAGCCCTATGTGCGCCTCGCCGAGCGGCTCAACGAAAAGGTGCCGGGCGATTTCGACAAGAAGTCGATCTTCGTCACCACCGGCGCGGAGTCGGTCGAGAACGCGATCAAGATTGCTCGCGCCTACACGGGCCGTAACGCGGTCATCGCGTTCAGCGGCGGATTCCACGGCCGGACCTTCATGACGATGACGCTCACCGGCAAGGTCGCGCCCTACAAGGCGGGCTTCGGTGCGATGATGCCCGACGTGTTCCACGTCCCCTTCCCGAACGCGCTGCATGGCGTGTCGACCGAGGACAGCTTCGCCGCGATGGAGAGCCTGTTCAAAACCGACCTCGACCCCACGCGCCTCGCCGCGGTGATCTTCGAGCCCGTACAGGGCGAAGGCGGCTTCAACCCGGCGCCGCATGATTTCGTGAAACGCCTGCGCGCCTTCTGCGACGAGCATGGCATCGTGATGATCGCCGACGAGGTGCAGACCGGCTTCGCGCGCACCGGCACGCTGTTCGCCATGGACGCCTACGACGTGGCGGCCGACGTCACCACGATGGCGAAAGGTCTGGGCGGCGGTCTTCCGATCGCGGCAGTGACCGGTCGCGCCGAAATCATGGACGCGGCGAACCCGGGCGGTCTGGGCGGCACCTATGGCGGCAACCCGCTGGGTATCGCTGCCGGGAACGCGGTGCTCGACGTGATCGAGGAAGAAGACCTCTGCGCCCGCGCCAACGAGCTCGGCTCGCGTCTCAAGCAGCGTCTGGAGGCGATCCGCGCCAACATGCCGGAGATCGCCGAGATCCGCGGCCCCGGCTTCATGGTCGCGGTCGAGCTGATGACGGACGGCAAACCCGATGCAGCGCTGACCCAGCGTATCCGTGTCGAAGCGCTCAACCGCGGTCTGCTGCTGCTGACCTGCGGCGTCTATGGCAACGTGATCCGCTTCCTCGCGCCGATCACCATTCCCGACGACCAGATGGCCAAGGCGCTCGACATCCTCGAAGAGGCGATGACCGCCGCGAAGGAGGGCTGATATGCTCAAGCTGAACGACCCGAGCCTGCTGGAGACCCGCGCCTATGTGAATGGCGAGTGGATCGAGGGCGCAAAGCGCTTCGCCGTGCAGGATCCTGCGACCGGCGAGACCGTCGCCGAGGTGACCGATCTCGACGTGGACGCCACGCGCGCCGCGATCGAGGCCGCCCATGCCGCGAAACCGGACTGGGCCGCGCTCACCGGCAAGGAGCGCGCGGGCTACCTGCGCCGCTTCCACGACCTGATGATGGAAAATCAGGACGACCTCGCCGCGATCCTGACCGCCGAGATGGGCAAGCCGCTGGCCGAGGCCAAGGGAGAGATCGCCTATGGCGCAAGCTTCCTCGAATGGTTCGCCGAAGAGGCCAAGCGCGTCTATGGCGACGTGATCCCCGGCCACCAGCGCGACAAGCGCATCCTCGTGATCCGTCAGCCCGTGGGCGTGGTGGGCTCGATCACGCCGTGGAACTTCCCCAACGCGATGATCGCGCGCAAGCTGGCCCCGGCGCTGGCAGCGGGCTGCACCTTCGTCGGACGCCCCTCCGAACTGACGCCGCTCTCGGCCCTCGCGATGGCCGTGCTGGCCGAGCGCGCGGGCATCCCGGCGGGTGTCTTCAACATCATCCCCGGCGTCGATGCGGCGGGCATGGGCGAAGAGCTCTGCGCCAATCCCAAGGTCGCCAAAATCACCTTCACGGGCTCGACCCGCGTGGGCAAGATCCTGATGCGCCAAGGGGCGGAGACGGTGAAGAAGATCAGCCTGGAGCTGGGCGGCAACGCGCCCTTCCTCGTCTTCGACGATGCCGATCTCGATGCTGCGGTCGACGGTGCGATGATCGCGAAGTTCCGCAATAACGGGCAGACCTGCGTCTGCGCGAACCGGATCTACGTGCAGGCCGGGGTCTATGACACCTTCGCCGAGAAGCTGACCGCGCGGCTTGCGACCCTGCGCCCCGGCAACGGCTTCGAGCCGGGCGTGACCACCGGGCCGCTCATCAACGCGGACGCGCTGGCCAAGGTCGAGGCGCATATCTCCGACGCGACCGAAAAGGGCGCGCAGGTCGCTGCGGGCGGGCATCGCTCGAACCTCGGGCGCACCTTCTTCGAGCCGACGCTGCTGACGGGTGTGACGCAGCAGATGCGGGTCGCGCGCGAGGAGACCTTCGGGCCGCTCGCCCCGCTGATCCGCTTCGAGACCGAGGCCGAGGCGATCGAGATGGCCAACGCGACCGAGTTCGGGCTGGCGGGATATTTCTACGCCAACGACCTCGCCCGCGTCTGGCGTGTGGCCGAAGCGATGGAGACCGGGATCGTCGGCGTGAACACCGGGCTGATCTCGACCGAAGTGGCCCCGTTCGGCGGCATCAAGCAATCCGGTGTCGGCCGCGAAGGCTCGAAATACGGGATCGAGGATTTCACCGAGCTGAAATACATGTGCCTCGGCGGGATCGAGTAAGCGCTGACCCCGAGAGATCAGGGCGAGAATAGAGAAGCGGCGGGCTTTCCCGCCGCTTCTTTCATTTTTAGAGGCCTGAAGAGCGGCTGCGCCCGGAGCGCGCCGAAGGCGCAGGGCGCGCGCCGGCCCGTCCCGACGGGCTGGCGCATTGGTGACCGCGCGCGACGCTCATTCGATGGAGGGGCGTGGCTGGCATAAAGCGCCTGCCGTCCAAGGTCGCGATGCGCCAGCCCACGGGCCGCCGCGCGCCCTGCTTTTCCGTCTGGATGGAAGGCTCGAGCGAGGGCAGGAAAGCCCCCTACTCGCCCATCAGCTCATTCAGCCGCTTGCGTTCGTCGTCAGAGAGATCGGGCTGAGCCGGGCCCTCGGACGCGGCACGGCGCGAGCGGACATAGAAGAACCCGCCGATCAATGCGACGATCAAAGCCCCGGGGCCGAGATACCACAGCAGCAGGTTCGCCCCGCGCTTCTCCGGCTCGAACAGGACATATTCGCCATAGCGGGCAGTGATGTAGTCGATCACCTGGCTATTGGTGTCGCCCGCCTGCAAACGCTCGCGCACCAGCAGCCGCAGATCCCGCGATACTTCGGCATTGGAGTCGTCGATATTCTCACCCTGACAGACCGGGCAGCGCAGTACTCTGGAGATTTCGCGCGCCCGCGCCTCGAGCGCCGGGTCCTTCAGGATCTCGTCGGGCTGCACCGCAAGCGCAGGCCCGATCGAGAGGAGCGCCGAAAGCATCAACGCCAAGGCAAAGAAGTTTTTCCTGAGCATCGTTTACTCCGCCGGAGACGCTTGCGACGGGGCGGCGCGCGATTTGCGCGCCCCCGCTGCCACACGGTAGCGGCGATCCGACAGGCTCAGCAGCCCGCCCAACGCCATGATGATCGCGCCCGCCCAGATCCAGTCCGCGAAGGGCTTGATATAGGTGCGCACCGCGTAGCCGCCCTGATCCTGCGGATCGCCGAGCACGAGGTAGATATCGCCCAGCGGCGTGGTGTGGATCGCGGCTTCGGTCGTCGGCATCCGCTGCACCGGATAGACGCGCTTCTCGGGATGCATGGTGCCGATCAGCTTGCCGTCCTTCTCGACCGTCATCGTGCCGGTGGAGGAGGTGTAGTTCGGACCTTTGACCTGTTCGACCTTCTGAAGCGTGATCTGGTAGCCGTCCACGGTGAAGGGCTCGCCGATCTTGGCGACGCGGATATCCTCGATCTGGCCCGCGGTCAGAAGACCGATCCCGATGAAGGTGATGCCGAGGCCCGCATGGGCGGTGGCCTTGCCCCAATCGGCGCGCGGCAGGCGCTTGAGGCGTCCGAAATTGCGCGCCGACCGCTGCCACAGCTCGGTCATGGCCCCGAAGACCAGCCAGCTGCCCAGGAACACCGCGACGAGGGCGAGCAGCGAATTGCCGCTCTCGACAGCCCAGGCGAGGCCGCCCACGGCCAGCGCCAGCACGAATGCCGGGATCAGCGGCTTCACCACGCGACCGAGACGCGCGCGTTTCCACGGCATCATCGCGCCGATCGGCAGGATCAGGGCGAGGATCACCATGAACGGGGTGAAGGCCTGATCGAAGAACGGCGCACCGACCGACAGCTTGCGGCCGAAGAACATCTCCGCGACCAGCGGCCAGACCGTGCCCACGAAGACCACGAGCGCCGCGACGGCCAGCAGGATGTTGTTGATCACCAGCGCGGTTTCCCGCGACAGCATCGAGAACACGCCCTTGGCCTGCATCGAGGTCGCGCGGAACGCATAGAGCGTCAGCGCCCCGCCCACGAAGAGCGCGAGAATGCCGAGGATGAAGATGCCGCGCTGCGGGTCGGAGGCGAAGCTATGCACCGAGGTGATCACGCCCGAACGCACGATGAAGGTGCCGATCAGCGAGAAACCGAAGGCCATGATCGACAGAAGGATGGTCCACGACTTCAGCGCCTCGCGCTTCTCGACCACGATGGCCGAGTGCAGCAGCGCGGCGGCCAAGAGCCACGGCATGAAGGAGGCGTTCTCCACCGGGTCCCAGAACCAGAAACCACCCCAGCCAAGCTCGTAATAGGCCCACCACGAGCCCAGCGCGATGCCGATGGTCAGGAAGATCCAGGCCGCCAGCGTCCACGGCCGCACCCAGCGCGCCCAGGTCGCGTCGACCCGGCCCTCGATCAGCGCCGCCACCGCGAAGGAGAACGACATCGAGAGACCGACATAACCGAGATAGAGGAAGGGCGGGTGGAAAGCCAAGCCCGGGTCTTGCAGCAGCGGGTTCATCCCCTCGCCGTTGAACGGCGGCTCTGCGAGACGCAGGAACGGGTTGGAGGTGAAGATGATGAAGCCGAGGAAGGCCACGCCGATCCAGGCCTGAACGCTCAGCACGCGGGCGCGCAGTCGCGGCGGCAGAGCGCCACCGAACACGGCCGCCGCCGCCCCGAAGAGCGACAGGATCAACACCCACAGAAGCATCGAGCCTTCGTGATTCCCCCACACGCCGGTGATCTTGTAGAGCATCGGCTTGTCGGTATGGGAGTTCGCCCAGACCAGCTTCAGCGAGAAGTCCGACACGACGAAGGCGTGGGTCAGCGCCGCGAAGCTCACCGCGATGAGCAAAAACTGCGCTGTCGCTGCGGGTTCGCCGACCGCCATCCAGCCGCGCCAGCCTTTTTGCGCGCCGACGATGGGCACGATGGCCTGCACGATGGCCACCGCAAAGGCGAGAATCAGGGCAAAATGCCCGAGTTCGTTGATCATGGGACTCCTCCTGTCGCGGGGCGAGAGCATAGAGATATACGGCCTTCGGGCCAAGGAGGATGCGCGCCGATGTCGCAACTTTCCGACAGCCACTCACGGGGGCGTGAATGGCACAGCCCATTCTCAAGGTCTAAGCAAGGCGCGTGAGACCAAGAGGGATGCTGAAAATGCGTGCGATCGTGATCGGGCCGCTGCTGGCCTTGGGGCTTGTGGCAGGATGCCAGTCGGAGCCGGGCGACCCTCTCGAGGCGATTGCGCCGAACGCGATCTGGGAAGTGGTGTCGATCGACGGCAAGCCCCTGCCCGACGGCGTCGAGGTCACGCTGACCCATCCCGAAAAGGGCCTGATCGCGGGCAAGGCGGGCTGCAATCACTATAACGGCCGGATCTCGGAAAAGGACGGTCGGGTGCGCGTCGGCGAACTGGCCGGGACGCGCATGATGTGCCCCGAGCCCGCAATGGGCGTCGAGAAGGCCTTCCACTCGGCAATGGCCCGCGTCGATACGGTGAAACTGTCGCAGGACCGGCTGGAGCTGATCTCGCAGGGCGACACGGTGATCGAAGCCACGCAATAAGCGCCTTGACCGACGGTGCGGAGCGTGGCCCTCTCGGGCGATGTTCCCGATCCGCGATCACAACCCCTCTTACAGCACCCCATGGGTCACATGGACCCTGATCGCGATCAATATCGTGGTCTATGTCTTCACCGCGCCCTGGGGCGGCGATATGCGGGAACTCTGGCTCAACAACGCGCTCTGGCCTGCTGCAGTGACCCATGGCGTCGCGTGGCACGGGCTTTTCACCCATATGTTCCTGCATGCCGGCATCCTGCATCTGGCGGGCAACATGCTGTTTCTCTGGGTTTTCGGCGACAATCTCGAAGACCGGATGGGGCGCGTTCTCTTCCTGATCTTCTATCTCGCCTGCGGGCTGGCCGCCGCCTTCGCGCAGATCGCCGCGAACCCGAATGCGACTGTGCCGATGGTGGGCGCCTCGGGGGCGATTGCAGGCGTGATGGGGGGCTATCTGCTGCTCTATCCGAAAGCGCGGATCGACGTGCTGTTCTACTTCCTCGTCTTCTTCAAGATCTGGGCCACGCCTGCTTGGCTGGTGCTGGGCCTGTGGTTCGGGATCCAGCTATTCAACGAGCTGACCTCCGGCGCGTCGGGCGGCGTCGCCCACATGGCCCATATCGGAGGCTTCGTGGCGGGCGCGCTTCTAACGCTGCCGCTGTGGTATCGCCTTGGCGGGCCGCTCTTCTGGCGGCTCACCCATGGCCACCCGCCCTTCCCCGAGGCGCGCGAGCGCCAGACCAACATTCCCACAGTCACACGGAGACGCTGATGCTGCCCGAAATCCAGTCGCCCCACCGCCTGACCTGCCATTGCGGCGCGGTGGAGATGGAGGTGACGCTCTCCGACGGGCTGAACACCAAACGGCGTTGCGATTGCTCTTTCTGCCGTCGGCGCGGGGCAGTGGCGGTCTCTGCCCCGCTCTCGGGCATCCGCATCGTGAAGGGCGAGGACAATCTGACGCTCTACCAATTCGGCACGATGACCGCGAAGCATTACTTCTGCAAAACCTGCGGCATCTACACCCATCACCAGCGCCGCTCGAACCCGAACCAATACGGCGTGAACGCCGCCTGTCTTGCAGGGGTGAACCCGCGCGATCTGGACCCGGTGCCGTGGAATGATGGCGTCAATCACCCGACCGATCGCGCCGACTGATCCTTTCGAATGAACGCGGCGGCGCGCTCGGCGATCATGATCGTCGGCGCGTTGGTATTGCCCGAAATCAGCCGCGGCATCACCGAGGCATCGACAACGCGTAGCCCGTCAATCCCGCGCACCCGCAGCTGAGGATCAACCACCGACATGTCGCCCTGTCCCATCCCGCAGGTGCCGACCGGATGGTAGATCGTATCCGCCCGCGCCCGGATATCGGCCATCAGCCCTTCATCCGTCCCGTCATGCGGATAGAACCTGCGCCCCCGCCAAGGGGTGAGGGGCTCCGCCTCGGCGATCCGGTCCAGAAGCCGCGCGCCTTTCAGCAGCAGCTCTGCATCGCGCGGATCGGACAGGTATTCCGGGTCGATCAAGGGCGCCGCGCGCGGATCGCTCGAGGCCAGCCGCAGCGTCCCGCGTGACTGAGGCCGCAGCGGACAGATATGAGCCGACCAGCCATCGGCCAGATGCGGCTTGCGCATATGCTGATCGACGATACCGACGACGAAATGGATTTGCAGATCGGGCCGCGAAAGACTCGGATCGCTCCTCAGGAAGGCCCCGCCCTCGGCCATGGGCGAGGCGAACAGCCCCTCGCCATGCTTGCGCCACGCGCCCGCCGCCCGCGCCAGTCGCATCAGCCCGCGCGGGTTCAGCCCCACCACGTCGCGCCGAGGCGAGGTGTAGCTGATGACGTAATCCAGATGATCCTGAAGGTTTGCGCCCACGCCCGGCAGATCGAGACGCGGTTCGATCCCGACCTCGCGCAGATGATCCGCAGGCCCGATCCCTGAGAGCATCAGCAGCTGCGGCGAGCCGAACGCCCCCGCCGAGACGATCACCTCGCGCGCCGCCTCGATCTTCATCCGCTTGCGGCCTTGCCGGACGATTGCCCCCGTCGCGCACCCGTCCACGATCTCGATCTTCTCGGCCCGCGCGCGGGTCAGCACGGTCAGATTGGGCCGCGCCATCACCGGATGCAGATAGGCTGCCGCCGTCGAGCAGCGCTCGCCCTTGCGCGGACCGTCCCAGAATTGCGTGACCTGATAGAGCCCCGCCCCTTCCTGTCGTGGCCCGTTGAAATCCTCGTTTGGCGGGCATTGCACGGCTTCGCAGGCCTCGATGAAGGCACGGCTGATCGCCCGCGGCCGCCGCTGATCGCCGACCTGCAACGGCCCTTCGGCGCCATGCCAGTCCGACGCCCCGCGGGCATTGCGCTCGGAGGCGAAGAACCACGGCTTCACGGTTTCCCAGTCCCAGCCCTCGGCGCCCGCCTCGGCCCAGCCGTCGTAATCCTCGGGCTGGCCGCGCGCATAGAGCATCGCGTTGATCGCCGACGACCCGCCAAGCCCCCGGCCCCGCGGCTGGAACCCGCGCCGCCCGTTCAACCCCGGCTGCGGCACGGTGCTCAACGCCCAGTTATGGATCGGCGGTCGCCCGGCGACCATCGTGGCGACCAGCGCAGGCGCACGCACGAAGATATCGCGCGCCTCGCGGCCTGCCTCGACAAGACAGACGGTCACGGTCGGGTCCTCCGACAGCCGCGCCGCCAGCACCGACCCCGCCGAGCCGCCGCCCAGAATGAGATAATCGAAACGCAAGGGCTCCTCCTTCCCTCGTTCGCGAAAAGCCTAACGGGTTTCGGAAGATAGGGAAGCGTGACGCGGGGTCGGAGTGCCAAGGGACGCGCCCGAGCCATGGGTGGGCGCGGCGCGAGATAGGTGGCTTGGCCCTTTATCTCAAAAGCCCGGAAGACCGACGAACTCGCGGCGACATCGCCAATGCGCCCTCCCGTGGGGAGGATCGGGCGCGGCCCGGGCTGGTCGCCCGCGCCATCAGAGCCCCCCCGCTGCACGCAAAAGAAAACGCCCGGTCTCTCCGACCGGGCGCTCCAAACTCTCTCGAGGACAACCTTAGCTGCGCAACGTGCCGCCGGTGGCTTTGCTCACCTTCTCGACGATCTTCTTGCTCACCGCCTCGATCTCGGCATCGGTCAGCGTCTTGTCGGCGGGCTGCATCCGCACCGTCAGCGCGATCGACTTCTTGCCCGCGCCCATCTGCTCCTCGGCCTTGGCGCCGGTGAACTGGTCGAAGACATTCACGCTCTCGATCAGCTTCTTGTCTGCACCCATCGCCGCGTTCACCGCGGTCAGCGCCTCGACATTCGCATCCACGACGAAGGCGAAATCGCGCTCGACCGCCTGCAGGTCGGAGATCTGCAGCGCGGGCCGCGTCGCGCCCTTCTTCTTCGGGAAGGGGATGTTTGCCAGACGGATCGTGAAGGCGACCGCCGGGCCCTTCACGCCCAGTTCGCGCAGCACCTTGGGATGCACTTCGCCAAAGGTCGCCAGCAGGTTCGGACCAAGCGCCACATTACCCGCGCGACCCGGATGCCACCACGCATCCAGCTTGCGGTTGATCTGCGCACGCGCCGGCGCGCCGACCGCGACCAGCACGGCCTCGGCATCGGCTTTCGCATCGTAAAGGTCCACCGGACGGCGCGACCCAAAAGGATCGCGCGGCGCGGAGTGACCGACCAGAAGCCCGGTCGCCTGCAGAACCTGCTCGCCCGGCTCGCCGCCGTTGAACGCAGGACCAACCTCGAACAGCGCCAAATCGTTCAGACCGCGCGCCTGATTGCGGGCGGCCGCCTGCAACAGACCCGGCAGCAGATCCGGGCGCATATGCGTCATCTCCGAGCTGATCGGGTTCTCCAGCTTGGTCGCGTCCGCGCCACCGCCGAACAGCTTGGCGGACGCCTCGTCGATGAAGCTGTAGGTCACGCATTCATTGTAGCCCAAAGCCGCCGTCGTGCGCCGCGCCATCCGCTCGCGCTGCTGCATCGGCGTGAGGATCGCGTCCGGCACGCCGGTCGTCTCGCGCCCCATCGGCTTGCCCTCAAGTTTCGTCAGCGAGGCGATGCGCGCCACTTCCTCGACCAGATCGGCCGAGCCCAGCACGTCGGGGCGCCAGGTCGGGGGCGTCGCCATGTCGCCGTCGAGCGTGAAGCCCAGAGCCTCCAGCGTCTCGCGCTGCGTGGCCTCAGGGATATCCATACCGACGAGCGAGATCACCCGCGCCGGGTCCAGCTTGTAAGCGCGGCTGACATCCGGAACCGCGCCGTCCATCACCACGTCCGACACTTCGCCACCGCAGAGATCGACGATCATCTTCGCCGCCAGATCGAGCCCCGGCAGCGTGAAGGCCGGATCGACACCGCGCTCGAACCGATACCGCGCATCCGAATTGATCTTCAGCGCTCGACCGGTCGCCGCGATGGTGATCGGGTCCCAATAGGCGCTCTCGAGGAACACATCGACCGTGTCCTCATCCGCGCCGGACTCCTCGCCACCCATGATCCCGGCAAGGCTCTCGACGCCCTTGTCGTCGCAGATCACCATGTCGCCTGCGCGCACGGTATAGGTCTTCTCGTCGAGCGCGAGGAATTCCTCGCCGCCCTCGGCCGGTTTGATCACCAGATTGCCCGCCACCTTCTTCATGTCGAAGACGTGGAGCGGCCGGTTCAGGTCATAGGTGAAGTAGTTGGTGATATCGACCAGCGTCGAGATCGGGCGCAGACCGATCGCCTTGAGCCGCTTTTGCAGCCACTCGGGCGACGGCCCGTTCTTCACACCGCGGATCACGCGACCTGCAAAGAGCGGGCAGCCCTTGTCCTTCAGCGCCGGGTCGATCGTCACCGAAATCGGAGCCTCGAACGCAGCCTCGACCTTCGGCACGTCGAGCGGCTTGAGCTTGCCCAGACCGCGCGCCGCCAGATCGCGCGCAATCCCGCGCACGCCAAGCGCATCAGGACGGTTCGGCGTGATCGCGATCTCGATCACCGGATCGACTGCCTCGGGACGGTTCTCGGCCAGCCAGTCGGTGAACTTCTGCCCGACCTCGCCCGACGGCAATTCGATGATCCCGTTATGCTCGTCCGACAGCTCCAGCTCGCGCTCGGAGGCCATCATCCCGTGGCTTTCCACCCCGCGGATATTGCCCACCGACAGCGTCACGTCGATGCCGGGCACGTAATCGCCGGGCTTGGCGAGCACGACCGTGATCCCGGCCCGCGCATTCGGTGCCCCGCAGACGATCTGCGTCACTCCCTCATCCGTCTCGACCATGCAGACCCGCAGACGATCGGCGTCGGGGTGCTGCTCGGCCGATTGCACACGCGCCAGCGTAAACGTCTCCAGCTTCGCCGCCGGATCGACGACCTCCTCGACTTCAAGCCCGAGATCGGTGAGCGCCTCGGCGATCTGATCGACGGTGGCCTCGGTCTCGAGATGATCCTTGAGCCAGGACAGGGTGAATTTCATCGGACTTCCCTCAGGATTGCTTGCGCTGCGCGAGGTCCTTGTAATCCCCCATCTCAAGGAGTTTCAACTCCCGCCAAAGCCGGATCGAGGGTTTTGCAGCGAAAAGGAGCGACCCGATCAGGAACAACCACGTGCCGGGGATCATCAGGCTCTCGTAGAAGAAGAAGATCGAGCCGATGACGAAACAGAAGGCCGCGCCGAAATCGACCACCGTATAGGCAATCTCCGTGAGGGCGACGAAGCGGCGCTGCTCGGGGCTTTGTTCATGCTTCGGGGTGTCGAAGAGGTGTTTCTTCTGGGCCATCGGGTTCTCCTTGATAGTCCTTTACCAAGCGAAACCGCTCGCAAACGAGTTCCATCTCGGGGGTAAAACCTCCGTTACGCTCGAAATAGGCCTGATGACCCTGCCGCCAGCCTTCCAGCGTCTCGTCCTCCCCCTCGGCCAGCGCGAAATCCGCGTCGACATCGCAAAACCGCCGGATCGTGACCTCGATGGTCTCGATCATCAACGCAGGCTTGCCGTCCCAATCGAGCGCGATATCGCGGCGACCGACCACCGGCATATCCTCGCCCCCTTCGGTGAAATAGGTGAGCGCGCCGCAGGTGGCGGTCTTCTTGCCTTCGCGGATCAGGGTGAGGAGTTCGTCGCAGAGTTCGCGGCTGTCGCCGAAGGTGAAGGTGATGGGGGTGTTGGGCATTGGGGCTTCCTTTGGAGTTGGGGAAGCAACGACAGATGGCTTCGCATTTAGCAGTGCTTAGATCAGGCGGCTCCTCAATCCCTACCGTCGAGAGGCAAATTCGTGATTTTCACTTCGTGCCCCTGAACCTCACTGACAAAAGCGGACTCTAGCTCCGAGTGCATCTCATCGACGCCCTTTCGAGCTTGATGCCAGTACCGTGTTGCTATTTCGCGCAATTGCACTCGGTCTAGATCTTTTGTGCCAAATTCCGTGAGGGCGAATTCCGAGTACCCCCGCAAGAAATCCAGTGTGACGCGCTGCATCTTCATCGCCGCATCGAGAGTCTTCTGATCTTCAGAAACTAGAAAAACTCTGCCTACGATCACGTTCACCTTAGGCAAAATTTCACTTACCCAGTTTTCGGCCGTAACGGATATATCGCTATCGCCAGTTAATTGCGGCCCCCGAGCGAGCGATCCCCGCAGCTCCACGAGCTCTGACACTGTCTGAAAGTAGAACTCTCTCAGTTCACGGTGCCGTTCGTTTTTCCGATCCTGTGCCTTCTGCCAAGGGTATGCCACGAAACCGATCATCAGAGCTGCGGTCGCACCGATGATACCTGTAGCTGCCGAGGGCAAGCAGATAACGCCACCGAGACCTACAAGCGTTAGGAGACCCGCAACGGGCCAATCTAGGTCTCGGTAAGCGTCACGCCATCTCACCGGCTCAACCCACCAGCCACCGTCGGCAGATCCAGCGCACTAAACCCGTAATGCTTCAGCCAGCGCAGGTCGCTCTCGAAGAACGCCCGCAGGTCCGGGATGCCGTATTTCAGCATCGCGAGGCGGTCGATCCCGATGCCGAAGGCGAAGCCCTGCCATTCACTCGGGTCGATCCCGGCAGACTCGAGCACTTTCGGATGCACCATCCCCGAGCCGAGGATCTCCATCCAGTCGTCGCCCTCGCCAATCTTCAGGCTACCGCCCTCCCAGGAACAGCGGATATCGACCTCGGCCGACGGCTCCGTGAAGGGGAAATGCGAGGCGCGGAAACGCAGCTCGACGCCATCCACCTCGAAGAAGGCCTTGCAGAACTCTTCCAGCACCCATTTCAGGTTCGCCATCGAGATGTCTTTCCCGATCGCCAGACCTTCGACCTGGTGGAACATCGGCGTGTGGGTCTGGTCCATGTCCATGCGGTAGACGCGGCCCGGCGCGATCACGCGGATTGGCGCGCCCTGCTCCAGCATCGCGCGGATCTGCACCGGCGAAGTATGGGTGCGCAGCACATGCGGCGGACGATTGTCGCCCTCGTCGCGATGCATGAAGAACGTGTCGTGCTCCTGCCGCGCGGGGTGTTCGGGCGCGATGTTGAGCGCGTCGAAATTGTGCCAGTCGTCTTCGATCTGCGGGCCTTCGGCGACCGCAAAGCCCATATCGGCGAAGATCGCGGTGACCTCGTCCATCACCTGAGAGACCGGGTGGATGGTGCCCTGCCGCCGCGGGCGGCCCGGCAGCGTCACGTCAAGCCATTCCTCGCGCAGCCGCGCATCGAGCGCCGCATCCGCCAGCGCCGCCTTCTTCGCGCGCAGCGCCGCGTCGATCTCGTCCTTCAGCACGTTGAGCGCCTTGCCCGTGGTCTGGCGCTCCTCCGGGGTCATCTTGCCCAGCTCACGCATCTTAAGGCTGATCTCGCCCTTCTTGCCCAAGGCGGCCAGACGGATCTCTTCCAGCGCGGCCTCGTCGGTCACATCGGCCACGGCGCTCAGGTATTTATCGCGAAGCTCTTGCATATCATTCCCCGGGAATTTGCTTGGCCCACGGGTTAGCCGCGCCGGCGCGCCTTTGCAACCTCGCGCTTGCAGGCAAAGGGCGGATGGGGGCGCTGCCCCCGCTCCTTCGGAGCCCCCCGGGATATTTGGATCAAGAGGAAGAAAAACGCCCGGCTCGGACCCATCATCGGGCGGCAGACCGGGCGCTTCCCCTTGAGCGGTCATCGGCGTCCCCGCCTGTACCGCATCTCCGAGTGAACGCGATTCCAGTTAATGAACCACTAACCTTCCTCTTGGTGGAAATATCCCGGGGGGCTCGTGAAACGAGCGGGGGCAGCGCCCCCTCCCCGGCCCCTAATCCATCCCAAACGAAAAAGGCCGCCCCAGATGGAGCGGCCCTTCCCGAATTCTGTCGTAAGCCGATTACGCGGCGGCGGCGGCTTTCGCCTGCTCGACGATCGCGCCGAAGGCTTCGGGCTCGTGCACGGCGAGATCGGCGAGAACCTTGCGGTCCACTTCGATGCCAGCTTGGTTGAGGCCGAAGATGAACTTCGAGTAGCTCAGATCCGCATCGACGGCGCGCACGGCGGCGTTGATACGCTGGATCCAGAGTGCGCGGAAATTACGCTTACGGGCTTTACGGTCGCGGGTCGCGTATTGGTTCGCCTTGTCGACCGCCTGGGTCGCAGTGCGGAAGTTGCGCGAGCGCGAGGAATAATACCCTTTCGCCTTCTTGAGCACTTTCTTGTGCGCGGCGTGGGTGACCTTACCGGATTTGACGCGTGCCATTGTTCAAGTCTCCCGAGTTCAGCGGTTGTAGGGCATGTATTTCTTGACGATCTTCGTATCCGCCTCGCAGAGCACCATGGTGCCCGAGGTTTCGCGGATGAATTTCGTCGAGCGTTTGATCATGCCGTGACGCTTGCCGGCCGGACCCACCTTGACCTTGCCGGTCGCGGTGAACTTGAACCGCTTCTTGGCAGCGGATTTCGTCTTCATCTTGGGCATTTACAGCTCCTTTGCAGGGTGTGGAAGCGCGACTCGGCATGCCACTTAGGCCGGCCGCGCGGGTTCAGAGTGGGCCTGTTAGACGCCGCAGGTCCGTTTGGCAAGGGAAAAATCCGGAACTGCCCTGCCCCCGGATGGCGACGCTAGTAATTGACCAAGCGAGCCAAGACGCGCGCCACCGCCTCGGGCACCGTCTTGAGCGTATAGCCCCCCGGCCGGGCGTAGAAAGCCAGCAGGATCAACGCACCAGCCACCAGGATCCCGACCGTCGCCGCCCGCGGCGGGCGGCTGTCGGAGAAGGCGGAGATCGCAGCCGGGATCGCGATGATCGCGATCGCCAGCCCGATCGTAAGCAGGAGATCGGCATCTACCGAAGAAAGATCCATCACCTGCGCCCTTGTCACCAACCCTCTCGGGAAAGGTTACTCAGGGTCAGTGCGGTAAATCAATCGCTCATCACAGGGTGCGACGCGCAGGATGTTCGTGGTGCCCTGTACGTTGAACGGCACGCCAGCGGTGACGACGATCTGCTGCGTCTCGTCGGCAAAGCCGAAATCGCGCGCCGCGCGGGCGGCGTTGACGACGGCCTGCTTGAACCGCTCCAGCTCGCCGCACGGCACCGCATGCACGCCCCAGGTCAGCGAGACCCGGCGCAGCGTCGCCTCGATCGGCGAAAGCGCGATGATCGGCACCCGCGGACGCTCCCGCGCGATGAGAGCGATCGTCTTGCCCGATTGCGTATAGGCGCAGATCGCCGCGATGTCGGTGGTCTCGGCGATCTCGCGCGCCGCAGCCACGATCCCGTCGGCGACGGTCTGACGGGCCGCATGGCGCGAGGCCTCGATCACTTCGCGGTAGGTCGGGTCCTTCTCGACCGAGATCGCGACGTTGTTCATCGTCTCGACCGCTTCGACCGGGTAGTTGCCCGCTGCGGATTCCGCGGAGAGCATGACCGCATCGGCGCCCTCGTAGATCGCGGTCGCGACGTCGGAGACCTCTGCACGGGTCGGCATCGGGCTCTCGATCATCGATTCCAGCATCTGCGTCGCCACGATCACGGGCTTCGCCCAGGTGCGGCATTTGCGGATCAGCTGCTTCTGGATCGGCGGCACGGCCTGAACGGGAAGCTCCACGCCCAGATCGCCACGGGCGACCATGATCCCGTCCGAGGCCTGAAGGATCTCGTCGAAGCTGCGCACCGCCGAGGGTTTCTCGATCTTCGACAGGATCGCCGCGCGGCCCTTGGCCAGATCGCGCGCCTCTTCGACGTCCTCGGGACGCTGCACGAAGCTCAGCGCGAGCCAGTCGACACCCATCTCGCAGGCGAATTCCAGATCCTTGCGGTCCTTCTCCGACAGTGCGGCCAGCGGCAGCACCACGTCGGGGACGTTCACGCCCTTGCGGTCCGAGATCGTGCCACCCACGGTGACGGTGCAATTCGCGAAATCGTCGCCGCAGTCATCGACCACGAGACGGATCTTGCCGTCATTGACCAGCAGTTCCGACCCCGGCTCGAGCGCCTGGAAAATCTCGGGATGCGGCAGGCACACGCGATGCGTAGCGCCGGGCGTCTCGTCGAGATCGAAGCGGAACTTGTCGCCGTCTTCCAGTTCCGCCCCATGCGCGGCGAAAGTGCCGACGCGCAGTTTCGGGCCCTGAAGATCGGCGAGGATCGCGATCGGGCGACCGAATTCGGCTTCGAGTTGGCGAATGATGGCGTGCCGAGCGCGATGCTCTTCGTGGCTGCCATGGCTCATGTTCAGGCGGAACACGTCCGCACCTGCGACGAACAGAGCTTTGATGCTGTCATAGTCCGAGGAAGAAGGGCCCAGCGTAGCCACGATCTTCACGTTGCGAAGGCGTCTCATGCGTCCTCGTTTTCCGTTCAAATTGATGTCATTTCGTGGGCCAAGTAAGCGTATGGCGCAATTTGTCGCGGGCCGCAACTGGCGTGGCGCAATCTTTCCCGTTATCTGAGCCATATCGAGCAAGCGTGAAGAGACTATGAACGAAAAACAGCCCCTTTCGATTAGTGGAGAGGCACGGCCCGGACGCTGGCTGGTCACCTGCGATCATGCGCGCAACACCGTGCCCGATTGGGTGGGTGGTGGCGATCTGGGCATCGACGCCGAGGATATGGCGCGCCACATCGCCTATGACGTCGGTGCGCTGGGGCTGTCGGAGGCGCTGGCGGAGCGGCTCGACTCGCCGATGATCGCGAGCGATTTTTCGCGCCTCGTGATCGACCCGAACCGGGGCGAAGACGATCCGACACTGGTGATGAAGCTTTATGACGGCACGATCATCCCCGCGAACCGCCATACCGACGCGGCAGAGGTCGAGCGGCGGCTGGACCGGCTCTATCGCCCCTATCATGCGGAATATGCCCGGCTCGCGGCGCGGCGCGACGATACGGTGATCTGCGCGGTTCACTCCTTTACACCGCGCCTGCGCGGGCGCCCGCCCCGCCCTTGGGACGTCGGCATCCTGCACGCTCCGGCCGATCCGCGCCTCGCCTATGAGATGATCGCGGCGCTCGAAGCCGAGGGCGATCTTTGCGTGGGCGACAACCAACCCTATCTGGGCCATCTGGAAGGCGACTCGATCGACCGCCACGCTCTGGCGCATCGCCGGCCGAACGTGCTGATCGAGCTGCGCAACGACCTGATCGCGACGCCCGAGCAGCAAGCCGCATGGGCCGACCGCCTCGCTCCGATTCTGACGCGGGTTCTGGCGCAGAGCGGCCTCTAACCGGCGACAGTGACCGCGTGGCGCGAGGGATTGTTTCCAAACGACGTTACTCCTGCCACATTCTGATCACATTCTATTGACGCCTTCGTGAGCGTCGCGGATATTTTCCCTGATTTCAGGGGGATACCACCGATGCTCGCGACTCTTCTTCTTGCCTTCCTGCCGTTGGCGCTCCTTGTCGGGGCCAGCCTCGACGGTGGCGGCGACCATAAAGATGAGCATGAGGACGAGGAGGCCGCTCGTCCTGATGAAGAAGGCACTGGTGCAGGCGAGGAGATCGACATCTCCGAGCCCGATCAGCTGACCGAGGGCACGTCGGGCGACGACACGATCCGTGGCACCGATGGGACCGACACGGTGATGGGGCTCGCAGGCAACGACGACATCTATCTCGGCGATGGCAATGACGGCGGCGACCTCTCGCCCGAGGACCAGCAGGCGATGGATCAGGCGACGAGCCTCGGCGAATTCCTCGATCTTTATGAGGCGTCAGGGGTCTTCGGCGCGGTCGGCGGCTCGGGCGACGACTATATAGACGCGGGCGCGGGCAACGACTCGATCACCGGCAGCCAGGGCGATGACACGCTGCGCGGTAATCTCGGCGCGGATTACCTGTTCGATGCCGAAGGGTCGAACGCCCTCTATGGCGGCTATGGCGATGACGAACTCTATGCCAGCGATCTGGACGGCGCGCCCGACCTGCTCGATGGCGGGGCGAATAACGACTATCTCAATGGCGACGACGGCGACACGATGACCGGCGGCACCGGCTCGGACTGGTTCGGGGTCGATTGGACCGAGGGCGACGCGCCGGTAACCGTGACCGATTTCGGACAGCTCGACCCGACCCCGGCCCCCGGCGCGCTCGGCGAATTTCTGGGCATCGAGGTGGACGACCTCGACAACGTGTCCGACTTCACCGTCTCGCAAAGCGGCAGCGACTCCATCGTGTCGATCAATGGCCAGCAGGTCGCGACGCTCAAGGATGTCGAATATGCCGCGCTCAAGGCGGCGGGCGGCGCGATCTATGCCACCGACGGACTCAACTACGGTCAGCCAGTCTACGCCTGACCCGTTCTCGAATCGTGCCGGGAGGCCGCCGATCGCGCGGCCTCCTTCCGTTTCGGTAAAGCCCCAAAAACGCGACCATATCCGATCGCGATACTAATCCTCGTCATTCTCTCTGATGGTTAACGACCCCTGAACAATGGGCCGGTTTCGGCCTCACAAAGCTTTTGCGCAAGCCGACAAATGTCGCGACGATCAAGGCAAGATCAGGAGAAAACATGCTCGCCTTGTTCATCGCCACCACCATCGCGTTATGCCTTCTCGGCTGGGCCGAGGGTTTGCCGCGCCAGCGCCAGGTTCGCGCCGCCGCCGACACCGGATCGGAGGCCGCCACGATGACCGCTGCGCCCGCGCAGGTCTCTTCGCCGAAAGAGGCGCTCGGCGCTTCGGCGGAGGACGCGAACGACCTCGATGCCGCCGTGATGATGCGCATCGAAGCGCTGCTGGCGCATCCGAACCAACAGGCCGAGACCCGCGCACACGCTCCGGCACCTGCACCCGCCGCAGGCCCCGAGCCTCTGCCGCGCATAAACGGGTTCGAACCGGGCGACGCCATCGCCCTCGATTTCACCGGCTCTGCGCCGCGTCGCGACGACATCACCTTCCGCACCTGCGCCGAAGGCACGCTCGTCGTGATCGAAGGTCAGGCCGAACTGGTCATCACAGGCATCGCGCCCGAGCAAATCGCGCCAGATGCCTTCCAATTCCGCGCTCATGCGGCGGCCTGAGAGACACCGCCCGCATGACAGGAAAAGACCCCGGTTGGGCTGGCCGGGGTCTTTTCTTTTTTAAATTCCGGATGTTGCGCCTGGGTGCGGATCAGATCGCGGCCTTGCGGCTCTCGTCGAGATAGATCTCGCGCAGACGCATAGCCACCGGGCCAACCGCGCCCTCGCCCACCGCCTCGCCGTCGATCTCCACCACCGGCATCACGAAAGCCGAGGCCGACGTGAAGAAAGCTTCATCCGCACCCTGCGCCTCTTCGATGGTGAAGGGACGCTCCTCGATCTCCATCTGGCTCTCGGCGGCATATTTCAGCAGCGAGGCGCGGGTGATCCCGTGCAGAATGTCGTGGCTCAGATGCCGCGTGATGATCTTGTTGCCCTTCACGATATAGACGTTGTTCGACGAGCCTTCGGTCACGAAGCCATCTTCCACGAACCACGCATCGTTCTTGCCCGCCTTCTCGGCCGCCATCTTGGCCATCGACGGATAGAGCAGCTGCACGGTCTTGATGTCGCGGCGATGCCAGCGCAGGTCGGGCAGCGAGATCACCTTGATGCCCTGTTTCGCCTTCGGATCGTCGGCGAGGTTCGGTTTCGACTGCGTATAGAGCACCACGGTCGGGGGCGTGCCTTCCGGCGGGTAGTGGAAATCGCGATCGCCCGCATTCCCGCGCGAGACCTGAAGGTAGATCATCCCTTCGTCGAGATCGTTACGCTTGACCAGTTCGCGGTGAATCTCGATCCATTCGTCTCGGGTCAGATCGCAGCTCATCTCCAGCTCCGCCAGCGAGCGACCGAGCCGGTTCATGTGACCTTCGAATTCGAGGATTTTGCCGCCCAGAACGGAAGTCACCTCATAGACCGCATCGCCCATCACGAAACCACGGTCGAAGACGGAGACCTTGGCCTCTTCCTCGGGAATATACTCTCCGTTGAGATAGACGATCCGGCTCATATTCTTGCTCCTTGAAAACTCATCCCCAGAGCTCCGGCTCCGGCGGCTCCACCACGCTGCCCTTGTAACGCAGCGGCACATCGCGGTCTTCGGCCAGAAGCAGCGGGCCGTCAAGATCGACGTAATCCGCCCCCTGGGCGACCAGCATCGCCGGCGCCATCGCAAGGCTCGATCCCACCATGCAACCAACCATCACGCCGAACCCTTCGGCGCGCGCGAGATCGCGCAGCCGCAGGGCTTCGGTCAGCCCGCCGGTCTTGTCCAGCTTGATGTTGATGACGTCGTATTTGCCGCGCAGATCGGTAAGCCCGTCGCGCGTATGGCAGCTCTCATCGGCGCAGATCGGCACCAGCCGCTGGATATCCGACAGCGCCTCGTCCCCCGCCGCAGGCAAAGGCTGCTCGACCAGCGCGACACCCAGCTTCTTCAGCTCGGCCTGAATGTCGAGGAAAGTCTCGATCTCCCAGCCCTCGTTCGCATCGACGATGATCTTCGACTCCGGCGCCCCTTCGCGCACCGCGCGCAGACGCGGCATGTCCTCGGGCGTGCCGAGCTTGATCTTCAGCAACGGGCGATGCGCATGCTCGGCGGCCGCCGCGCGCATCTTCTCCGGCTCGTCCAACGACAGCGTATAGGCCGTGGTCTGGCTCACCGGCTTGTCCAACCCGGCAAGCTCCCAGACCGGAACGCCCTTCTTCTTGGCTTCCCAATCCCACAAAGCGCAATCGACCGCGTTGCGCGCAGCCCCGGCGGGCAGTGCCTCTTGCAGCTCCGCACGGGAAATCCCTTGCGGCAGGCTCTCGATCTGCGCGGTAACGCTGTCGAGGCTTTCGCCGTACCGCGCATAGGGCACGCATTCGCCCCGCCCCGTCACGCCCTCGCGCTCCAGCGTCACGCTCAGCACATGCGCCTCGGTGCGCGAGCCGCGCGCGATGGTAAAGACCTGCGCCAGCTTGAACGTATCATGACTCACCCGGATCATCCGCGCCCCCCTTCGACTTGGTGCAAATATCCCCGCCGGAGGCATCCGGCAGGGGTCACAAGCGAGACAATCAGATCGCGGCGAGCGCGTCCACCAGCTTGCCAGCCCCGAAGCGGAACGGGTCGGTCGTGGGCAGGCCCATTTCTTCCTCGACCTTCGCCAGATAGGCCTTGGCCTCGTCCTCACCCATCTTCTGAGTGTTGACCGAGATGCCGACCACCTGACAGGCGGGATTGGCGACCTTCGCCAGCGCCAGCGCCATATCGCTCAGCTCCTGCAGCGAGGGCAGCTTGTAGCCGGGCAACCCGCGCATATGGGTGCGCGTCGGCTCATGCGCGAGGATCAGCGCGTCGGGCTGACCGCCATGGATCAGCGCCATCGTCACACCCGAATAGGAGACGTGGAACAGGCTGCCCTGCCCCTCGATCAGGTCCCAGTGGTCGGGATCGTTATCGGGCGTGAGGTATTCGATCGACCCGGCCATGAAATCCGCGATCACTGCATCGAGCGGCACGCCGTCGCCGGTGATCAGGATGCCGGTCTGGCCGGTCGCGCGGAAGCTGGCCTTCATGCCGCGCTCGCGCATTTCGCGCTCCATGCAAAGCGCAGTATACATCTTGCCCGCCGAGCAATCGGTGCCCACGGCAAGGCAGCGCTTGCCGGTGCGCTTCTCGCCATTCGCGATCGGATATTTCACCGAGGGAATGCGCACGTCGTGCAGCTGACGCCCACAGGCCTTCGCGACCGCGACCAGATCGGGCTCGTCGCGCAGCAGGTTGTGCAGGCCCGAGGCCAGATCGAGCCCCTCTTCCAGCGCTTCCACCAGCACCTTCTTCCAGCCCTGCGAGATCACGCCGCCACGGTTTGCGACGCCGATCACCAGCGTCTTGCAGCCTTGTGCGATGGCTTCTTTGATATCGAGATCGGGGATGCCCATGTCGGCTTGGCATCCCTCCATCCGGTACTGGCCGACGGCATATTCGGGCCGCCAGTCTTTGATCCCCTGCGCGACTTTCGCGGACAAGGGATCGGGGGCATCGCCCAGGAACAGTAGATAAGGGGTGTCGATCAGCGACATGCGGGTCTCCCTGTGGTCTGTGTTTTGTCTTGTTTGTTGATGATATTAGGGCGCGGCGCAAAAATTTCTTGGGGATTTCCGTGCAACATTTCCGACAAAACGGAAGATCCTTCGGCAAAAGCACCAACTCGCCGCAATTTCGTGCATCACCCGGATTTTCGGATGCTTGCAATGCTGCAGCGCGGCCCTGATTCTGCGCCTGCAAAATCGCCTTGCAAGAGGCCGCGCAACAATATACCCAATCCGCAACCCAAAACGTAACTTCCTTGCGAAAGGCCGCTTCATGAGCTTCCGCGTTCAACCCACGCCCCCTGCCCGTCCGAACCGCTGCCAGCTTTTCGGCCCCGGCTCGAACACCAAGCTCTTCCCGAAGATGGCTGCCTCCGCCGCCGATGTGATCAATCTAGACCTCGAAGATTCGGTCGCCCCCAACGATAAGGCGCAGGCACGGCGCAACATCATTCAGGCCAGCCACGAGATCGACTGGGGCAGCAAATACCTCTCGGTCCGCATCAACGGCCTCGACACGCCCTATTGGTATCGCGACGTGGTCGAACTGCTCGAAGAAGGCTCCGAGCGCATCGACCAGATCATGATCCCGAAAGTCGGCTGCGCGGCGGATGTCTATGCGGTCGACGCGCTCGTCACCGCGATCGAAACCGCGAAGGGGCGCACGAAGAAAATCTCGCTCGAAGTCATCATCGAAAGCGCTGCCGGCCTCGCGCATGTCGAGGAAATCGCAGCATCTTCTCCGCGTCTGCAGGCGATGAGCCTCGGCGCCGCCGACTTCGCCGCCTCGATGGGCATGCAGACCACCGGTATCGGCGGGACGCAGGAAAACTACTACATGCTGCGCAACGGCGAGAAGCATTGGTCCGACCCGTGGCACTGGGCGCAGGCCGCGATCGTCGCCGCCTGCCGCACTCACGGCATTTTGCCGGTCGATGGCCCGTTCGGCGATTTCTCCGACGACGATGGTTTCCGCGCGCAGGCGCTGCGCTCGGCGACGCTCGGCATGGTGGGCAAATGGGCCATCCATCCCAAGCAAATTTCTCTTGCAAATGAGGTCTTTACGCCCTCTGATGAGGCTGTGACCGAGGCCCGTGAAATCCTCGCGGCGATGGAAGAGGCCAAGGCACGCGGCGAAGGTGCGACCGTCTACAAAGGCCGTCTCGTCGACATTGCGTCAATCAAACAAGCCGAAGTGATTGTAAGACAAGCCGAAATGATTAAAGATTAAGCCGCGCGCGAACGAATCGCGATATAGTTATCGAATCCCGGAGCGGTTGGGAGGGGAGGCCCGGTCGCATGAGGGAAAAGGAGCGCCCTGGCTTACGGCCGGGGCGTTTCCGTTTTTCTAGCGCCGGGGAATCCCACGCAAACGCCATCTAGCCGCGCTGTGCGACGGCTCCATGACAGCTCCGCAGGCCTTAGCCCTTCAGCGGCAAGCGGATCTCCGTAAGCAAATCTTCCGGCTTCGTGTTCATCGGATCGTTGAGATAGACCTCGTAGGCCACCAGATCGCGGTGCTCCATGCCAGACGCCGGGAACCAATCCTCGTCCAGCCAGCGATACGCCTCGGGCAGCTGCTCATAGGGCCCCTTCACCGTCACCACCGCATATTTCCCGGCCGGATAGCGAATCTCCGCAAGCGGCGGGAAGATCACGAACCCCTCGCCCACCGCGAAACAGGCATGCGAGCGCAGCTCCTCCGCCGGCACTTTGCGCGGATTGTCATGCCCGATCATCGCCGCGTGCTCGACTTCCGCCCAGGACGGCTCCGGGATCAGCGAGACAAGTTTCTGAAAGACCGGGCCGACCGACGGGTAAGGCCCTTTATGTGCCAGCCCGGCAAGCCGCACCGCTGGCATCTCTTTGATCTCGACTTCATACGCCAAATTAACCCTCATCCGGTTAAAGCGCGCGTTTCCTCGGTTACTCTATCACCTCCCATTCGCCGCGCCTATGAGGCAAGGCGCCGCCGCTCCCGCAATCGGGACGCGCCCGCCATGCGCCACCCAGTTGCAATTCCCGAGCGTTGAAGACATTAAGGGCGCGAGTTTCCGGATGCGGAGTGATCCATGACCTATCTCGAATTCGAAAAGCCGCTGGCAGAAATCGAAGGCAAAGCCGAAGAGCTGCGCGCGCTGGCCCGGCAAAACGAAGAGATGGATGTCGACAAGGAAGCGTCAGCCCTCGACAAGAAGGCCGAGGCGATGCTGCGCGACCTCTACAAAGACCTGTCGCCCTGGCGCAAATGTCAGGTCGCACGCCATCCCGACCGTCCGCATTGCAAGGACTATATCGACCAGCTCTTCACCGAATACACGCCGCTCGCGGGCGATCGCAACTTCGCCGACGATCACGCGGTGATGGGCGGCCTCGCGCGTCTCGGCGACAAGCCGGTGATGGTGATCGGCCATGAGAAGGGCAACGACACCGCAAGCCGCATCGAGCGCAACTTCGGCATGGCCCGCCCCGAGGGCTATCGCAAGGCGATCCGTCTGATGGACATGGCCGCGCGCTTCGGCCTGCCGGTCGTCGCGCTGATCGACACCCCCGGCGCCTATCCCGGCAAGGGCGCGGAAGAGCGCGGCCAGTCCGAAGCCATCGCCCGCTCGACCGAGAAATGCCTGCAGATCGGCGTGCCGCTGATCTCGGTCATCATCGGCGAAGGCGGCTCCGGCGGCGCCGTGGCCTTCGCCACCGGCGACCGCGTCGCGATGCTGGAACATTCCGTCTATTCGGTGATCTCGCCCGAAGGCTGCGCCTCGATCCTGTGGAAGGATTCCGAGAAGATGCGCGAAGCCGCCGAGGCGCTGCGCCTGACCGCGCAGGATCTCAAGAAGCTCGGCGTGATCGACCGCATCATCTCCGAACCGATGGGCGGCGCACAGCGCGATTCCACGGCGACCATCGCCTCGGTCGGCTCGGAAATCTCGCTGATGCTGGCAGAGCTGGAGGGCAAGAAGCCCGCCGATCTGATCAAGGCACGCCGCAAGAAGTTCCTCGACATGGGCACGAAGGGGCTTTCGGCCTAAACCGAAGCCCCCAAGCATCGTGAACCGGCCTCACGCCGGTTCCGCCTGCCTGCGCATCAACCCCGCCCCCAATGCAAGCGCGATGATGACCGCGCCGTAGATCTCGGTCGTCAGCCGCAGCCCCAGTTCCGGCACCGCCAGCCCTGCCAGCACCGCGGGCACCCCGAAGGCCGAGTAAGCCAGCGTGAACAGCGCCGCGAACAGCCCGCCACGCTCATCCGGTGCGGCCAGCGGCGCGAGCGAGCGCAACACCCCCGCAAAGCAGGTGCCGAAGCCGATCCCCGCGATGAAGACGCTCGCAAGATAGAGCGCGAAACTCCCCGTCGTGAGCGCCGCGAGCGACAGCACCGTGCCCAGCACCAGCCCGTCCGTCCCCAGAAGCGCAATCCGGCGCGGGGCCAGATTGCGCGTCGCATAGCACGAGGCCGCTCCGGTCCCCGATAGCAGCGCCACGATCGCGCCCTGCGCCAGCGCGGTGTGAACCTCGAAAACCTGCGCCACGATCGGCGCCCCCAGCGACAGGAACAGCGAGCCGGTTCCCCACCCCGCCAGCACCGCGGGCGCACCGCGCCGGAACGCCGCACGGATATGGGGCGGCACAGAGACCTGCGGGCGCAGCGAGGCCAGCGTCCCCTCATGGCGCGGCGCGGTCTCCGGCGGCAGCCAGACCAGCACCGCCAGCACGCCATAGACCAGCGCGAGCCCGAGGAAGGTCACCAGACGCGGCGCAGGCGCATAGGCCAACAACGCGCCCCCGCGAGCGCCCCGGCCGCCAGCCCCGCCAAGGGCGCCACCGCGTTCCAGACCGCCGCGAGACCGGGCCGCGCAGACGGCTCATGATCGGTCGAACTCGCACTCAGCGTCGAAATCAGCAGACCGCTCGCCAGCCCCTGCAACACCCGCGCCAACAGCAGCGCCATCGCCGTATCCGCCCAAAGGAATTCGAGCATCCCGAGCGCAAGCAGCACGAAGCCCACCGACAGAACCGGTCGCCGCCCGAGATGGTCGGAGAGCCGACCAAAGACCAGCAGGGTGACCAGAAGCGCCCCGGCATAGATCGCGAAGATCCCCGTCATCATCGCCGAGGAAAAGCCGATCCGCGCCTGCAGGACTGGGTAAAAAGGAGACGGCGCACTGGCCCCGGCCAGCATCAGCACGAGCCCCATGATCGCCAGCACGAAGCCTGCGCGGCTCCGCGTCGGCAGACTTGGAGAGGCGCCGTTCGGGCCGGGATCTGTCTCGTCGGTCATCGCTGTCTCCTGAGGCGTAGGTTCGAAAATTCTCGAACCCCCACATACTCGACATGGCCGATGGTTCAAGTATTACCGAACCATGAACACACAACCCGAACTCCCGCACCCTCCGCTCGAAGCGCTGTCGCTCTCGCAGGTGCTCTTCGCGCTAAGCGACCCGGCGCGACGCGAAATCGCGCGCAACCTGCGCGAGGGACCACTCGAAGCGGCGGCCTGCAGCGCCGTGGCAGCGGATGTCCCGAAGTCGACGAAATCCCATATTCTCAAGGTTTTGCGGGAATCCGGCGTGATCCGGAACGAGCCGAACCCGAACGGGCGCGGCCGCCTGCTCACCCTGCGCCGGGACGACCTCGAAGCGCGCTTCCCCGGCCTGATCGACCCAATCCTCGACGCCGATCTTCGCGACAGCTGATCACGCCAACGTGTTCGACGCATGCCACCCGCAGCGCCGCGGAACCTCTTCCTCTTGGCAGAAATATCCCCGCCGGAGGCTCCCTCCGCCGCCACCCGCTCAGGGCTTCGGCAGCGCGAACCCGGCCTCCAGCATCAGCGCATCCGAGCGCGGCTCGACCACTGCCTCGACCGCCGCCAGCGTCTGCGGCGCAGAGCCCGCCGCCTCGATCGCCGGCAGGAATTCGGTCACCGCCACGCCCGACCGGATCGGCCAGCCGCGCTTGCTCCAGAACAGGCCCGCATTGGTCGCGGCGGGCACCACCGGCAGCTTCGTGGCCTCGGCCACGACACCCACGCCCTGCTTGTAACGGCGCCTCTCGCCCGGCGGCACGCGCGTGCCCTCGGGATAGATGATCAGCTGCCCCAGCCCATGCGTCGCGCGCGCCTCTTCGACCGCGCCCAGCATCACCTTCATCGCCTCCGACCCCTTCGAGCGGTCGATCGGAATGCAGCCCGCCTTATGCGCAAACCACCCCATCACTGGCACGTTCAGCAGCGCCTTCTTCATCACGAAGGCCCGGCGCGGCAGGTGATTGGCGAGGATCAGAATGTCGAAAAGCTCTGATGCTTGGCCGCGACGATGCAGTCGCCCTCGGGCGGCGTGCCGCGCAGCTCATAGCGCAGCCCCAGATAGACCCGCGCCATATCCAGCAGATGCTGCGTCCAGATACCGGCGGTGCGATGCACGCCGGCCCGCCCCTTGGGCAGCACCTGAAACACAAGCCCCCACGCCCCGATCAGCACCGTCGCGAGCGCGATGTGAACGTAGTAAATCCCGGTCATCACATGGGTCAGCGGCGTGACTTTTCCGGGGCGGCGCGAAGGGTCGGACATCAGCGAAGTCTCCTGAGCATACGCAGCGCGGCGAAACGGGTGGCGGCAAAGGCCACGATCGCGGCGATCGGCGGAATGATCAATGGCCAGAGCCATGCGGCCCCGGAAAAGCCCAAGCCGGTGAGGAAGCCGCCCGCCGCCTCGGTCGAAGGCAGCAGCGCCACCGCCAGCATCCCCAGCACCGTGCCCGCCACCGCGCCGATCAGCCCGCGCGTGGTGAAGCGGCGCACGAAAGCCCGCGCGATGAAGGCGTCTTTCGCGCCCACCAGCCGCAGCGTCGCGATTACCTGACCGTTGGCGGCCAGCGCGGCCTGTGCGGCCAGCGTGATCATCCCCGCCATCGCACCGAAGATCAGCAGCAGCGACAGCAGGCCGAGCGTGCGGATCCGCTCCGCCGCCGCCACCAGCGGACGCCGCCAGCGGGTATGGTCGTCGAAGATCGCGCCAGGCGCTTCGGCCTGCAGCCGCAGCCGCAGCCCTTCGGCATCGACGCCCGCGCCGGTCTCGGTCACCGCGATCAGCTTCGGCAGCGGCAGCGCATCCACCGGCAGATCGGGACCGAACCACGGCTTCAGCAGCCCCTTCATCTCGTCATCGCCCATCACCCGCGAAGAGGCGACACCCGGCGTCGTCTTCAACACTTCCTGCACGGCGGCGACCTGCGCATCCATCTGCTCGGGCGGGGCAGAGATGCGGATCGTGGCCGAGCGCGCGAGGCTGTCGGCCCAGCGATCCGCAAGCCGCCCCGTCGCCAGCGACAGCGCCAGCGCAAAGACCGCAAGGAAGGCCATCGCGGCCGCGGTGAACAGCGTCAGCCGCGCGGTGAACCCGGTCGGCGGCACGACCCGATCCGGCCCGGTCGTCTCGGAGGCGAATGTCAGCAAGGTCAGCTTCACAGATCGGCCCCCGCCGTATGCAGATGGCGCTTCGCGATGCGCAGAACCCGTGCCGAGACCTGCGGCTTCGCCTGCCGGATCAGGTTCAGATCGTGGGTCGCGATCACCACCGTCTTGCCCATCTTGTTCAGCTCGACCAGCAGCGACAGCAGCCGCAGCGACATCTCCCAATCGAGGTTGCCCGTCGGCTCGTCAGCCAGGATCACGTCCGGCGACATGATCACCGCGCGGGCCAGCGCCACGCGTTGCCGTTCCCCGCCCGACAGCTGCGGCGGCAGCGCATTCGCCTGCCGCTTCAGCCCGACCCAGGCCAGCAATTCGCGCAGCTGGGTCATGTCCGGCGTGCGGCGATTGACCGTCATCGGCAGCGCCACGTTCTCCTCCACCGAGAGGTGATCGAGGAACTGGCAGTCCTGATGCACGACGCCGATGCGCTGGCGCAGCCCGGCGATTTCGTCGCGGTCCATCCCGCGCACATCCTTGCCGAACAGCGACAAATGCCCCGCCGTCGGCAGCAATTCCGCGTAGCATAATTTGAGAAAAGTGGTCTTCCCGGCCCCCGACGGTCCGGTCAGAAAATGGAATGACCCAGGGGCAAGCGTCAGGGACATATCGCTAAGGAGCTCCGCCCCGCTATAGCTCATCGCCACATTTTGCAGCTCGATCACTGCCAGCCCCTCTACTTGGTGCGCGCTTCGCGAATTAAGTGGTCCAAATCATTTGGACATTCCGCCCGCGCTTGCTACAACATAAGAAAGTGGTTGGCCAGAACGGCAAAACGCCAACACGGGCAGGGATGGGACAATATGCGGTTGGTTTGCCCCAATTGCGGTGCGCAATACGAAGTGGATGACGCTGTCATCCCAGATGGCGGACGGGATGTGCAATGCTCCAATTGCGGGCACGGCTGGTTCCAGCCGAGCAAGGATATGCTCTCCGCCGAACCTGACACCACCACCGCAGCGCCCCCGCCCGAAGGTTGGGATCTCGACGCCGAGGTGGAGGCAGAGGCTGCACCCGAGGAAAATGAGGCTGAGGTGACGGCGGAGACGCCCACCGAATCCGAGGCCCTTTCCGAACCCGAGCAATCCTCCGAGCCCGAACAAGTTTCCGAGCCTGAGCCGCTGCCCGAACCCGAGCAACAACCAGAGCCCGAGGCGGCAACGCCCCTGCCCGAGCCTGAGCCAGTCGTGACGACGCAAAGCACGGACGACACGGATGCCGCCATTGCGGCGATGGTCTCGACGCCGGAGCCCGAGGATCAGGACGACGACGAGGAAGAGCCGGGCCTCGGCCCCGCCCCGCGCGTCGGCGCCACCCCGCGCAAACCGCTCGATGACGGGCTGCTGTCGATCCTGCGCGAAGAAGCCGAGCGCGAAGCCGCGCAGCGCCGCGCCGAAGGCTCGAGCGAGCTTGAGACGCAAGACGAATTGAACCTCGAAGAGCGCGAGACTAGCGAAGACGCGGAACGCGCCGCCGAGGCCGCCGCCGCTGATCTGGCGCGCCGCCGCAAAACCGCGCAGGACTTTTCCGATCTCAACGAGCCCGACGCTGAACGCGAAGAGGATCGCGTGGCCGACCTGCTCGGCGAGGACGACGAAGACATGCGCGCGATCCGCGGACGCGAACGGCTGCCCGACATCGACGAGATCAATTCGACCCTCACCGCGACCTCGGATCGCGAGGGCGACAGCGTGGCCGAATTCTCGCCGGAAATGGCGCGCCGCCGCCGCTCGGGCTTCAGCCGCGGCTTCATCTTCGTGATGGCGATCACCGCGATCCTGGCGCTGCTCTATGCCTTCGCGCCGGACATTGCCGCGAAGGTCCCGGCGCTCAAATCGCCGCTGACGCGATATGTCGTGGCGGTGGACGAGGGCCGCATCTGGCTCGACGACCAGTTGCAGATCCTGACGCATCGCCTCTCGCCCGAGGCGACCTCGGACGGCTTCACCGAATAAGTTTTCCTAATAATCTGCCGCCGCGCATAAGTTGAACTTATGGGCGCGCGGCGTCAGCCCGCGTTCGAGAACTGGTCGAGCAGCCGCTTGAGGTAGTCCAGCTCTTCCTCGGGGCGCAGACGATCGGCCGAGCGGCGGCGGATTTCATCGAGCAGGTCCTGCGCCCGGCGATAGACATCCTCGCCATTGAGCATCTGACGATCCGTGCCAAGCTGGTTGCCCTCACCCCGCGCGCGGCCGAGCGGATCACGCGGCATTTCTCGCCCGCCCTGTTGTCCGGGTTGGCCCGCCTGCTGATTTCCCTGCTGGCCGGGCTGCTGACCGTCGCGGCGCGCCTGTTCGTTGCGCATCGCCTCGCCCAACGCGCGCATCCCTTCGCGCAGCGCCTCGATCGCGTCGGCCTGACGGTCGATCGCCGCCGAATTGTCGCCCTCGCGCAGCGCCTCCTCGGCCTGATCCATTGCGCGCCCAGCATCGTCGAAGCGCTTCTCGGCCTGCTGGCCCGCCTCGTTGCCGAAGCCCGGCAGCAGCCCGCGCTGGCGGTCGAGTTCGCGGCGCAGCGCGCGCTGGCGATCCGCGAGGCTTTGGCCATCGACACCGCCCTGCCCGCCGTTCAGGCCGGGCTGATCGCCCTGCCCCTGACCGTCGCGCTGCGCCTGCCCGTCCTGGCCTTGGCCCTGACCGGGCTGGTCGCCGGGCTGCTGGCCCTGACCTTGTTGGCCTTGCTCGCCCTGCTGGCCTTGTTGACCCTGCTGACCTTGCTGCTGGCCCTGTTGTCCTTGCTGGCCCTGCTGACCGTTCTCGGCCTGCTGCTGGCGCTCCTCCGGGGTCATGAACTGGTCCTGCAGATCGCGGAACGCATCGTCGGACAGCTCCTGCTGCTTGCGCAGCGTATCCTGCATGTCGCGCATCGCCTGACCGCCGGGCATGTCGCCCTGACCGCCCTGCCCTTGCTGGACCTTGAGGTTCTCCATCATCCGCGCGAGCTGGTCGAGCAGTTCCTGCGCCTCGGCCATCCGGCCTTCCTCCATCAGCTTCTGGATCTGGTCCATCATCTGCTGGATCTGGTCGCCGGTGATCTGTTGACCCTGCTGCGGCTGCTGACCGAATTGCGGCCCCTGTTCCTGCTGCTGCGAGCGCTCGGCAAGCATGCGGATGTAATTGTCGGTCGCCTCTTTCAGCTCCTGCATGAGCTTGGCGATCTCGTCCTTGGACGCCCCGTTGCGGATCGCCTCGGAGAGCTTTTCCTGCGCCTTCTGCATCGCAGCCAGCGCATCGGCGAGCCCGCCATCCTCGACCAGCTCCGCCATCTTCCACAGCGCCTCTGCGATCTCATCGCGGGCTTCGGGGGACAGGTCGGGATCGTCGAGCCGCCCGACCACGAGGCGGATCATCAGATACACCTCCTCGCGCTTGATGAAGCCCTCGTGCCGGTTCGAGATCGCGCGCAGCAGCTGATCGGCATAGCCGCGGTTGTCGCGCGACCACAGCAGATCGCGGCGCACTTCGATCAGGGCGGAGGCGAGCGGGTCGAAGAAGCGCTTGCCGGGCAGGATGATCTCCTGCGTACCGGAAGTGCCGGTCTGGCCGCGCCCGTCCTCAACATCGAGCGTCAGTTTCACCGGCAGGTTCGCCCAAGGATGCTTCGCGGCATCCTCGACGAGGCTCTCGGTGAAATCGGCCCGCGAGCCGGAAATCGGCAGCGGCAGATCATAGATCAGATCGTCGCGCGGTTCGGGCGGGATCTGCAGACCGTAACGGCGATCGACCTTCGCCAGATCGAGCGAGATCACCGCGTGGCCCTTGGTCACCGCGTAATCGTCCTGCGCGGTGAAGGGCAGACTCAGCTTACCATCGGCGCGGCGATCCGGCGTTCCGGCCAGCGCGACAGAGGGCGCCTCGTCGGGGCGCACCACCACGTTGAAGCGGCGCGCGGCGGGGCCCTTGAACTCCAGAAGCCCGTCGCGGACGGCTTCGAATTCGTGAGTCTCGATGCCGCTGGCGGTCTGCGCCGCCCCCTGTTCGGGCAGCGCAGCGGGGTTCGAGACGCTCTCGGAAAAACCGATCGCGCCGGACGCGCCATACAGCCGGATCGAGAAGCGGGTGCCTTCGGGCACGATCAGCTCGTCGCCCTCGACCTTGTTCAGATAGAGCCCCGGCTTGCCGGTATAGCGCGGCGGCGCGGCCCAGCCTTCCCAGCTTGGCCCCATCGCGGCCTCGGCAGAGCCCGCAGGCGTCGGCAGCCCCTCGGTCGGGTGCAAAAACCGCTGCGGCACGCCGAAGATCACCGCGACGACCAAGGCCGTCAGCGCGGTCAGACGCAGCGCATAGGGATCGCGGCGAGCAAGATCAGGTTTCGGGCGCGGCGCGCGGGCGGCCTGCGCGGCCTTGGCCATGCGCCGCAGATGCGCCATCCAAAGCGCGCGGGCGGCGGGATCGTCCTGCCCCAGCGCCATCTCGTCGGTCAGCGCGGAAAGCGGGCGGCCCGGCAGCGTCGCATCGAGCCGCGCAATCGCATCCGTGCGGCGCGGCCAGCGCATCCGCCATGCGCCCCATGCCAGTGCGACGAGCGACGCGATCAGCGCGACCAGCCAGAACCAACGCCCGCCCGGCCCCAAATAGGCGGGCAGCGCGAAGGCGATAGCGGTGGCGATCAACGCAAAGACGGACAGAAGCGGCCAGAACGCGCGCAGCCCCCGCTCGACGATCATCCCGGCATGAGTCAGCAAAATAGGCCGGGCGAGCGGGGCCAGAGCGGCCTGCCCGTCCTCCTTCGTCGCGGTATCGCGCGAAGCTTTGCTGAACCAGTTCCTGACCGGCATACTCTCCCTATCCGTCGGCCCCGATTCCCTTCCTACGGATCAGAGCCACTCCGGGATCGTATCGCGGGAGAGCATTTCCTCAAAGCTCGGTCTTGCCCGAATGAGAGCGAATTCGCCGCCGCGCACCAGAACCTCGGGGATCAGCGGGCGCGAATTGTATTCCGACGACATGACCGCGCCGTAAGCCCCCGCCGAACGGAAGGCGACCAGATCGCCCGGGCCGAGCGGCGTCAGATTGCGCGCCTTGGCGAAGGTGTCGCCGGTCTCGCAAACCGGGCCCACGATGTCGAAAGGCGCGGATTCGGTGCCCGGCGCGGCTTCGATCACCGGGACGATGTCGTGATAGGCGCCATACATCGAGGGCCGCACGAGGTCGTTCATCGCCGCGTCGAGAATGAGGAAATCGCGCCCCTCGCCCTCTTTCAGCCAGATCACCGAGGTGACCAGCAGCCCGGCATTACCCGAAATCAGGCGACCCGGTTCGATCTCGATCTCGCAGCCCAGATCGCCCACGGTGCGCTGGATCACCTGCCCGTATTCAATGGGCAGCGGCGGCGCGGAATTCGACCGCTCATAGGGAATGCCCAGACCGCCGCCGAGGTCGAGACGGCGGATATCGTGGCCATCTGCGCGCAGCGCCTCGGTCAGTTCGCGGACCTTGAGGAAGGCGGCCTCGAACGGCTCCAGATCGGTCAGCTGCGAGCCGATATGCACGTCGATGCCCACGACATCGATGCCGGGCAGCTGGGCGGCCTCGGCATAGACCGCGCGGGACTTGGCGATCGGAATGCCGAACTTGTTCTCGGATTTGCCGGTCGCGATTTTCTCATGGGTCTTCGCGTCCACATCCGGGTTCACCCGCAGCGCGATCGGCGCGGTGACGCCCATCGACGCAGCGATTTCCGAGATCGCGAGCAGTTCCGGCTCGGACTCGACATTGAACTGGCGGATGCCGTTCTCGAGGACGTAAGCGATCTCCTCGCGGGTCTTGCCCACGCCCGAGAACACCACCCGGTCGCCCGGCACACCAGCCGCCCGCGCCCGGCGATATTCGCCACCCGAGACCACATCCATGCCCGCGCCCATATCGCCCAGAACCTTCAGCACCGCGAGGTTCGAGTTCGACTTGATCGCGAAGCAGATCAGGTGATCCGTCCAGCCGAGCGCCTCTTCGAACAGCTTGAAATGGCGCTCCAGCGTGGCGGTCGAATAGACGTAGAACGGCGTGCCAACAGCGGCCGCGATCTCGGGGATCGGCACATCCTCTGCATGAAGGACGCCGTCGCGATAGAGGAAATGATCCATGAGAGGTCTCGATTACTGGGACTGGCTACCATCCGCCTCGGACGGCGGGACGGGCGGGCCGTCGACACCGCAGGCGGCGAGCGAGAGAAGAAGCGTCAGGGCGAGGGTCAGGGTCTTGGTCATGGGGTCACCGAAAGGGTCATGATGCCAACGCGCGCCGTGGCGGCGGGATAAACTTTGATGCCGTCACGGTTGATGCCGACATGTGTGTGCAGCTCCGGATCGGCGGCACAGGCGCCAAGCAGACCGATCAGCAGGAACGGTGCCGCGAATTTCATCCAAGCCGTTCCTTCCAGCGAGCGATCTGCGCGCGCACCTGATCGGGCGCGGTTCCGCCGTAAGACTGGCGCGAGGCGACCGAGTTGTGAACCCCGAGCACGTCGAAGACGCTCTCCGTGATCGCCGGATTGATCGACTGCATCTGTTCGAGGCTCAGATCGGGCAGATCGCAGCCTTTTTCCTCGGCCATGGCCACCAGCGAGCCGGTGACGTGGTGGGCGTCGCGGAAGGGCAGCTCCGCCTCGCGCACCAGCCAGTCGGCCAGATCGGTCGCGGTCGAGAACCCGCCCGAGGCCGCGGCCTCCAGCTTGTCCGCGTTCACCGTCATATCGCCGATCATCCCCGCCATCGCGGCAAGCGCGAGCATCAGGTTATCGGCGGCGTCGAAGACCTGTTCCTTGTCCTCCTGCATGTCCTTGGAATAGGCGAGCGGCAGCCCCTTCATAACCGTGAACAGCGCGACCGAGGCCCCGAGGATGCGCCCGATCTTGGCGCGGATCAGCTCTGCCGCGTCCGGGTTGCGCTTCTGCGGCATGATCGAAGAGCCCGTCGACCACTTGTCCGACATCGCGACGAAGCGGAACTGCGCCGAGGACCAGATCACCAGCTCTTCGGCGAGGCGCGACATGTGGACCGCGCAGATCGACGAGGCCGACAGGAATTCCAGCGCGAAATCGCGATCCGACACCGCATCGAGCGAGTTCGCCATCGGCCGGTCGAAGCCCAGCGCCTCGGCCGTCGCATGGCGGTCGATCGGGAAGCCGGTGCCGGCAAGCGCCGCCGCCCCCAGCGGGCATTCGTTCATCCGTTTGCGCGCATCAATGAATCGGGATTTGTCGCGCGCGAACATCTCGACATATGCCATCATGTGATGGCCGAAGGTCACCGGCTGCGCGGTCTGCAGATGGGTAAAGCCGGGCATGACCCAATCCGCGCCGTCCTCGGCCCGGGTCAGCGCGGCGCGGATCAGCGTGTCGAGACCCGAGATCGCGGCGTCGCATTGCTCGCGCACCCAGAGGCGAAAATCGGTCGCGACCTGATCGTTGCGCGACCGCGCCGTGTGCAGCCGCCCCGCCGGTTCGCCGATGACCTCCTTCAGCCGCGCCTCGACATTCATGTGGATGTCCTCGAGCGCGGTCGAGAAGGGAAAACCGCCCGCTTCGATTTCTGACAAAACCGTGAGCAAACCTTCTCCGATCGCCTCGGCGTCCTTATCACTAATGATGCCTTGCGCGGCGAGCATCGCGGCGTGGGCCCGGCTGCCGCGGATATCCTGCGCGTAGAGCCGCTGATCATACCCGATCGAGGCGTTGATCGCCTCCATGATCGCGTCAGGTCCCGCGGCGAAACGCCCGCCCCACATCGCGTTGGAGGACTTGTTCTCGTCGGTCTGATCGGTCATGGTCTGAGGCCCTTGCTAGGAGGCTATATGTTACGGTTTCTCGTCCTTTATACGGCGCTGGCGCTGGGTGCAAATGTTGCGCAGGCCGCGGATCTAGATGCGGTGAAATCGGGACAGATGGAATCCCTCGTCACCTATGACGAACCGCTGCCGCTGCCGCCTTTCACGGTGACCGACGAAAGCGGCGACGAGCATTCGATGAAAGACTTCGAAGGCAAAGTGGTGCTGATCAATTTCTGGGCGACGTGGTGCCCGCCCTGCCGCGAGGAAATGCCCTCGCTGAATGCGCTGCAAAAAGCCTACGGCGAGAATGGGTTTCAGGTGATGACGATTGCCACGGGCGGTTCGAACTCGCCCGAGAAAGTCGCCGCCTTCTTCGACAAGGAGGGCATCGACGCCCTGCCCCGGTTCCACGACGATGCCAATTTCGCCGCCCGCGCAATGGGCGTTCTCGGACTGCCGGTCTCCGTGCTGGTCGACAAGAACGGCCACGAGGTTGGCCGGATGATCGGCGGCGCGGAATGGGATTCGCCCGACGCGAAGAAGGTCATCGAGGCGCTGATCGACGAGAAGTAAGGGAGGGTAGTGTGGCGGCAGCAGGCACTTTGCCGCCGGACCGGTCTTCCGTTGCGGCCCGATTTTCGATCGCATCCCGAGCAACCCGGTCCGCGTGTCGCAACATTTTGCAGAGTCCGGCGTCTGGGCTGCATCTGAACTGCCAGCCACGCCTCTGCCCGCGCGAACTTGTTCTTCGCAGTTCTACGCTGAATGTTTCCTTTGGCGCTTCGGTCCGCCGAGACTCACGCCGCGCTTCTCCCTGCGCGCAGATAGCGCCCTAGCCAATGTTCGATCTCTTCCGACAGGGCCAGGATGGCCTCCAGCCGCCCTTTGATATCGTCATGGAAACTGTCGAGCTGGTCGATCGTAGCCGCGAGGCCGCCATTCGCATCCCGCATGCGCCCACACTCGACGCGCCCGAGAACGCGGATCGTGTCGAGCCCGAGCAACTGGCGACGAATGTCTCGGCTTTGGTTCATCATATCGTCGGCGAGTTCGGCCGCTTGACGCATCGCGGCATTTGCATCGGCGGTGCCTTTGGTGACGAGCGACTGAAGCAATGCGCGTTCTTCCTCTCGGGGCTGATCATTCTGCACCTCTTCGCCCATAAAATTGGTGCTCATTTCGTTTAGGACGCGCGCGCAGCCCAGTTGGAACACGGCGCGCGCGACCTGAAAGGCCATCTGACCGCAGAGATTGCCGCGACCGGCAACGAATTTGCGCAGCCGCTCCGAGATGACAGCAGACGAGGCTTTGTAATTTTCCGAGATCGCGGACACCGGCCCTCCGGACGGCTCTAGCCGCGAGGCAACGATCCGCATGTTGTTAGGCACGGATTGCAATGCTTCGAAACTGCGTAGAAGTCCGAATTGCTCCTTCGTGAGGCGCCCCATCGCGGTGTTCAATTCGGCCAGCATCCGCGTATTCTCATCGGCATTTCGATTGAGGCGGCGATCCCGTTCGGTAAGCTCAAGCGCCAGCGCATAGGCCATGAAGGCGGTGTAGCTGGAATAGCCGCCACGCTCCGCGAAATCACGCAGCAGCGTCGCGCTCTCCTCCGGGTCGAGCGACTCCGCCCGCTCGCGCGCAGAGAGATCACGGTAGAGCTGGTGGATTTCATCGGACAGCTCGCTCGTCGGTTTCAGCCGGACCGAGAGGTAGCCCCCCTCGATCGGCATGACGACCGCGAAGACCCAATACCACCCGCCGCCTTTCGCCTTGTTCTTCACATAGGCGCCCATGGGATAGCCTTTTTTCAGCGCATCCCAAAGCACCCTGAACACCGCTCGCGGCGTATCGGGGTGGCGAACGATCTTATGCGGCGCCCCGATCATCTCGGACCACTCGAACCCCGCGGTGCGCCGAAAAATCTCGTTGCCCGATTGGATCACCCCACGCGTATCGGTGCGCGAGTAGAACAATTCTTCCAGCGCGAAAGGCACCTCGTTGGTACCGCGCAGTGCCGGCTGCCCCATTTTCGTCATCGCCCATTCTGTTCCATTGAGGTCCACCCTAGGCACCTGCCGGTTACCATCGACTTAACGCCGGATGCGAATTTCCCGTTAACCACGAGTCCGGCCTATTTCCCGGTCTTTACCCCTTCTTAGGCGCTTGCGCGGATGCTTGGCTCGAAGGCGAAGGAGGGGCAGATGAAGAATCGAGACGCGAGGGCCATGCCGGTGCATCGTGACGAAGATAGCCCGCTGAGCTTTGCGGCTGCCGAGCAAAGCCGGCAGGCCTTGGCCATGGTGCGCGCGGCGATCGACCGGCACGACGTCATGCTGGCCTATCAGCCCGTGATCCAGACCTGCCGCCCCGACCGACCCGCGTTTTACGAGGGTCTGATCCGGGTTCTCGACGATCGCGGGCGCATCATCCCCGCGAAGGAGTTCATCAACGCGATCGAACGGACGGAGGTCGGGCGGAAACTCGATTGCCTCTCGCTCGAACTGGGTCTGAAAGCGCTCCTTGGCCAGCCGGATCTGCGCCTGGCGATCAATATGTCGGCGCGCTCGATCGGCTACGCGCCCTGGACCAAGGTTCTCAATCGCGGCCTCGCGGTCGATGAAACCGTCGGCGAGCGTCTCATCCTGGAGATTACCGAAAGCTCGGCGATGGAAATTCCCGAACTGGTCAGCGTCTTCATGGAGGATTTGCAGGCGCGCGGCGTCAGTTTCGCGCTCGACGATTTCGGGGCGGGTTACACGTCTTTCCGCTATCTGCGAGATTTCTACTTCGACATCATCAAGGTCGATGGGCAGTTCATCCGCGGCATCTCGCACGATCCGGACAATCAGGCGCTGACGAAATCGCTGCTCGACGTGGCGCGCCATTTCGAGATGTTCACAATCGCCGAAGCGGTCGAGTCGCTGGAGGATGCCGAATATGTGGCAAGCCTCGGCGTCGATTGCATGCAGGGTTATTACTTCGGCGCACCGACGATCCACCCCCCGGGAGCCAGTCTTCCGAACCGCAGCGGAGGCGTGCATGACCCCAGCCAGAGCGCAATAAACTTGCGTTAACAATTTCCAGAGCGACGGGATTAAGCTTGACCTCTCGTTCCCTTCCGCCATGCTGCGCAGCAGCAGAACGGACGCGCTGTCGCGCCCGCTTAAGTGATGAGGAGGATCCCATGACCAATGTCGTCATCGTCTCGGCCGCGCGCACGCCCGTCGGCTCGTTTTTGGGCGCGTTTGCCAATACGCCCGCACATGACCTCGGCGCCGCCGTGATCGAGGCCGTCGTCGCCCGCGCGGGGATCGAGAAGTCCGATGTGTCCGAGACGATCCTCGGTCAGGTACTGACCGCGGGCCAAGGCCAGAACCCCGCCCGCCAAGCCCATATCAACGCAGGCCTGCCGATCGAAAGCGCCGCCTGGTCGATCAACCAGGTCTGCGGTTCGGGCCTGCGCACGGTCGCGCTCGGCGCCCAGCACATCATGTGCGGCGATGCCGATATCGTCGTCGCGGGCGGTCAGGAAAGCATGTCGCTCAGCCCCCATGTCGCGCATCTGCGCGCGGGTCAGAAGATGGGCGACATGAAGATGATCGACTCGATGATCAAGGACGGTCTGTGGGACGCATTCAACGGTTATCACATGGGCCAGACCGCCGAGAATGTCGCGACCCAGTGGCAGATTTCGCGCGAGATGCAGGACGAATTCGCGCTGGCTTCGCAGAACAAGGCCGAGGCCGCGCAGAAGGCTGGCAAATTCGCCGACGAGATCGCCGCCTTCACCGTGAAGACGCGCAAGGGCGACACGGTCGTGGATCAGGACGAATATATCCGCCACGGCGCGACGATCGAGAACATGCAGAAGCTGCGCCCGGCCTTCGCCAAGGATGGCTCGGTGACCGCGGGCAACGCCAGCGGCATCAATGACGGTGCGGCCGCGGTGCTGCTGATGTCGGAGGAAGAAGCCGAGAAGCGCGGGCTCACGCCGCTGGCCCGCATTGCCTCCTATGCGACCGCCGGGCTCGACCCGTCGATCATGGGCTGCGGCCCGATCCCGTCCTCGCGCAAGGCGCTGGAGAAGGCGGGCTGGAAAGCCTCCGATCTCGACCTGATCGAAGCCAACGAAGCCTTCGCGGCGCAGGCCTGCGCGGTGAACAAGGACATGGGTTGGGACGTCAGCAAGGTGAACGTCAATGGCGGCGCCATCGCCATCGGCCACCCGATCGGCGCCAGCGGCGCGCGAATCCTCAACACCCTTCTGTTCGAGATGAAGCGTCAGGGCGCGAAAAAAGGCCTCGCCACGCTCTGCATCGGTGGCGGCATGGGCGTCGCGATGTGTATTGAAGGCCTCTAGCGGCAAAAAAATGCTGCATCTGCAAAAAGAGCGCGCAACTTTGTTGCGCGCTCTTGTCATTTTCGGTAACAGCATTTCAAGGGCATTCCATTTGGAGGAGGAATCATGGCGAGAGTTGCATTGGTCACCGGCGGATCGCGCGGCATTGGCGCGGCGATCTCGAAGGCGCTGCAGGCGGCGGGCTACACGGTCGTCGCGAACTATGCCGGCAATGAGGAGGCTGCGGCCAAGTTCACCGAGGAGACGGGGATCAAGACCTACAAATGGTCGGTCGCCGATTACGACGCCTGCGCGGCGGGGATCGAGCAGATCGAATCCGAGGTCGGCCCGATCGACGTTCTGGTGAACAACGCGGGCATTACCCGCGACGCGCCCTTCCACAAGATGACCCGCGAGCAGTGGAACCAGGTGATCGACACCAATCTCAGCGGCATTTTCAACATGACCCACCCGCTCTGGACGAAGATGCGCGAGCGCAAGTTCGGCCGGGTCGTGAACATCTCCTCGATCAACGGCCAGAAGGGTCAGTTCGCTCAGGCGAACTACTCGGCGGCAAAGGCGGGCGATCTGGGCTTCACCAAGGCGCTGGCGCAGGAAGGCGCGCGCGCAGGCATCACGGTCAACGCGATCTGCCCCGGCTATATCGCGACCGAGATGGTCATGGCGGTGCCGGAGAAGGTGCGCGAGTCGATCATCGGCCAGATCCCGGTCGGTCGTCTGGGCGAGCCCGAAGAAATCGCGCGCTGCGTGGTGTTCCTCGCCTCCGACGATGCGGGCTTCATCACCGGCTCGACCATCACCGCGAATGGCGGTCAGTACTTCATCTGATTTCGCCTCTTGGCATTCTCGACGGAGGCCCGCATTTTGCGGGCCTCTTTAGTTTTGGCGGGGACAGCATGACACGCGGCAAGGCCACTTCGATCGGGTTCACAGCGGTTCTGCTGTGGGCGCTTCTGGCGCTGTTCACCGTGGGGTCGGCCCCGGTGCCGCCTCTGATGCTGAATGCGCTGTGTTTCGCTTTGGGCGGCGCGGTGGGCGTGATCTGGCTGGTGGCGACCGGTGCGCTGGGGCAGCTGCGGCACGTGTCGTGGAAGGTCTATCTCGCCGGGACCGCGGGGCTGTTTGGTTATCATTTCCTTTATTTCTCGGCGCTGCGCCTCGCGCCCCCGGCCGAGGCCGGGCTGATCGCCTATCTCTGGCCGCTGCTGATCGTGCTGTTTTCCGGGTTGCTGCCCGGCGAGCGGCTGACGCTTTGGCATGTCGCGGGGGCGGTGCTTGCGTTTGGCGGAGCCGCGCTGATCTTCGGGGGCGGGATTTCCGCCGATCCGGCGGCGCTGCCCGGCTATGGGCTGGCGCTGATCTGCGCGCTGACATGGTCGAGCTATTCGCTGCTGTCGCGGCGCTTCGGCGCGGTGCCGACGGCGGCGGTCGCGGTCTATTGCCTCGCGAGCGCGGCCCTGTCGGCCGTCGCCCATCTGGCACTGGAGCCGACGATCTGGCCTGCGGGCGCGATCGGCTGGGCCTCGGTGATCGGCTTGGGGTTGGGGCCTGTCGGGCTTGCCTTCTACACATGGGATCTTGGCGTGAAGCGCGGCGATATCCAGCTGCTGGGCACGGCCTCCTACGCAGCCCCTCTGGTCTCGACGCTGGTGCTGGTCGCAGTCGGGATTGCGGACGCGCGGCCTACCCTGCTGATAGCGGCGGCGATGATCGCCGGAGGGGCCGGGCTGGCGGCGCTTGGCGGTCGGCGACGGCGCAGCGCGCCACCTCCACCCGACGTGACTGGGCAGGAGATACCGCGGAAGGGTTCGGCCTGAGTCGCCGCGCGCTAACAGGCCCCTTTCAAACGACACGGGCCGCCCCGAAGGACGGCCCGATTAAACTCGTGGGAGGGCCCTCAGGCCGTTTCGAGGCGGTGGATTTCCTCTTTCAGCCTAAGTTTTTGCCTTTTCATCTGAGCGATTTCGAGATCGTCGATGCCGGGTCTGCGCGAAGCGCGCTCGACCTCCATCGACAGAGCCTCATGTTTTTTGCGAAGTTCGGTGATATGCGAACCAAGCGACATGGCAGTCTCCTCTCCAGTTGTCAGCCCGTCGATTGCAGCACAGGTTTTGAGTCGTGTCACGGAAATGTCGTATAGCGACGGGTTATCCCCAGCATTTTCGCGAAATCTTGCGAAAGCGTTAACGCGGAATCGGCAATTTTTGACCTTCGCGCAGGATTTCGCGCGCAATTTCCGTCAAATCCTCTGCATCGCGTGAGTGCATCGGCGCCGAATGCAGGATCAGCGGCGCCAGAAGCTGCAGCGGGGTCCGCGCACCTTTGCGGGCGGTGACGATCACCCGCCGCGCCGGGCGACCGACTCGGGGCGCGATCGGCAGAACGGAGATCGCGCCGGTCCGCCCGTGCAGCCCCACCAGCAGATCCGCCAGACGGTCGGCCTGCTGGATCAGCGTGATCCGCCCCTCGGGCTTGAGCCGCCGCAGCCCCGCGTCGAGCCATGCGCTGATCGGCGTCGCCTCGCGCTGCGCACGCTCGCGGCCGGGATCGGCGGCCGGCGTGCCATCCTCGGGCCCGAAATAGGGCGGGTTGGCGATGACGTGATCGAAGCTGAGCGCCCGCAGATCGGCGGGCATCTGCGCCAGATCGCCCTCGATCACCTCGAGCGCGATCCCGTTATCCGCCGCGTTGCGCCGGGCCAAATCGGCATAGGCGGGCTGCAACTCCACCCCGCTTTGCGCAAGTCCCGGCACCCGCCAGCCAAGGCACAGGCTCGCCACCCCGGCCCCGCAGCCGAGCTCCAGAACCGACTGGCCCGTCTGCGCCGGACAGGCCGCCGCGAGCAGGACCGGGTCCATCGCCGCGCGGTAGCCCGCGCGCGGCTGGGCGATGCGCAACCGCCCGCCGAGAAAGCCATCGACTGTCAGATCCTCGGGCCCGAACCGATCCATGGGCGTCAATCCGATTTTATCTCGTTATCGCGCAGAACCGCCTGCGCCATGAACATGTCGCTGTCGCGCACCATCAGGCGGCGCGGAAGGATTCCGAGCGAGCCTTCCAGCACGCTCGTATGGACGTCGAGTTGAAACGTGCTTATACCCTCGCCCTCGAGAAGGGCGGTCGCCATGGCCAGTTTCACCGGGTCCGTGCTGCGCAGTAGCTCTTTCATATCCCTCACTTACGGCCCCTTGCGAGGGCTGTCGAGATGAGGCAGATCGAAGGGATGAACATGAGCCTCGACGACAAGCCCGACAACACGGCAAAACCGCATGACCGGCTCGCGGAAGCCTTGGCCAACGACATGGCGGCGGTGGATGCGCTGATCGCCGAGCGCATGGCCTCGGAAAACGCGCCGCGCATCCCCGAAGTGACCGCGCATCTGGTCGGCGCGGGCGGCAAACGGCTGCGGCCGATGCTGACCGTCGCGGCGGCGCGGCTGTGCGGCTACGAGGGCAGCCTGCATCACAACCTCGCGGCAGCGGTCGAGTTCATCCATACCGCGACGCTGCTGCATGACGATGTGGTCGACGAGAGCAAGCAGCGCCGGGGCCGCCCGACCGCGAACCTGCTCTGGGACAACAAGTCGAGCGTGCTCGTTGGTGATTACCTGTTTGCGCGGTCCTTCCAGCTGATGACCGACACCGACAACCTGCGGGTTCTGTCGATCCTGTCGAACGCCTCCGCCGTCATCACCGAGGGCGAGGTGCTGCAGCTGTCGGCCGCGGAAGACCTGAACACGACCGAGGACACCTATTACAAGGTGGTGCGTGGCAAGACCGCGGCGCTGTTCTCGGCGGCGACCGAGGCGGGCGCGGTTCTGGCCGGTGCACCGGAGGATCAGATCGCGGCTCTGCACGATTACGGCGAAAGCCTCGGGATCGCGTTCCAAGTGGTCGACGATCTGCTGGACTATCTCAGCGATGCCGAGACGATGGGCAAGAACGTGGGCGACGATTTCCGCGAGCGCAAGCTGACCCTGCCGCTGATCAAGGCGCTGGCGAAAGCCGACGGCGAGGCACGCGCTTTCTGGACCCGCACCATCGACAAGGGCGACCAGCGCGACGGCGATCTGGAGCATGCGATGGAGCTGCTGCACGCGACCGGCGCGCTGGAAGAGACCCGCGCGGCGGCCCTCGAATGGGCCGATCGCGGGCGCGAGCGGCTCAAGGTGCTGCCCGAGAGCGATCTGCGGCAGATGCTGGACGATCTGGCGGATTACGTGGTGGCGCGGTTGCGCTGAGGGGGGGCTCTGCCCCCCCGCCCTGCGGGCTCCCCCGGGGATATTTGGGTCAAGAGGAAGAGGCGCGGCTTTGGGGCTGCGCCTTTTGCGTCTGATCGCCGAGCATGCCAGACGCGCGCCACCAGTCGGGGCGACGTTGGGCCAGCATCGCCTCGGCGGCCTGCGCTCCGTCCAGCGTCTCGAACAGCGCGAAACAGGTGGCGCCCGAGCCCGACATCCGCGCGAGGCGGCAGCCGGGCAGCGTCATAAGCCCGTCCAGAACCTCCCCGATCACCGGGGCGGAGGCGATGGCGGGGGCCTGCAGGTCGTTGCGCTGGGTCGCGAGCCAGTCGATGCAATCGGGCGCGCCGCTGAAGGTCGGAAGCGCTTCCGGCATCGGGGGATTGTCCTTCGAATCGAGCCCTTTGAAGATCGCAGGCGTCGGCACTTCCACGCGCGGATTGACCAGAAGCGCGGGCAGCGGCGGCAGGGTCACGGGGTCCAGCGTCTCGCCGATGCCGCGCACGCGCTGGGGCTGCGGCGTCAGGCACATCGGCACGTCTGCCCCAAGTTGCGCGGTCTCTGACGGGAGCAGCTGGTCCCAAAGCGCAGCCAGCCCGCGCAGCGCAGCCGCCGCGTCTGACGATCCACCGCCGATGCCCGAGGCGGGCGGCAGATATTTGTCGAGATGGATCTCGGCCCCCTGCCCCGCCGGGCGCGACAGGAGGGACGCGGCCTTCAGCACGAGGTTCGATGGGTCGGCGGGTACGCCTGCCGCCTCCGGCCCCGCGACGCTGAGCGACAGCGCGTCGCTCTCGCGCAGCACCAGCCGGTCGCCCATCGGCCCGAAGGCCACGAGGCTGTCGAGCAGGTGATAGCCATCGGCCCGCTGGCCGATGACATGCAGCGTCAGGTTGATCTTCGCCGGCGCGAAGGCGTCAATTATTCGCATCGCTCGCGGGAGTTTCGGGGGCAGCCTGAGCGGTATCCTTGCTCGGGCCCTTATCCTCGAGCGGCGGCAGACCCTGCTCCTTGCGCAGCTGGTCCAAACCCACCTTGATCTTGCGGCGGATCGCGTCGGGATCGAGCTCCTCGGTGGTCTCCGCATCGTCGGTCGCGAAGGACAACGCGCGGCGCCACTGGAACTTCGCCTCGCGCTGGCGGCCCACGGCCCAGAGCACATCGCCGAGGTGGTCGTTGAGCAGCGGATCGCGCGGCTCGAGCTCCACGGCGCGCTCCATCTTCTCGGCCGCCTCCTGATAATGGCCAAGCTTGAACAGCGCCCAGCCGAGGCTGTCGATGATGAATCCCGCATCCGGACGCTCGGCGGCGGCCTTGCGGATCATGTCGAGCGCCTCGTCGAGATTCTCGCCCTTGTCCACGTAGGAATAGCCCAGATAGTTCAGCACCGAAGGCTGATCGGGCGAGAGGCGCAGCGCCTCGCGGAAGCCTTTCTCGGCCTCGTCCCAATTGCCCGAGCGTTCCTGCGCAATGGCGCGCGAATACCAGACGAACCAGTCCTTCGGCTCGGGCTGGCCAAGCAGGTCGATCGCCTTGTCATAGGCCTTTGCGGCCTCGGCAAAGCGGCTCTCGCGGCGCAGCGTATCGCCGAGCGCAGTCCAGACGCCCACGAGCTTGGGACGGCTGCGCGACAGGTTCTCGAGCACTTCGATCGCCGCATCGTTGCGGCCCGCGCGCACCATCGATTCCGCGCGTCCGATCTCGGCGGCGTGGTAGATCGGGCTGTCGGGCTTGATGTCGGCATAGGCTTCGATGGCCAGATCGTATTGGCCCTGCTGGTCGAGCATCGACGCGGTCAGCAGCGTCGCGTCATCCATGTCGGGCCGGATCATGTTCGCCAGCCGCGAATGCACCAACGTGAACGTGTCGGGCGCATCCCCGATCAGCGCCTGAGCGACCGAGTAATAGACCTCCGCCACGCCGTCGGACGCGTTGCGCACGACGTCGAAGGGCAGCGTGTCGCCCGCCTCCAGCTTGGTGCGAATGTCCTTCAGCTGCGGGTCGAGATCCTTGCCGAAGCGATCCTCGATCAGTTTCAGCGCCTCTTTGTTCTTCTCGAGCTGCGAGAGCACTTCGACATGGGCGAGCACACCGCGCCGGGTCGAGGTGATCTTCTCGCCATGCTCGCCGCTCAGGATCGCATCGGCACCTTCGTAATCACCGACCAGCGCCAGCGCGAGTGCCTTGTGGAAGCCCGCGAAGGCCGCAAGGCCCTGCTGCTTGCCGACCTCGTCGAAAGCGGCGGAGGCGTCGGACATCTTGCCGTCGCCCGCCAGCGCCCAGGCCTTGGTCAGACCGCCCACGAGCGGCCCGGGATCGGCACCGCTGTCGAGAAGCGCGAGCGCCCCGGTCCAGTTCTTTTCATGCGCATCGGCCGCCAGCGCCGTGAGCGCCGCGATCTGGCTGCCGGTTCCAGCCTCCACCATCTGCTGCGCAAGCGGCGTGGCGCGGTCGAAATCGGCGATCGCGATCTCGGACACGAGCGTCGCTTCCGCGGTCGCGCCGCTGGTATCGCCGCTTGCCATCAGCTGACGGTAGTAATGCGCGGCCTCGGCGAAATCGAATTGCTGCGACGCGATGCGCGCGGCGAGATAAGCCCCCGCCTCTGCGGGGCTCGGGTCATTCGCGGTGTCGGCAGCATCGCCTTTGGCCTCGGCAGCATCGGCAGCCTGCGCCGCATCTTCGGCGCTGCCAGCCTTCGGCGCATCCTGAGCCAGCAGCGGCATCGGCGCGGTGGAGCCCATCAAGAGGGCGAAGAGCGCAAGGCGCAGCGGGGTCTTCAAACTCGACACGAAACGGTCCTCTCATTCGGGTTGAAATCGAGCGTAACGGCGCGCTGCGGGCATTACAATGAGCCGTACCACCGCACGCGGGAAGCCGCCTGCGCAGACACGGCGTTGTGATGGGCGCGGAAGAGGGCTGGATAAGGAAAAGGGGCCCGCAGGCCCCTTTCGCGATCACATGTTCGGGTAGTTTGGCCCGTCGCCGCCCTGCGGGGTGGTCCAGTTGATGTTCTGGCTCGGGTCCTTGATGTCGCAGGTCTTGCAGTGGACGCAGTTCTGGAAGTTGATCTGGAACTTCGCGTCGTCGCCCTCGCCGACCACCTCGTAGACGCCGGCCGGGCAGTAGCGCTGCGCGGGCTCGTCATATTTCGGCAGGTTCACCGAGATCGGGACCGACGGATCCTTCAGCTGCAGGTGGCAGGGCTGGCTCTCTTCATGGTTGGTGAAGGAGAAGCTGACATTGGTCAGGCGGTCGAAGCTCAGCTTGCCATCGGGTTTGGGATAATCGATCGGCTTGAACTTGCTCGCCTCGCCGGTCGCTTTCGCATCCGATTTGCCATGCTTGAGCGTGCCGAACAGCGAGAAGCCGAAGAGGTCGTTGGTCCACATGTCGAGCCCGCCGAAGATCAGCGAGGGGATCATCCCCCATTTCGACCACATCGGCTTCACGTTGCGGACCTTCTTGAGGTCGTTCGCGATCGGACCCGAGCGCAGATCGGCTTCGTATTCAGTCAGCTCATCGCCCGAACGCCCGCCCTTGATGGCCTCCGCCGCAGCTTCCGCCGCCGCGATGCCCGACAGCATCGCGTTGTGGTTGCCCTTGATGCGCGGCACGTTCACGAGCCCCGCCGAACAGCCCAGCAGAACCGCGCCCGGCACGGTCAGTTTCGGGATCGACTGCCAGCCGCCTTCCGAAATCGCCCGCGCGCCGTAGGCCACGCGCTTGCCGCCTTCGAGCAGTTCCGCGACCATCGGGTGATGCTTGAAGCGCTGGAACTCCATGTAGGGGTAGAGGTGCGGATTCTCGTAGTTCAGGTGCACCACGAAGCCGACATAGACCTGATTGTTCTCAAGGTGGTAGATGAACGACCCGCCGCCCGCATTGCCGCCCAGCGGCCAGCCCATCGTGTGGGTCACGGTGCCTTCGCGGTGCTTCTCCGGGTCGATCTCCCAGATTTCCTTCATACCGAGGCCGAATTTCTGCGGGCAGTGACCGTCGGAGAGGTTGTGCTTCTCCATCATCACCTTGGCGAGCGAGCCGCGCACGCCTTCGGCGATCATCACGTATTTGCCGCGCAGCTCCATGCCCGGCTCGTAGCCCGGACCCTCGGTGCCATCGGGGTTCTTGCCGAATTCGCCCGCAACGACACCGGCGACGCGGTCACCGTCCCAAACGATTTCCGAGGCGGCCATACCGGGGAAGATCTCGACGCCCAGACCTTCGGCCTGCTCGGCCATCCAGCGGCAGACATTGCCCATCGAGACGATGTATTTGCCGTGGTTCGACATCAAGGGCGGCATCGGCCAGTTCGGGATGCGCATCGCCCCGGCCTCGCCCAGCATGTAGAAATTGTCTTTCTTGACAGGCACGGTGATCGGCGCGCCCTTGTCCTTCCAGTCGGGGATCAGTTGATCCAGACCGCTGGTGTCGAGCACCGCGCCCGACAGGATATGCGCGCCCACTTCCGAGCCCTTCTCGAGCACGACGACCTCGAGCTCCGGGTCGATCTGCTTGAGACGGATCGCCGCCGAAAGCCCCGCAGGCCCCGCGCCCACGATCACCACATCATATTCCATCGACTCGCGCGTCACTTCGGTCATGTCTGTCGAACCCCTTGCTGGTCGTCCTAGCTGGCGTCCTGCCTAGCCTACCTCGCGTAACGAGGCAATTGTTACGCTGCGATGCCGCGCAACAATCTTGCGCCAAATTACGATCCCTTCCCAGACTGAGGAGATCGGCAATTCGCCGCGAAAATCGCGCTGTCCACTTGACTTCCGGGGGTGAGAGCAGATTTAGATGCCCTGAATTGGGGACAGTTCCGAATTCGGGAGCCTTCCATGGACAAACAACCGATGACGCGCGCGGGTTTCGACGCGCTCAATACAGAATTGAAAAAGCTCAAGTCCGAAGAGCGGCCCGCGATCATTGCTGCGATCGCGGAAGCGCGGGAATTGGGCGACCTCTCGGAGAATGCCGAATACCATTCGGCACGCGAGAAGCAGGGCTTTATCGAAGGCCGGATCAAGGAGCTCGAAGGGCTTCTGGGCCGGGCCGAGGTGATTGACCCGTCGAAGATGACGGGCGCCGTGAAATTCGGCGCGACCGTCACCATCGTCGACGAGGACACCGACGAAGAGAAGACCTACCAGATCGTCGGCGAGCCCGAGGCCGATCTGGAGAAGGGCAAGCTCAACATGAAATCGCCGTTGGCGCGCGCGCTGATCGGCAAGGACGAGGGCGACTCGGTCGAGGTTCGCACCCCGGGCGGCGACAAGGCGTACGAAATCCTCAAGATCGTTTTCGCCTGACGCGGTCGTCCCCTGCGCGGTTGCCCCTGAGCATTTGACCGCGCGCCACTGACGGAGAGCCTGAATGGAAGGACCCGCAGAGCAGGACAAGGACCGGTTCGCCATGCCCGGCGGACCGCAATCGCCTGCCGGTCGTCCACGCCTCAAGACGCGATATCCCGGCGCGCCGGAATGGATCGCGCTGGGGCTGAGCCTCCTGTGGGTCTTCATGGTCGTGGCCTTCTGGTTCTTCGCCCCGGGGATCGCGCGCGCCGCATCGCTGTTCGCCACCGTCAGCCTCGTCGTCGGGATGGCAGTGCCGATCGTGATGATCTGGGTCGCCGCCGTAACGGCCCGCGCAACTCGCGAGATGCGCGCCGAGACCGCCGCTCTCAAGCAATCCATCGAGGCGATGCGCACGGCCTGGCTCAATCAGCAGGCGCTGCGCACCGATCAGAATGTCGAGAAGAAGCTCGACGAGATCGCCGCCGTCGCCCGGCAGGCCGAGACCACCATCGCGACCTTTGCGTCGCGCCGCGATGTGCAGGCGAGCCAACCCTCGGCCGATCGTAAGGCGGCGCTGGTGGCCCCGCCCCCGCCACGGCCCGATGACAGCGAACCGATGCTGGCGCTCGGCACCCCTGCCGAGGAATTGCGCGCGCCGCTCTCGGTCGCCGATTTCGTCCGCGCGCTGAACTTCCCGGATTCGCCCGACGATACCGAAGGCTTCCGCGCGCTGCGCCGTGCGCTCGAAGACCGTTCGACGGCGAAGCTGCTGCGCTCGGCGCAGGATGTGCTGAACCTGCTCGCGCAGGACGGCATCTATATGGACGACCTCAAGCCCGACCGCGCCCGGCCCGAGCTGTGGCGTCGCTTCGCACAAGGCGAGCGTGGGCGCGAGATCACCAGCCTCGGCGGCATCCGCGACCGCTCGTCTCTGGCGCTCAGCGCGGGCCGGATGCGCGGCGACACGATCTTCCGCGACGTGGCGCATCATTTCCTGCGCCAGTTCGACCGCACCTTCGCAGAATTCGAGAAGAATGCGTCGGATCAGGACATCGCCGAGATGGCCGAGACCCGCACCGCGCGCGCCTTCATGCTGCTGGGGCGCGTCACCGGCAGTTTTGACTAAGAGGGCCAGCCCCCTCGGGCTTCGCCCTCACCCCCGGGATATTTTTGCCAATACGAATGGGCGCGGCGGAGGCAGAGCCTTCACAGCGCGCGGCGCATCAGTTGCACCGAACGGAAATCGAAGACGAGCCGCGTCAGCCGTGACGTGCGCCGCCCCGTGACCTCGAAGCCCAGCCGCTGATACAGGGCGCGTGCGCGCAGGTTCTCGTCGATCACGTCGAGGCAGAGCGCTTGATAGCCGCGCCTGCGCGCCTCATGGGACAGCGCCTCGATCAGCGCGCGCCCGATGCCCGCCCCGCGCAGCTCGGGCCGCACCGCGATCCCGTCGACCATCATCCCGCCCGCGGGCAGATCATGCGCCAGAAGATGCAGGCAGGCGCCACGCCAGAGCCCGCCGCTGCGCCCGTAATGGCTGCGCAGATCGGACCAGCTTCCGCCGACGAAGGAGCCGCGATGGGTGCGAAACCCGACCACCCCGACGAGCGTGCCGTTGCCGTCGAGCGCCGAGAGCGCGTGGCTGGGGTCGATCACGTCGGCGATGAAGCCCAGGGCGCGCGGCTCTGGCCCCATCACCCGCCCGAGCTTGCCGCCGAAGGCCTGCCAGTAGAGCCCCGCCGCAGCCGTGCGATGCTCGCGTGCGAGCCCGTGCCGGATCGACACCTGAGTCACCGTGTCGCCTCCGCCAGATGCGCGGCCGCCGCTGCGAGATCTTCCGGCGTGTTGAGATTGGTGAACGGGTCGGGGCTGCCCTCGAATTCCACCGGCGCCGCGTCCGGGAAAGCCGCGCGCAAGCGCCGCTCGCCCGAGGCGAACAGCTCTGCGATGCGCGCGCGGTCGTCGACCGGGCATAGCGCCACGCTCGGATGGTCACGGCCACCCGAAGCAGCATAGGCCGCAGCGCCAGCGCCGCTTAGCCGCGCGACCAGATCATGGGGCAGGAAGGGCGTATCGACAGGCACGCATAGCAGCCGCTCCGCGCCCTGCTCCGCCGCCCAGTCGAGCGCGCTCAGGAGCCCCGCCAGAGGCCCCTCGCCGCGCCGCTGGGGCGGATCGGGCAGCACAGGGATCGGGGCGAATCGCAGCGCGGCGCCATTGGCCGAGATCGCGAGCCTGGCCACCTGCGGGCCGATCCGCGCCGCGACATGGGCAAACAGCGGACGTCCGGCGAGCATCACCGTCGCCTTGTCGACGCCGCCCATGCGCCGCCCCTGCCCGCCCGCAAGGATCACCGCGACCACACGCAGCCCGACATCTTCGCCAGCGGTCAAGATGATTGCCTCCAATACAATCGCGCGCTTTGCCTTTGCCCGCATCCTTCCCTATCTGTCCCGCAACTGAGAACGGGAGACAAGCATCATGTCGGACATGACCGCGAACGGGACGACCCCGAAAGGCGCGATCCGAGCCGCCTATTGGCGCGGATTTCGGCATGGCCTGCCGTTCCTTCTGGTAATCATGCCCTTCGGGCTGTTGTTCGGGGTGGCGGCGACCAGTGCGGGGCTCGATCTGGCGCAGGTCATGGGCTTCTCGGTGATGGTCATCGCGGGCGCTGCGCAATTCACAGCGCTGCAGCTGATGGGCGATCACGCGCCGGTCCTGCTGATCCTCGCGGCCTCGCTTGCTGTCAACCTGCGCATGGCCATGTATTCGGCGGCGCTGACGCCGCATTTCGGCAAGGCGAAGACATGGCAGAAGGCGCTGGTGGCCTATTTCATGGTCGATCAGTCCTATGCGATGGCGGCGAACGAATACGAGGCCGAGCCGGAAATGAGCCGCGCCGAGAAGCTGGCCTATTACGCGGGCGTCTGCACGCCGATCTGCCCGAACTGGTATGTGGCGACGCTGCTCGGCGCGCTGGTGGGCGCGAAAATCCCGCCGGAATTCGCGCTCGATTTCGCGGTACCGATCACCTTCCTCGCGATGATCGGGCCGGCGCTGCGCACGCTCGCCCATGTCGCGGCGGCGGCGGTCTCGGTCGTCGGCGCGCTGGCGCTGAGCTTCCTGCCCTCGGGTGTGGGGCTGATGATCGCCGCGGTCGCCGCGATGGTGACGGGCGCGCAGGTCGAGCTTTGGGTCGCGCGTAGAAAGGCGGTGCGGGAATGAACGGCTATTCGGACGCCCTGATCTGGGGAATCATCATTGCGCTGGGGATCGGCACGTTCTTCCTGCGCTTCTCTTTCATGGGCTTTCTCGGCGACCGGCAATTGCCGGAATGGGCCTTGCGCTACCTGCGCTATACGCCGGTCGCGGTTCTGCCGGGGCTGGTGGCGCCGCTGGTGCTGTGGCCTGCGGCCACGGGCGGTGAGACCGACCCTGCACGGATGATCGCAGCCTTCGCAACGCTGGGGGTGGGGATCGCGACGCGCAACACGCTGTGGGCGATTCTCAGCGGGCTCGCCGCGCTTTACCTGTCGCTGTGGCTGGTGGGGTGAGCCGCGTCTCGGAGGGCTTCCAGTGGAGCCACCGAAGCGGCGAACGCGGATTGCGCAAGCAATGCGCCGGGGAAACCCGCTAACTCCGTCTTGAGCCTCCAGAGGGCGGCGCCCGACCTCGGGTGGGCGCTTTGCAGCGCTCGGTGGCTGGGTGCTTTATCTCGCAAGCCCGAAAGACGCACGTGCCTGCACTGACACCGCCAATGCGCCCTCCCCGGAGGGAGGTCGGGTGCGGCCCGGGCCGCTTCGCGGCTGATCCGGGCAGCGAGTTTCCAATACAAAAAGAAAAAGGCCGTGCCCGGAGGCACGGCATTCTAACCGTCAAGGTCAGGCGATCTTACTTGATCTTGCCTTCCTTGTATTCGACGTGCTTGCGCACGACCGGATCGTATTTGTTCACGGTCATTTTTTCGGTCATGGTGCGGGCGTTCTTCTTGGTCACATAGAAGTGCCCGGTGCCCGCCGTCGAGTTCAGACGGATCTTGATCGTCGTCGGCTTCGCCATTGTTTATCTCCTAGCTCCGGGCATCGAAAAAACTACGCACCCGCGGAATCCTTGAAGCCCGCCTTTTAGCGATGCGCGATGCGGAGTCAACCGGCAAACCGGGCCGCAGGCTGAAAATTCTTCGCCCACGGCTCATAAAGCGGTGACGCCCTTTTCCGCTCAGATCAGCGGCTTGCCCATCGTCTCGTGAATCTGGGCGACTTTCTCCGTCTCGAGGCCCAGCGCCGCGGCGAGATTCGCCAGATATTGCTTCTCTGCCTCGGTATCGACGGTGATCGGCAGAAGCGCAGACGAATAGACCTGCGACTTCATGTGGTCCGAGGTGGCGTTGGCCAGAGCGGTGATGTCGATCGGGCGGTCGAGCTCGGATTTCACGAAGGCGATCTCTTCGTCGGAGGCGTCGGACAGGTGATCGAGGATGGTCTGGCGCTCGGTCTCGTCGATCTCGCCATCGGCCTTCGAGGCCTGGATCATCGCGCGGATCATCAGCTTGGCCTGATCTTCCATCATCGCGTTGACCGGCGTGCCGGAAGTCACAGCGCCAAGCATCTCCGAGATATTGCCCGCGCCCGTTTTCGCAGCGCCAGTCATGGCTCCGATCAGCGCGCCAAGCCCTGCCTCGGTCGCCGCCGTCGCGGAGGCTGCCTGAGAGCCGAACTGGCCGAAGAGACCGCGCACAGTCTCCTTGCCGCCGGGCATGCCCATCTTCTCGGCCCATTCACCCATCTGGTCGCCCATACCGCCGGGCTCGCCGGCCTTGCCGAGCGCGTCCTTCATACCGTCGAGACCGCCCATCTTGTTGAAACGCTCCACGCCCTTGGCGGCGGCGAAGCCCACCGCGAGCGTGGCCAATGTCTTCACGAAGCTCATATCATTCCCCCGAAATGCGGATTCCTGTTGAGACAGCTTCGCGCGCAGGGGCGCGCTTGGCTAGAAAAAACTCACGCGATTTACAGCTTGGCAACCACGTCGGCGAGCATCTGGCGCACCTGGCTCGCGACTTCGGTGAGGTCGTCATTCTCGACCGCGAGCATCGAGGCCACGGGATCGACGGCGCTGACCTCGATCCCGTCCTCCACCTCGCGCAGCACCACGTTACAGGGCAGCATCGCCCCGATCCGCGGCGCGACGCCGATCGCCTCATAGGCAAGCTTGGGGTTGCAGGCGCCGAGGATCTTGTAGCGCGGCATGTCCTTGTCGAGCTTGGCCTTCATCGTGGCGGACACGTTGATCTCGGTCAGCACGCCGAAGCCCGCCTCGGCCAAAGCCTCGCGCACTTTCGCCTCGACCTCGTCGAATGCCCCGGTCATCACCTTGTCGATCGTATAGCCCATGGCAATCTCTCTCCCCTAGTTGGTCTTGGCTGTTCGCGCCTTTGCGTCGAGCGTGGCCAATTCGATGCGAAACGCAAGTCACGATCATGGAGAGGCCTGTGCTTCACTGCGCGCTCACTGTGCCGCAGTGGCGGGAACCCGTGCGGGCGGGGGCTAGTTCCTTGCTCTCGTTCTTGAAGCGTAAGAAGAATTTGCGCGGACGGCCTGTAAGCCGGATTTTGTCCCGGGGGCTTGCACCCCCATGGATGACCATTCCTCTCGCCCTGCGATTGCTCACAGGGTCCAGCTGCCAACCCGGATCGCTCGGGGCGAAGCTCCCCTGCCGTCACCGCAAGCGGCGCAGCACGCGATCCCTATTCGGCGTTGCTCCCGGTGGGGCTTGCCGTGCCGGTCCTGTTACCAGTCCCGCGGTGGGCTCTTACCCCACCGTTTCACCCTGACCCCGGCCGAAACCGAGGCGGTCTGTTTTCTGTGGCGCTTTCCGTCGGGTTTCCCCGCCCGGGCGTTACCCGGCACCGTTGCTTCATGGAGTCCGGACTTTCCTCGGGCCCCCGGCTACCCGCATTCACGGGGCTACGGGAACTCGCGGCCATCCAGCCATCCGCGCAAGGCAGCAGATAGACACTCGCCCCCGCGCGGTCAATCGCCCCCGCGCACGCATGTTCCGTCGCCAAGAAACGCCGTCCCCGCATCACGAGGCCGTGAAATTTCGGGAGCAGTCCGTGCAACCACTTGCTTTTCAGGTGCGGCACGTTGACGCTGGTCGTCCATGAAGTGAAAGGGAGATCACGATGGTAAAGGGAGGACTCCGCCTCGGGCTTGCGCTCGCGGCGATGGTTTGGGCATTGCCCGCTATGGCGAATGAGAAAATCGCCATTCAGGTCAACAGCGCCGATCCACAAGTGATGAACATGGCGCTGAACAACGCGCTCAACATGATCAAATATTACAAAGACAAAGGCGAAGAGGTCCAGATCGAAATGGTCACCTACGGGCCGGGTCTCAACATGCTGCGCGCCGACACCTCGCCGGTGAAAGCCCGCGTCGAGGAAATGGCGATGCTGGGTCAGCCGATCCACTTCCGCGCCTGCGCCAATACGCTCGCGGCGATGACCAAGAAGCTCGGGAAGGAGCCTCCGATGGTCGAAGAGGCGGAAATCGTCCCCTCCGGCGCGGCCTATCTCGTCGATCTGCAACGCGACGGCTACGCCTATCTGCGGCCCTGACGAACGTCCGCGCGGGTGGCCCCTCGCTTTCCGCGCGCTCCGATTTGAATTGCGACCCATCTCGCCCCGCTCGGCTTTCCGCGCGGGGCGGCTTACGTTACAGGCAGGGCTGTTTGATTGACCCCCCGGCAGGATCGGCTATCCTCTTGACAAACAAGAGCAGAAACGGGCCCGCATGACCGCCCTCTCCGAATATGAACGCCTCGAGGCGATCGGTATATGGCGTCCCGATGCGGACGCGCAGCGCCGCGAGGTGATCCTCTCGCTGGGCGACGCGACGCTTGTGCTGTCGGAGGCGCGCTCCGGCACGGCGCTCGCGCATTGGTCGCTGCCTGCCATGCATCGCCGCAATCCCGGCAAACGCCCCGCGATCTTCGCCCCCTCCGAGGAGCCGGGCGAAGAGCTCGAGATCGAAGACGAGACGATGATCGCCGCGATCGAGAAGGTCCATGCGATGATCGAGGCAAAGCGCCCGCATCCGGGGCGGCTGCGCGGTGTGCTCATCGGGGCGGTGCTGCTGGCAGTCGGCGCCGTGGCGCTGTTCTGGTTGCCCTCGGCGCTGGTCGATCATGCCGCGCGCGTCGCCCCCCAGGCCAAACGCGTCGAGATCGGCCGCAAGCTGCTCTCCGAGATGGTGAAAATGACCGGCTCGGCCTGTCACAGCCCCGGCGGCGATCGCGCCCTCTCCGCGCTGGCGGAACGGCTGCCCGGACAATCGGTCATCGCGGTCCTGCCGCAGGCGCTCGAAGGCGCGCGACTGCTGCCGGGCGGGATGACCGTGGTTGGCCGCGACACGATCGACGGGCCCGACACGCCCGAGGTCGTCGCGGGCTACATCATCGCCGCGCAGAACAGCGCCGCCGGAGGGCGCCCGTTGCATCGGATGCTCGACCGCCTCGGCCCCGCGGCAGCGCTGCGGCTGCTGACGACGGGCGACCTGCCCGAGAGCGGGCTTGCCGAATATGCGCAGGACCTGCTGCAGCACCCCCCGGCGCGGGCCGATGGCGACACGCTGCTGCGCGCCTTCCGCGATGCCGGGGTCAGCGCGACGCCCTATGCCTACGCGCTCGACCCGACCGGAGAGTCGGTGCTGGGCCTGATCGAGGCCGACCCGTTCAAGGGCCAGCCTGCGCCGAAGCCGGTTCTGGAAGATGCGCAATGGGTGGCGCTGCAGGACATCTGCTCGGCGCAATGAAAAACGGCCCCGAAGGGCCGTTTGATCTCTCCCGAAATTTCACGCCGCGTCAGCGCACGAGCGCATCCGGGAAGCCCGCCCGACGGGCGCGGCTCAACGCCGAGTTCAGCTTCGCGGTATCGTAGAACGGCCCGGCATAGACCACCGTCAGCTTCTGCGTCTTGGAGGTCGCGACCGGAAGGCCCAGCGCCTGCAGACGCTTCGTCGCGGCGGCGACATTCGCGACATTTCCGAAGCTGCCGACCTGCACATATTGCTTGCCGTTCGAACCGACCGGGGCGACCGATTTGCTCGACACGGTGACGGTCGGCACCACCACGACCCGGGGCTTCGGCACCGGCGGATGAGAGCCCTCGACATAGACCTGATCCGGCGTCGCGGTGGGGCGAAGCTGCATCGGCGTCTCTTCGGTCCAGCGCGCGCGCATCTGTGCGTTGCCGTGGACGGTGCGCGGGCCGCGATAGGGGTTAAGCCGCCCATCGTCGAACGCAGTCGTCCAGCCGTTCTCCGGCTTGGGCGCGCGGGTCACAACCGGGGCAAGCCCACCGACGCTCACGCTGTGAGACAAGCGCGACGGATCGCGCGGCACAGGTGGAGAGGTCGGGGTCGGCGAATAGGGCGAGCGCATCGCGGCAGTGGCGCGGGCCGCAGGGTTCGCAGCCACGGTTACCGACGCAACCGGCACGGTGGGCGCCAGGCTGGGCGTATGGCCGCAGACGATGCCGCGGTCGCTATTCATCTGCGGCACCCAGCGCACGGCCCCGCCATAATCCGCGCGCACGAACACGCAGCCCTGACTGTCGACATATTGCGGATCGGTATAGCTCGCCGGGGGCATTTCGGCAGGCGCATATTGCTGCGCCCGCGACTCCGATGCGAAGCCTCCCAGCCCCAGCGTGAGAATCGCGCCCAGACCAGCCGCCGCCCCTGCTTTCAGTCGCATATCCACCCCCTGATGTTTCCAAGGGGAGGATAGACGGGTTTGCCTTTGAGTAAAGGGTGTTGGCCTTACTTCGTGCCGAACATCCGGTCGCCCGCATCGCCCAGACCCGGCACGATATAGGCGTGATCGTCGAGCCTCTCATCAAGCGCTGCGGTCACGATCGGCACATCCGGATGCGCCTCTTTCATGCGCGCGACACCCTCGGGGGCGGCCAACAGGCACATGAAGCGGATGTTCTTCGCGCCCTTTTCCTTGATCAGGTCGATTGCCGCGACCGAGGAATTGCCGGTGGCCAGCATCGGATCGACCACGATGGTCAGACGATCTTCGAGCTCGCTCGGCAGCTTGCAATAGTATTCGACCGGCTTCAGCGTCTCGGGGTCGCGGTAGAGGCCGACGAAGCCCACGCGCGCCGCCGGGATCAGCTCCAGCACGCCATCCAGCAGCCCGTTGCCCGCCCGAAGGATCGAGACCAGCGCGAGTTTCTTGCCTGCGAGGATCGGCGCGTCCATCTCCTGAAGCGGCGTCTCGATATTCTTCGAGGTCAGTTCCAGCTCCGAGGTGATCTCATAGGCCAGCAGCAGGCTGATCTCGCGCAGCAGACGACGGAAGGACGCGGTCGAGGTGTCCTTCTCGCGCATCAGGGTCAGTTTGTGCTGCACCAGCGGGTGTTTGACGACGGTCAGATGGTCACTCATTGGGTTGTCCCTCACAGAAAGCTTTTGCCCGGCCCTTGCGCCGGAATGTTCAGATGCGTGGCGAGCGAGGCCGCTAAGTCGACATACCCCACATTGCCCACGCTGCGCGACCCGATACCGGGGCCCGCGCCCAGAACCGGCACGCGTTCGCGGGTGTGATCGGTGCCGCGCCAGCTTGGATCGTTGCCGTGATCGGCGGTGAAGATCGCCAGATCGCCCGGTTGCAGGCGGTCGAGGAATTTGGCCGCCACCGTGTCGAACCATTCCAGCGCGCGGGCATAGCCCGAGATGTCGCGGCGATGGCCGTAGAGGCTGTCGAATTCCACGAAATTGGCGAAGGTAAGCGAGCCCTCCCCGGCCTCGTTTGCCAGCCGGATCAGATGATCGGCCAGATCGGCATCGCCCTTGCCCTTGTGCAGATGGGTGATGCCACGATGCGAGAAGATATCCCCGATCTTGCCGATCGCATGGGTCACGCGGCCCGCATCATAAGCCCAGTCCAGAAGCGTCGGAGACGGCGCCGGGATCGCGTAATCGCGGCGGTTCGGCGTGCGGGTGAACTGCCCGTTCTCGCCGATGAACGGTCGCGCGATCACACGCCCCACCTTCATCGCATGGAGCGTCGGCGCGAGCCCCTCGCAGAGCTTCAAAAGGCGGTCGAGGCCGAAATGCTCTTCATGGGCGGCGATCTGGAATACGCTGTCGGCGGAGGTGTAGCAGATCGGCCAGCCGGTGCGGATGTGCTCGTCGCCCAGTTCTTCGATGATATTGGTGCCCGAGGCATGGCAATTGCCCAGAATGCCCTCGGTCCCCGCGATCTCGCAGGCTTTCGCGACGATTTTGGGCGGGAAGCTGTTCTTCTGATCGGGGAAGTAATGCCATTCCCACGGCACAGGCACACCGGCCAGTTCCCAGTGCCCCGAGGGCGTGTCCTTGCCGGGAGAGATTTCGGTGGCCGCACCCCAGAGCCCGGCAGGGTCAGCCATCAGCCCCGGCGCGTCCTCACCCGAGGCGAGCTTCACGCCCGCGCCCAGACCAAGCCCTGCCAGTGTGGGCATATTCAGCGGACCCGAACGGCCTTCCTCAGCGCGCCCTTCCGCACAGGCCTGCGCGATATGGCCGACGGTATTCGCGCCCGTATCCGGCGCGCCGTCGTTGAAGAAGCGATCCGCATCGGGCGCACCGCCGATCCCGACGCTGTCCATCACGATCAGAAAGGCGCGGCTCATTGCACATCCTCCGGGCCGATCCGTTCGTGGATCAGGGGCGGCTCTTCGGGGGCCTCGTCGCTCAGCTCGATCGCGGCCAGAAGGGCGGCTTCGGCGGCATCGGCGTCGCGGTCATTCGCGGCATGGATCGTCACCAGCGGCTCGCCCGCGGCCATGTCCTCGCCCAGCGCCACGATCTCCCACAGACCGACCGAGGGGTTGATCTTGTCGGTGCCGACGAGACGCCCGCCGCCCAGATGCACCACCGCCTCGCCCACCGCGCGGGTGTCGATGCGGCTGACGAAGCCCGCACGCGGGGCCTCCACCGCCCGGATCACCGGGGCCGATGGCAGACGGTCGGGGAAGCGTTCGACGAAATCGCTCGGGCCACCCAATGCCGCGACCATCTTGCCGAAGACCTCGACCGCGCGTCCGTTGCTGAGCACCTCGTCGATCCGCGCCGTGCCCTCGACCGCGTCCTTGGCCAACCCCGCGAGCACCAACGCCTCGCCGCCCAGCGCCGCGGTCACGTCCCACAGCGCCTCGTTCACGCCGGTGCCGGTCAGCGTCTCCATCACTTCGATCACTTCCAGCGCATTGCCCGCCGAATGGCCCAGCGGCTGATCCATGTCGGTGATCAACGCCGAGGTCTTGCAGCCCGCGCCATTCGCCGTGGCGACAAGGCTCTGCGCCAGCGCCTTCGCATCCTCGGGCCGCGCCATGAACGCGCCCGAGCCGACCTTCACATCGAGGATTAAGCCTTCCAGCCCGGCGGCCAGCTTTTTCGACAGGATGGAGGCGGTGATCAGGTCGATGCTCTCGACCGTGCCCGAGATGTCGCGGATTCCGTAGAGCCGCTTGTCGGCGGGGGCGATTTCGCCCGTGGCGCCGACGATGGCGCAACCGACCTCGCCCACGACCTTGCGCAAAGCGCCGATGCCGGGCGTCGCGTCATAGCCGGGGATCGCTTCCATCTTGTCGAGCGTGCCGCCGGTATGGCCCAGACCCCGCCCCGAAATCATCGGAACGTAGCAGCCACAGGCCGCCAGCGCGGGAGCAAGCAGCAGCGAGACGGAATCCCCCACCCCACCAGTCGAATGCTTGTCGATCACCGGGCCGGGCATGTCCCAGCGCAGAACCTCGCCGGAATTGCGCATCGCTTGCGTCAGCGCGACGCGCCCCTCGGTGCCGATGCCTTTCAGCAGAACGGCCATCGCAAAGGCCCCCGCCTGCGCATCCGAGACCGAGCCATCGGCAAGACCGCACGCGAACCATTGGGCTTGATCTGCGCTCAGGCTTTTGCCGTCGCGCACCGATTGGATAATGCTGCGGGCGTCCATCAGGTGTTTTCCATATGGCTCATGTCGAAGCGACCGGGCAGCAGATCGCCCACCGTCGTGTCGAGCCGCTCGCCCTCGGTCGTGGCCAGCGTCACCGGCGTGTCGTGGCGCGCGAATTCCGCCAGCTTCTGACGGCAGCCGCCACAGGGCGGCACGGGCGTCGGGCTGTCGGCGATCACGGCGACCTCGGTGATCTCGGTCTCGCCGGCTGCGACCATCGCGGCGATCGCGCCAGCCTCGGCACAGGTGCCTTCGGGATAGGCCACGTTCTCGACATTCACGCCGCTATAGATGGTGCCGGACGCCCCGCGCACCGCCGCACCGACCTTGAATTTCGAATAGGGCGCATAGGCGTTTTCGCGCACCTGACGGGCAGAATCGAGCAACGACATCGGCGGTCTCCGGGCCATGGCCGGAGCGTAAAATTTGTCCAGCCGGTTGAGTTCTCCCGATCCTGCGCCGCGCCTGCGTCGGATGCAAGCGCTCACCTCGCGCCACCCCACCGCCTCGCGTGGAGTTCATGCCGCAGCGTAATTTCATGGGGTTGCAATCACCCCCTTCGTGCTATCTAGAACGACGGGAGAGTCGCGCGCGAAAAATTAGTTTAGCGCTAAACCAGTTTCGGGAGGATCTCATGGAAGAGCTGCGTCAGGACAACCTGCGTCAGTCGGCACTGGACTATCACGCCAAGCCGAAACCGGGAAAACTGGAAATCCGCGCGACGAAGCCGCTCGCCAACGGGCGCGATCTGGCCCGCGCCTATTCGCCGGGCGTGGCGGAGGCGAGCCTTGCCATCAAGGAAGATCCCGACACCGCACGCGACTACACCGCGCGAGGCAATCTGGTCGCCGTCGTCACCAACGGCTCGGCCGTGCTGGGCCTTGGCAATATCGGCCCGCTCGCCGCGAAGCCGGTGATGGAAGGCAAGGCGGTCCTGTTCAAGAAATTCGCCGATATCGACTGTTTCGATATCGAAGTCGCCGAGAAAGACCCCGAGAAGCTGGCCGAGATCGTCTGCGCGCTCGAGCCCTCCTTCGGCGCGATCAACCTCGAAGACATCAAGGCGCCCGACTGTTTCATCGTGGAGAAGATCTGCCGCGAGAAGATGAACATCCCGGTCTTTCACGACGACCAGCACGGCACCGCGATCGTGGTGGGCGCGGCTGCGACCAACGCGCTGCGCATCGCGAAGAAGAACTTCGAGGACATCAAGATCGTCTCGACCGGCGGCGGCGCGGCGGGCATCGCCTGCCTCAACATGCTGCTGAAACTGGGCGTGAAGCGCGAGAATGTCTGGCTCTGCGACATCGAGGGGCTGGTCTACAAGGGCCGCGAAGCTGACATGACGCCGCAAAAGGCGGACTATGCGCAGGACAGCGATCTGCGGACGCTCGACGAGGTGATCGAGGGCGCGGATATGTTCCTCGGCCTCTCCGGCCCCGGCGTACTGAAGCCCGAGATGGTGCAGAAGATGGCCAAGCAGCCGATCATTTTCGCGCTGGCGAACCCAAACCCGGAAATCCTGCCCGACGTGGCCCGCGAGGTCGCGCCCGATGCGATCATCGCGACCGGGCGCAGCGATTTCCCGAACCAGGTCAACAACGTGCTGTGCTTCCCCTTCATCTTCCGGGGCGCACTGGACGTGGGCGCGACCACGATCAACGACGAGATGCAGATCGCCTGCGTCGAGGGGATCGCCAAGCTCGCGCGGCAAACGACCTCCGCCGAGGCCGCTGCCGCCTATCGCGGCGAAAAGCTCACCTTCGGCGCGGATTACCTGATCCCGAAACCCTTCGATCCACGCCTGATCGGCATCGTCGCATCTGCCGTGGCGAAAGCCGCGATGGAGACCGGCGTGGCGGCCCGCCCGCTGGAAAATCTCGACAGCTACAAGGTTCAGCTCGACGGCTCGGTGTTCAAATCCGCGCTGCTGATGCGCCCGGTCTTCGATGCCGCCGCGACCGCAAGACGTCGCATCGTCTTCGCCGAAGGCGAGGATGAGCGCGTGCTGCGCGCCGCCAACGCGATGATCGAGGAGACCACCGACACGCCGATCCTGATCGGTCGTCCCGACGTGATCGAGATGCGCTGCGAACGGGCGGGCCTGCCGCTCGATCTAGGCGCGGTCGAGATCGTGAACCCGGAAAACGACCCGCGCTATCGCGACTATTGGGGCACCTATCACGAGTTGATGGCCCGGCGCGGCGTCACCCCCGATCTGGCGCGCGCGATCATGCGCACCAACTCCACCGCGATTGCCGGGGTCATGGTTCATCGCGAAGAAGCGGATTCGATGATCTGCGGCACGTTCGGGCAATATCTCTGGCACCTGAAATACGTGCGCGAAATCCTCGCCCGCGACGGGCTGCATGCCCAAGGCGCGCTGAGCCTGATGATCCTCGAGGATGGCCCGCTTTTTGTGGCCGACACCCATGTCCATCACGCGCCCACGCCCGAGCAGATCATGGAGACGGTCTGCGGCGCCGCGCGCCACGTCTCGCGCTTCGGTCTGAAGCCGAAGATCGCGCTGTGCTCGCATAGCCAGTTCGGCAATCTCGACAGCGACTCGGGCGAGCGGATGCGCGCCGCGATGAACCTGCTGATCCGGCGCGAGGTCAATTTCGACTTTGAGGGCGAGATGCATGTCGACGCGGCCCTAGATCCCGAGACCCGCGCCCGGCTGATGCCGAATTCGCGCTTCGAGGGGGCGGCGAACGTGCTGGTCTTCGCCAATACCGACGCGGCCTCGGGCGTGCGCAACATCCTCAAGATGAAAGCAGGCGGCCTCGAAGTCGGGCCGATCCTGATGGGGATGGGCAACAAGGCGCATATCGTGACGCCCTCGATCACCTCGCGCGGGTTGCTGAACATGTCGGCCATCGCGGGCACGCCGGTCGCACACTACAGCTGAGTCGCGTGCACCTGCGAAATTTGCAAACCCCTCCCGGGCTGCAAAGAAGCTGAATACTCGCCCGCAGTTTGCAAAAGTTTGCGGGCGATTTGTCGCGCTTTCTGCAAATTTTTTGGCGTCGCACCCGATTGTGCGCGGTAACATTCTTGCGCCAACGCGTTGCGCTTCGTAACACATCTCCAAATTCCTGAGGAGGAGATGTTCGCATGGGCTACAAAGAGGTCTATTCCGCCTGGCAGGCCGATCCCGAGAAATTCTGGATGGACGCCGCCGAGAAGATCGACTGGGACGAGAAGCCCTCGAAGGCCCTGTTTGACGGAAACGCGCCGCTCTACGAATGGTTCTCAGACGGGATGGTCAACACCTGCTGGAACGCGGTCGACCGCCATGTCGAGCAAGGGCGCGGCGATCAGATCGCGATCATGCATGAAAGCCCGATCACCCACTCGACAAAGGGCATCACCTACAAGGAATTGCAGACCCGTGTGGCCTCGCTCGCGGGCGCGCTGAAGATGCGCGGCGTCGAAAAGGGCGACCGCGTCATCATCTACATGCCGATGATCCCCGAGGCGCTGGAGGCGATGCTCGCTTGCGCCCGGATCGGCGCGGTCCATTCGGTCGTGTTCGGCGGCTTCGCGGCGCACGAGCTCGCGGTGCGGATCGACGACTGCACCCCCAAGGCGATCATCGCGGCAAGCTGCGGCCTCGAGCCCGGGCGCACCGTGCATTACAAACCGCTTCTGGACGAGGCGATCGAACAGGCCGAGCACAAGCCGGAATTCTGCGTCATCTTCCAGCGCGAACAGGAAGTGGCGAAGCTGATCGAGGGGCGCGACTTCTCGTGGCACGGCTTCCAATATGGCGTGAAACCCGCGGACTGCGTTCCGGTCGAGGGCAACCACCCGGTCTACATCCTCTACACCTCCGGCACGACCGGCCAACCCAAAGGCGTCGTGCGTCATACCGGCGGCCATCTCGTCGCGCTGCAATGGTCGATGAAGAACATCTACAATATCGAGGCGGGCGACCGGTTCTGGGCGGCCTCGGATGTCGGCTGGGTCGTGGGCCACTCCTACATCTGCTACGGCCCGCTGATCGCAGGCGCGACCACAGTGGTGTTCGAGGGCAAGCCGATCGGCACCCCGCATCCGGGCGTGTTCTGGCGGATCATTCAGAACAACCGCATCAAGAGCTTCTTCACCGCCCCCACGGCGCTGCGGGCGATCAAGCGCGAAGACCCGAACGGCGAGTGGATCAAACGCTACGCGCTGCACGATCTGCAGGCGCTGTTCCTTGCAGGCGAGCGGGCCGATCCCGCGACCGTCGAATGGGCGCAGAAACATCTCGGCGTGCCGGTGGTCGACCACTGGTGGCAGACCGAGACCGGCTGGGCGATCGCCGCGAACCCGATCGGGATCGAAGAGCTGCCGACCAAGGTAGGCAGCCCCTCGGTGCCGATGCCGGGCTACGACATTCAGGTGCTCGACGAGGGCGGCCACCCGGTCGAGACGGGCCAGCTTGGCGCCATCGCGATCAAGCTGCCGCTGCCTCCGGGCACGCTGCCGACGCTGTGGAACGCCGAGGCGCGTTTCAAGAAAAGCTACCTCGAGCAATTCCCCGGCTATTACGAGACGGGCGACGCGGGCTATGTCGACGAGGACGGCTATCTCTACATCATGGCGCGCACCGATGACGTCATCAACGTCGCGGGTCACCGCCTCTCGACCGGAGCGATGGAAGAGGTCCTTGCCGGGCATAGCGATGTCGCCGAATGCGCGGTGATCGGTGTGGCCGACGACCTGAAGGGCCAGACGCCGATGGGCTTCCTGTGCCTCAATTCGGGCTGCAACCGCCCGCATGGCGAGGTGATCAAGGAATGCGTGAGCCGGGTGCGCGAGCAGATCGGCCCGGTCGCGGCCTTCAAGCTCGCCACCGTGGTGGACCGTCTGCCGAAGACCCGCTCGGGCAAGATCCTGCGGGCCACGATGGTGAAGATCGCGGACGGGCAGGACTGGAAAATGCCCGCGACGATCGACGATCCCGCGATCCTCGACGAAATCACCGAGGCGCTGAAGGGGCTTGGCTATCCGAAGAAATAAGCCGAGCTTATCATAAGCAGAGCTCATTGTGAGCGACGCAGATAGGCACCACATCAAAAGTTTACGCCCGAGTTAAGAAGCCGCATCCACAATGGGTGCGGCTTTATGCTATTGTTTATGTTATCGAAGGTTAATTTGAGAACCGTACCCCGGAACCATCCATCGAGGGGTTATTTTGACGAACCGAAAGTTGCCCGATCCCGCTGCGCAGGAGCCATTCGCATCGTTGCGATGCGATCTCGGTCCTTTATGGCAGCACGATCTGCGCGCCGCGCTTGCAGATGTGATGTGCGGTCTGGATGCGGCGCTCGCCGATCCGGGCGGTCAAAGCACGCATGGACAATTGGAGCGCGCGCGCGAAGCGGCGAGCGATCTGGCCCAGCTGCTCGATCTGGACGGGGCGAAGGAATTTGCGCCCGCCGCGCCGAGCGATGACGCGGCAAGCAAGTTTTCCGACGCGTCCGAGGCAAGCCCCGCCCCTCCGCATTTGGTCATTGCCGACGCGCTCGAACGGGTGCGCCGCCGCTGGACAAGCGCGGCCCATGTTCGGGGCATGTCACTCGCGATCCACATGGCCCCCGATCTGCCGCCCGTTCTGGCGATCGATCGCGTGCCGCTCAACCGCATCTTCGCCAATCTGATGCGCAACGCGCTGTGTTATGCCCAGCGCGGCACGATCCACCTGTCGCTCGACTTCGACCCGACCGAGGGGCTGCTGCTGACCGTGCGCGACGAGGGCGATGGCTTCCCCGAGGATCGCCTGCGCGCGCCCGCCCGCGCAGGGCAGCGCAGCGAGCCCGCGACATTCCGCAACCCCGAGGGGCAAGGCCTGGGCCTCGCGATCTGTCACGCGCTGGTGGCAGAGGCCGGCGGCAAGATAGACCTCGCCAACGCGCCCGAAGGCGGGGCCGAAATCCGCGTGTCGCTCCCGGCCCGCCCCGTCGATATCAGCTCCACGATGCGCGATGCCCCCCTGCCCGATCTGAGCGGGTGGAACGTGCTCGTTGCCGATGACAGCGAGATGAGCCGCGCCGTGCTCGAACAATTCCTGAGCGCGATGGGCGCGCAGGTGACCGGGCTGCGTCGTGGCGACAGTGCGGCCGCGCAACTGCGGGCCGAACGCTTCGATCTCGCGGTGCTGGATGTCGAGATGCCCGGCTGCCGCGGCCCAGAGGTGATCGCCAGCATTCGCCGCTCCGGTCTGCCTTGGGCGGACCTGCCGATCATCCAGTGCAGCGGCTATCGCGACGTCGAGAAAGGCGCGGCCGATGCCTGCCTGATCAAGCCCGTATTGGGCCTGCAGCCGATCCTGCGCGCCTTGGAAGAGGCTGGTTGCATGACGACCGTGCCACGCGTAACTACGCCGCCGCGCGGTTTGCTCGCCCATCTGCGTCTTGCCGAGAAGGCATTGCCAGCGGGGCTCGGGCAGGAACTGATCGCCGATCTCGAGACGGTACGTCACGGGCTGTCGCTCGCCCTGCCCCCTTTCGACCTCTGCGCCCTGCAATTGCTGAGCCACAAGCTCAGTGCGGTGGCCGGAGTGGCGGGGGATCACCCCCTTTCGCGGCACGCACGCGCGCTTGACAGTGCAACCCGACATGGGACTTATGAAGACATTCAAGACCTTGGCCGGGTCGCCCTCATTTTCATCGACCGGCTGATAGCCACCACCCGAAATAATTTGAACGCGAAGACTGATTTACAGCATGAGAACTAGTGACTCCGATACGACCACCCCGGACAGGGATACCAGCTCCAAGACGGATAGTCCGCAATACGGCCTCAGTCGAAACGGGCGGAACAGCGTCGACACCGAGACCGAACATTTTCTATTGATCGAAGATGTGGGATCGCTCCGGGCGATCTATGACGCCTATCTGCGCAACGCCGGCTTCATCACCCATCTCGCGGCAAGCGCCGAGGAAGGGATGCGAATCTTCCGCGACAACCCAATCCGTATGGTGCTGTTGGACCTGATGCTGCCCGATCGCGACGGCGACACGCTGATCGCCGAAATGCTGGCCCTGCGCCCCTATGCGGCGATCATCGCGGTCACTGCCGACCGCTCGATCGATCGCGCGGTGCGGGCGATGCAGGAGGGCGCGATCGACTTCCTCGTCAAACCGATCGACGAACCTCGCCTCAGAAGCGCCATTGAGAGCGCGCGCAGCCTGTCGCTGCGTTCGGACTTCGACGACGCGAGCGCCAGCGAGGAGACGGTCGGGGATTTCGTCGGTAACGCGCCGCAGATGCGGGCGCTCTACGCCCGGACCCGAGCTGCCGCCCGCTCGACCGCGCCTGTCTATATCTGGGGCGAGAGCGGCACCGGGAAGGAGCTTTGCGCCCAGGCGGTTCACGCCACGAGCCCCCGCGCCGATGGTCCCTTCATTGCGCTCGATTGCGGCGCACTGGCCGCCGAACGCGTCGACAGCGAACTCTTCGGCCATAACCGCGGGGCCTTCCCGGGCGCTTTGGAGGACAAGGACGGTGCACTTCTCGCCGCCGATGGTGGCACGCTTCTGCTCGACAATATCTGCGAACTTGCCCCCACCGCGCAGATCAAGCTGCTCCGGTTCCTACAGAGCGGCCAAGTCAAACCGCTCGGCGCCAGCCAACCGGTCGACGTCAATGTGCGGATCGTCTGCGCGGCCAAGAGCTCGCCTAGCGTCATGCTGCAAAACGCTGTGCTCCGCGAGGATCTCTATTACCGGCTGATGGTGCTCACGATCGAGATGCCGCCGCTGCGGATGCACCGCGAGGATATCGGCCCTCTGGCGCGGATGGCGCTGGAGCGGTTCGCCTCCGAGGAGCAGCGCGACTTCAGCGAGATCGAACCTGAGGCCATCACCCGCCTGGAGGACCGGCCGTGGCCCGGCAACGTCCGCCAACTGATGAACGTCATCCGCGCGGCGATCGTGATGCATGACGGGCCGGTGCTGCGCACTCATATGCTGCCGGAATTCGATCCGACGACGAGCCGTGCCGCGCCCACTACCGCCCCGGCGGTCGATCCTTTCGTGGACCGCACCCTGGCCGAGATCGAACGTGCGGCGATAGAGGCCGCGATCAATCGGCATGACGGATCGATCCCGCGCGCTGCGCTGGAACTGGGGGTCGCGCCCTCTACGATCTATCGCAAGCGCGACGCGTGGCTGTCGAAGGGCTGAGCTTCAGGCGAACTGTTCGCGCATCAACCGCTCTTCGAGCCCGTGACCGGGGTCGAAGAGGATGCAATGCTCGATCTCCGGCTCGGAGCGGACCTCGACCCATTTGACCGGCTTGACCGAGCGACTGTCCGCATCGGCCATGACCGGGCGCTTGTCGGGTTCGAGAATATCGAAGCGCACCAGCGCGGAGGATGGCAGGATCGCGCCCTGCCACCGCCGCGGCCGGAAGCTCGCGATGCCGGTCAGTGCCAGCACGTCCGAGCCGATCGGCAGGATCGGCCCGTGCGCGGAGAAGTTATAGGCGGTCGATCCGGCGGGGGTGGAGACGATCGCGCCGTCGCAGACCAGCTCCTGCATCCGCACCTTGCCGTTGATCGAGATCTTCAGTTTCGCCGCCTGCGGACCTGCGCGCAGCAGCGAGACCTCGTTGATGGCGAGCGCCTCATGCAGCAACCCGTCCTGCGTCTCGGCCTTCATCGACAGCGGATTGATCACCGCCTGCTCCGCCGCCTCAAGTCGCGCGGGCAGATCGTCCGCGACATAGTCGTTCATCAGGAAGCCGACCGAGCCACGATTCATCCCGTAAACCGGCAGCCCCGTGCCCTCGTGCAGGCATTGCAGCATGAACCCGTCACCGCCAAGCGCCACGATCACATCGGCCGCATAGCGCGGCACCTGCCCGTAGCGCGCGACCAGATCGGCCTGCGCCGCCTGCGCCGTCTCGGCGTGGGAGGCCGCGAAATGGATATGGGTATACTGGTTCGCCACGGCGCGTTCCTCCTGCATGTCCAAGGTGTTGCAAGGGCTTGGACGAAAGACAAGCGTCAATCCGGCGCGGAAATGACCGATTTGGTCGTTTGTCTGCTTTCAGCCCTGTGAAATCTGCGCTAAACGGTCGGCGACCGGATCTTTGCGAGGAATGGCCATGAAAGACCAACGCGATGCGGGCTTCTTCACCGAAAGCCTCTCCAGCCGTGACCCCGAACTCTTCAAGTCGATCACCGATGAACTCGGTCGCCAGCGCGACGAGATCGAACTGATCGCCTCGGAAAACATCGTCTCGAAGGCGGTGATGGAGGCGCAGGGTTCGGTGATGACGAACAAATACGCCGAAGGGTACCCGGGCAAGCGCTACTATGGCGGCTGCCAATATGTCGACGTCGCGGAGAACCTCGCGATCGATCGCGCCAAGGAGCTGTTCGGCTGCGAATTCGCCAACGTCCAGCCGAACTCGGGCTCGCAGGCGAACCAGGGCGTGTTCACCGCGCTCGTGAAGCCGGGCGACACCATCCTCGGCATGAGCCTCGATGCGGGCGGCCACCTGACCCACGGCGCCAAGCCGAACCAGTCGGGCAAGTGGTTCAACGCGGTGCAATACGGCGTGCGCAAGCAAGACAGCCTGCTGGACTACGATCAGGTCCGCGAACTGGCGCTCGCACACAAGCCGAAGCTGATCATCGCGGGCGGCTCGGCCATTCCGCGTCAGATCGACTTCGCCAAGTTCCGCGAGATCGCGGATGAGATCGGCGCGTATCTGATGGTCGACATGGCCCACTTCGCGGGTCTCGTGGCGGGCGGTCAGCACCCCTCGCCCTTCCCCTATGCCGATGTCGCGACCACCACGACGCACAAGACCCTGCGCGGTCCGCGTGGCGGCATGATCCTCACCAACAACGAGGAGATCGCGAAGAAGGTGAACTCGGCGATCTTCCCGGGCATCCAGGGCGGTCCGCTGATGCATGTCATCGCCGGCAAGGCCGTGGCCTTCGGCGAGGCGCTGCGCCCCGGGTTCAAGGACTACGCCGCTCAGGTCGTGAAGAACGCTCAGGCGCTGGCCGACGAGCTGATGAAGGGTGGCCTCGATATCGTCACCGGCGGCACGGACACCCACGTGATGCTGGTCGACCTGCGTCCGAAAGGCGTGAAGGGCAACGCGACCGAGAAGGCTCTGGGCCGCGCGCATATCACCTGCAACAAGAACGGCATCCCGTTCGACCCGGAAAAGCCGATGGTCACCTCGGGCATCCGTCTGGGCACCCCGGCGGGCACCACCCGTGGCTTCGGCGAGGAAGAGTTCCGCGAGATCGCACGCCTGATCGTCGAAGTGGTCGACGGGCTCGCCGCGAATGGCGAAGAGGGCAATGGCGAGGTCGAAGAGGCCGTGAAAGCCAAGGTCGCGACCCTGCTTAGCGGCTTCCCGATCTACCCCGAACTGTGATCCGGTTTCGAGATTGAATTGAAGGCCCCCGCGATCCGGGGGCCTTTTTCATGTCTAGGATCGTGACCCGATCAGATTGCCCCGGTCCAGACCATCGCGGCCAGCAAGGTGCCGCCCACGATCACCACGATCACGGCGATCGAACTGGCAAGGCCAAGCACCGCAGCGCGCAGCCGCTCCGCCGCACCCAGCGGTTCGAGATAGTCGCGACAGGTCGCGAAAGCGCCCTCCACCCTTCGGGCATCCAGTTGCCGGGCGATCTTGGGCGCGTGCGCTTTGCGCTCGGCATCGACCAGCACCAGCGCCGCCTTGCGCACCTTGCGCGGCAGCGCCCGGGCCCGCGAGGCGACCCGCGCCTCGAGCGTCGGCCCCTTCGCCCCCAGCCGCTGCGCCAGAAGCCTCGAGACCTGCCCCACCATCTGATTGATCTTCTCCGGCCCCATCCGGCCCTCTCCCTTACGCCGCGTTCAGCAATACCGCACCGGACGCTATCCGCCGCGCGCGATCAGCGCAACTGCGCGCATGGCCGCAGATTTTTTCGCATCCGCTCTGGAAGCGCCCCGGGAGGCGATCTAGCTTAGGCGCCATGTTGAACACGACCCCCTACACCTCCGACAGCAATCCCGGCGCGCGACCGCTGATCATCGCCCCCGGTCTTTTCGGATCGGCCCGGAACTGGAACGCGATCGCCAAGCGGCTGAGCGCGGACCGCCCCGTCATCGCGCTCGATATGCGCAATCATGGCGACAGCTTCTGGGACGACGATCACAGCTATCAGGCGATGGCAGGCGATATCGCCGAGGTGATCGAGGCGAATGGCGGGGTCGCGGATGTGCTGGGCCATTCGATGGGCGGCAAGGCGGCGATGACCCTCGCCCTGACGCAGCCGCAACTCGTCGCGCATCTCATCGTCGCGGATATCGCGCCCGAAAACTACGATCATGGCGACAACCACAGCGCGCTGATCGAGGCGATGCAGGGGATGGATATCAGCGACCTCACCTCTCGCTCCGCCGCGGACGAGCGGCTGGGAGAGCAGGTCTTCGATCCGGGCACCCGTGCCTTCCTGCTGCAATCGCTGGTGCTGCGCGACGGCCCGCCGCGCTGGAAGTTCAACCTTGCCGCGCTGAAGGCGAATATGGACGACATCCTCGGCTGGCCCGAGGCGCTGGAGGGCAAGCAGTACGACGGCCCGACGCTGTTCTTGTCGGGCGCGGACTCGCATTACGTGCGGCCGGAAATGCACGACCGTATCCGCGGCTTCTTCCCGCAGGCGCGTTTCGAGGAAATCGACAATGCGGGGCACTGGCTGCACGCCGAGAAGCCCCGCGAGTTCGAAGCCGACGTGGCGCGTTTCCTCGACTCGACGAGTTGAGGAAACCGCGCCGCTGCGATCACGCGCCCGGCTTCATCATCCGCCGGATCAGGTGATCACGCTTGACGTACTGGTGATAGAGCGCGGCTGCCACATGCAGCCCGGCCAGCCACAGCAACAGGGTCGTCAGGATCGAGTGCGTCTCGGCCGCCCATCCCAGCTGCCCGTAATAGGCTACGAGGCCCGCAATCGGGATCAGGAACAGCAGCGCGTAGAGCAACCAGTGGACTGCGGCCGCGCCGCGCCGGAAAATGGCGGGATCGTTCTCCGGCGGCTCGGGCGTGCCGTGGCTCGCGCGCAGTATCAGGCGCCAGATCGCAAGCGCGAGCACCGCGATACCGAGGACGATGTGACCATAGGTCAGCACCCCGGCGCTCGCCGATCCGCTCTCCATGAGATCGTGGAAGGTGTGCCCCATCGCGTCATTGAACAGATACTGGACGATGAGCAGCAGGACGACGGCCCAGTGGAGCCAAATCTGGGTTTTCGAATAACCGGGAGCGTAGGACATATTACCTCTTTGAATTGACGAAACGCCGCCGCGCCTCGCCGGACTAGCGCGGCGAAGGCGCAGAGGTTCCGCCCTTCACGAAGTTGGGATTTTCCCGACGCCTGTGCCGCGCCGCGCCGTCAGGCGTTTTCGCGGATCATTTTGGCGATATACCACGCAACTGGCACGGCGACGAGGAACCCGATTACCGCGGAGACGATCATCGCGTTGGTGGTGAACATGTTCATCGTCAGCGCGGCAGTGATGAGGATACCCGCGAGGGTCGGTCCGACGAGGGCGTAGATGATACCGAAGAGGCGCATGTCTGATCTCCATTGAGCGGCGCATTTCGGTGGTCAGACTGACTCCGATCACGCGGATGTGACCTTGATCCGCATCAAGTCCGCGCGGTCGCCGCTGCGGCAGGGCGTCGCATCAGCAATCGAGCTGGAAGCGCGCCTCCCCCGTATCGCCGGGCAGCGAGGGCGATCGGTAGAGCCCTCCCGCCGGTCCCGCCACCGTACAGCCCGAGACCTTCTCTGCCGCGCGGATCATCAGCGGCGGCACGCGCCCCCGCTCTGCCCGGCGCAGAAAGCCCATGCGCACCACCTCCGCCCGTTCTCCCTTGAGGAAGACGACGAACTCGATGCCGTCGAGCGTGACCGTATGCCGTGATGCCCCGAAGAACTGCGGCGCCGGAGAGGCGCAGCCCGCGAGAAGGCCAAGAATAAGGAAAAATGGGGCTTTAGACATTGAAAGGCTCCGGGGAGGGACAACCCGGAGCCTTTCAGAGCTTAATTAACAAGAAGTTAACCAGCTCGGGCGGAGTGTGCGGCCCCCGCGAGGGACAAAGCAGGGGCCGCAAGACCGTTCTGACAGGGATCATGCCTGGCGGGGCGGCCAGAACGGGTCATTCCTTTTTATCCGCCGCTCGGTCCAGAGACCTGCGGGAATTCCTAAGACAATCCCGACGATCACGGCGAACGCGAATTCCTGCCATCCGACAAAGCCGAAAGTCAGAGCTGCGATCACCACGACCCCGGTCACGACGAGGGCCGAGAGGGCGGCGAGGAATAAGCGCAGAGGCTTCTTCATTCGGGCTCTCCCTTATGTGTTCGAGGGCAAAACGCCGCTCCTTGCCTCCAGTTCCACGGAACCGTAAATTTTTTCGTACGTTGGCCGGTGATGGCTTAATAGGAGAGCGAAAGAGATGACGAAATCGGTTCAAATGGCGGCAATGACCGTAATCCTTCTGGGCCTCGCGGCCTGCAACACCGTGCAAGGCGCAGGTCAGGACCTGTCCGTTGCAGGCAACACGATCGCGGGCGAGGCGCGTCAGGCGCGCTAAATTCCAAGCCTGACAGCCAAACGAAAAAGTCAAAGGCCCCGGAGTTTTCCGGGGCCTTTTTTTCTCACCTCTGACGTCAGGGACACGCCTGGCTCAGTAATTCACATGAGCGACGCGGTCTTTCATCGACTCGCCCGGGTCCGACGAGAGCAGGATCTTCGCGCCCGCGACCAGCGCGTTGCCGCTGTCCCAGATCTCGGCCTGATCCGGATCGAAGCGCAGCAGCACCAGCTTCGGGTCGTCCTTGCCCTCGTACCAGGCGCCGATGAAGGGGTTCCATAGCCGCTCCACGACCGTGGGGTCAGTATTCTCGGTCAGACGCCCCGTGACGGTCGCGAAGACCTTGTGGCCCTTGTCCGAGAAGGTGAACATCGCCCCTGCTCAGGGGGCCAGCCCGTCCATCAATTCCGTGTCGCGCGCGGTGAAGAACCACACAGGGCCGGGCTTCTCCTCGACGATCGCCGTCATCGGGCGCGGCGCTGCCGTCTCGACGCCGGCCCGCGCCAGCATCACGGTGCGATCCGAGTCGAGCGCATCCCAGAAATCTTTCTCGATCTTGGCTTGGTCGGTCATGTCGTTTCCTCCTGAAATAGGTCTGGGAGGAGAACGTGGGGGTGGCGCGCCATGTTCCTCAGAAAGACTGGAGCCCTGCCCTTCCGGCGCGGGCTTCAAAACGAAAAGGCCCGGCGCAATCGCCGGGCCATATTCGTCAACTTCGCGGAAGATCACTCATCCATCTTCAGCGCCGCGATAAACGCGCTCTGCGGGATTTCGACCTTCCCGAACTGGCGCATCTTCTTCTTACCGGCTTTCTGCTTTTCCAGCAGCTTCTTCTTCCGGCTCGCGTCGCCGCCGTAGCATTTCGCGGTCACGTCCTTGCGCATAGCCGACAGAGTCTCGCGCGCGATCACGCGGCCACCGATGGCGGCCTGGATCGGGATCTTGAACATGTGGCGCGGGATCAGGTCTTTCAGCTTCTCGCACATCGCGCGGCCGCGGGCCTCGGCACGGTCGCGGTGGACCATGATCGAGAGCGCATCGACCGGCTCGTCATTCACCAGAATCGACATCTTCACGAGGTAATCCTCGCGATATTCGGTGATCTGGTAATCGAAGCTGGCGTACCCCTTGGTGACCGATTTCAGGCGGTCATAGAAGTCGAACACGACCTCGGCGAGCGGCAGGTCATAGACGACCATCGCGCGGCCACCGACATAGGTCAGGTCCTGCTGGATGCCGCGACGGTCCTGACAGAGCTTGAGCACGTCGCCCAGATATTCGTCTGGCACGAGGATCGTCGCCTTGATGCGCGGCTCCTCGATGTGATCGACATAGGTCAGGTCGGGCATGTCGGCGGGGTTGTGAAGCTCGATCACCTCCCCGTCCTTCATGTGGATCTTGAACACGACCGAGGGCGCGGTGGTGATCAGGTCCAGATCGTATTCCCGCTCCAGACGGTCGCGCACCACTTCGAGGTGCAACAGCCCGAGGAAGCCGCAGCGGAAGCCGAAGCCGAGCGCTGCCGAGGTTTCCATCTCCGCCGAGAAGCTCGCATCGTTCAGCTGCAGTTTCTCGATCGCGTCGCGCAGCGCCTCGAAATCATTCGCATCGACCGGGAAGAGGCCGCAGAACACGACCGGGATCGAGGGTTTGAAGCCCGGCAGCGCCTTGGCGCAGGGCTTCTTCTCATGGGTGATCGTGTCGCCGACCTTGGTGTCGCGCACCTGTTTGATCGAAGCGGTGAAGACCCCGATCTCGCCGGGGCCCAGCTCGTCGATATTGACCATCGCGGGTTTCAGAACGGCGAGGCGGTCGAGCTTGTAGGCAGCCCCCGTCTTCATCATCTTGATCTGATCGCCCTTCTTGATCACGCCATCCATGACGCGGATCAGAACCACGACGCCCAGATAGGGGTCATACCACGAATCCACCAGCATCGCTTTCAGCGGCGCGTCGCGGTCGCCCTGCGGGGCGGGTAGACGATGCACGATTGCTTCCAGAACGTCGGGAATGCCCAGACCGGTCTTCGCGGAAATCTCGACGGCATCCGAAGCGTCAATCCCGATCACGTCCTCGATCTGCTCCTTCACGCGCTCGGGCTCTGCCGCGGGCAGGTCGATCTTGTTCAGGACCGGGACGATCTCGTGATCCGCGTCGATCGCCTGATAGACGTTGGCCAGCGTCTGCGCCTCGACGCCTTGCGAGGCATCGACGACCAGCAGCGAGCCCTCGACCGCCTGCATCGAGCGCGAGACTTCATAGGCGAAGTCCACGTGACCAGGGGTGTCGATCAGGTTCAGCACATAGGTTTTGCCATCCTTGGCGGGATAGTCGATCCGCACCGAGTTGGCCTTGATCGTGATGCCGCGCTCTCGCTCGATATCCATCGCGTCGAGGAGTTGGTCCTTCATATCGCGTTCGGCCACGGTACCGGTCAGCTGGATCAGCCGGTCGGCGAGCGTGGATTTACCGTGGTCGATATGCGCCACGATGGAGAAATTGCGGATGCGATCAAGATCAGTCATGGGCGCGCGTATACAGGGGAAAAAGCGGGCCGGGAAGAGGGATTGAACGCCATCTGCCATTGACCTCGGCCCGGTCGCGTCCGACATATCCCTGAGACACGAAACACGGGAGACGCAAGATGATCTATTCCGTTCCGAACATGACCTGCGGGCACTGCAAAGCCTCGGTCGAGGCCGCGATCGAAGAGGTCGGCGGCAAGGCCGATGTCTATCTGGAAGATCGCGAGGTCGAGGTGGAAGGGCTGCCCGAATCCACCGTGATCAGCGCCCTGAAAGGCGCAGGCTACGAGGCCACCCCGGTCGAAGAGTAATCCGGAGGGCTGACGCCATCCAGATGTAGTGGGCCCGTGCACGCGCAACGCGACGGCTAGAAAACGGGTTCCCTCCCCTGCCCCGAACCGGCGGAATCCTGCCTGTTTTGTTGCCCGCTTTTTGAATTTGAGTTAGAATCGCGGACAAATGAGCAGGCAGGATCGGCAAACACATGCCGGCCGCAACGACAAAGGGGCAGTAGATGATTTTCAAGACCACACTCGGACTCTGTGCATTCTCGGGCGCCATGGCGCTTGCTTCGATGGCTTCGGCCGGGCCGATCGACAACGCGTGTCAGAAAGCGGGCCGCGCCAGCAATCCCGGCACCTGCGGCTGCATCCAGCAAGTCGCGGACATGACGTTGAGCCATCGCGACCAGCGCCGCGCCGCCAGCTTCTTCCACGATCCCGACCGCGCGCAGGAAGTGCGCATGTCCGACCGCCAGTCGGATTCGGACTTCTGGGACCGCTACAAGAATTTCGCCGCGACGGCGGAAGGCTTCTGCAAATAAGCGGATGATCGGCGGCGCGCGGTCTACTGCCCGCGCCGCTTTTCTTCCTCATCGGCCAGCAGGTCGGCGATCAACTGATCCGCGCCCGCCTCGATCAGATCGAGGGCTCCATCGAAATTGCGGGTGAAATAGGGATCGGGCACATCGCGCGGCCCCTCCGGCCCGTCGATGAACATCTGCACCTGAGCGCGCATCTCGCGCGGCGCCCCGTCGAGCGCATCGCGCAGGTTATTCTCATCCATCGCGAGGATCACATCGAACCCGTCGTAATCGGCGGGCTGGATCTGACGTGCGCGCAGGCTCCGCATGTCGTAGCCTCGCGCTTCCGCCGCCGCGATCATCGGATCGTAGGGCGGCTCTCCGAGATGCCAGGTGCCGGTGCCTGCACTGTCGAACTCGATATCGAGCCCGGCCGCGGCGGCCTTGTGACGGGTCACCGCTTCGGCGGCGGGCGAGCGGCAGATATTGCCAAGGCAGAGAAAGAGGATACGCATAGGGGAAGTGATAACGGAGGGCGCAGCGATGGCCAAGGTCGTGATTCTGACGGGCGCGGGAATTTCTGCCGAAAGCGGCATCCGCACGTTTCGGGCAAGCGACGGTCTGTGGGAAGAACACCGCATCATGGACGTGGCGACGCCCGAGGGTTTCGCGCGCGACCCCGCGCTGGTGCATCGCTTCTACAATGCGCGCCGGGCAGCAGCGCGCGCGGCCCAGCCGAACCCGGCCCACGTCGCGCTGGCCGAGCTGGAGGCCGATCCGGGCCACGAGGTTCTGGTGGTGACGCAGAATGTCGATGATCTGCACGAGCGCGCCGGGTCTCAGAACGTGATCCACATGCACGGCTCGCTCTTCGGTGCGCTGTGCCACGCGTGCGACCATCGCTGGTCCGCGCCCGAGGCGATGCAGCCGCAAGACACCTGCCCCGAGTGCGGGCGCAAAGCCACGCGACCCGACATCGTGTGGTTCAACGAGATGCCCTATCAGATGGATCGGATCATCCGCGAGCTGGAAGCCGCGGATCTGTTCGTCTCGATCGGCACCAGCGGCAATGTCTACCCGGCGGCGGGCTTCGTGCAGGACGCCGCTATGTGCGGGGTGAAGACGCTGGAGCTGAACCTCGACCGCTCGGCAGGCAGCGAGATGTTCGACATCTCGCGCCAGGGCCCGGCGAGCGTGCTGGTCCCTCAATGGGTGCGCGAGCGGCTGGAGTCGCGGTGAGAGGAGCTACAGGGCGGCTGATCGCCCTGCCCTCTCGTCAGTAGCTGTATTCGGCGTAGATCTTGCTCAGATCGCCATTCCACTCGCCGTGGTATTTCTCCAGAAGCTCGTCGGCAGGCACGCGGCCCGTCTCGACGCTCTCTTCCAGCGCGTTGAGGAAATGGGTCTCGTCGGGGATCATCCCGCCCGCGCCGGGCCGCGCCCGCGCCGCCAGACCGGATTTCGCGATCGCCACCGTTTCGCGTGCGAGGTCGTGCAGCTTCACGCCGTTGAACTCGCCCTGCAGCGCATCGACCGCCGCCGCGCGACGCAGACCTTCGCGGGTCTCGTGATCGAAGCCCTTCACCAGATCCCAAGCAGCATCCAGCGCGGTCTGGTCGTAAAGCAGGCCGACCCAGAGCGCCGGGAGCGCACACAGACGCCGCCACGGCCCGCCATCGGCACCGCGCATCTCGATGAATTTCTTCGCGCGCGCTTCAGGGAAGACAGTGGTCAGGTGATCGGCCCAGTCGCTCAGCGTCGGCTTCTCGCCGGGCAGCGCGGGCAGCTCGCCCTTCAGGAAGTCGCGGAAGGACTGGCCCAGCGCGTCGATATATTTGCCGTCGCGATAGACGAAATACATCGGCACATCGAGGACGTAGTTCACGTAAGCCTCGTAGCCCGCACCCTCTTCGAACATGAAGGGCAGCATGCCCGTGCGCGCATCGTCGAGGTTCTGCCAGATATGGCTGCGCCACGATTTCATGCCGTTGGGCTTGCCATCGAGGAAGGGCGAATTGGCGAACAGAGCGGTCGCAACCGGCTGCAGCGCCAGCGCCACGCGCATCTTCTGCACCATGTCGGCTTCCGAACCGAAGTCGAGATTCACCTGCACGGTGCAGGTGCGATACATCATCTGCGTGCCCAGCTCGCCCACGCGGCCCATGTAATCGGTCATCAGCCGATAGCGCCCCTTGGGCATCATGTGCATCTGGTCCTGAGTCCAGATCGGGGCCGCGCCCAGCCCGATGAACTTCACACCGATATCGTCGGCGACCGACTGCACTTCGCGCAGGTGTTCGTTCACCTCGTCGCAGGTCTGGTGGATCGTCTCGAGCGGCGCGCCCGACAGTTCCAGCTGACCACCCGGCTCGAGGCTGACATTCGCGCCGTTCAGCTCCAGCCCGATGATCTTGCCCTGCTCTTCCACCGGTTTCCAGCCGAAGCGGTCGCGCAGACCTTCCAGCATCGCCTTGATCGACCGCGGGCCGTCATAGGGCAGCGGCAATTGCTTGTCCGCGCAATAGCCGAATTTTTCATGCTCGGTGCCGATGCGCCAGTCGTCGCGCGGCTTCTCACCTTCGGCCAGATATTCGGCCAGTTGCTCGAAGCGCTCGATCGGGCCACCGCCCTGCTGCGGAATGGACATGTCTTTTCTCGCGTCGCTTTATGGAGCGCCACAGGTGGCGCGGGGGTTGGCTCAAGTCAAGCGTGAAACCTGTTTGCGGGTCCAGAGGCTCTGTGCGGCAGTCTGCTGGTCAAGCGCGGCGGAGATCTTCCCCATATCGATCCCCGGCAGGCTCGCGAAAGCGTCGTAGAGCGCATCCGCCCCCGCCGCGTCGAGCGGGATCAGCAGCGCCTCGCCCGAGAGGCTGCGCAGCCGCCAATATTGCTGGCCCTGCAGCGTGAGCAGACGGATTTCCGCCAGTTCGCGAAGGGGCAATTCGCCACCCATCCCGAGGGCCGAGACATTGCTGCCCGGTCCTGCAATGGCGCGCGCCCGGCTGGCTGCGAAATAGGAGATACGGCCCTCGTCGATCTCGACCAGACCCGGCGCACTTGTTTCACGCGCGAAGCGCAACCGACGCCAGCCGATCAGCGCCCAGCCAAGCCCGAGCGCGACCGCGACCAGCCCCAGCGGCATCAGGATTAATCCACCGAGCCAGATCAACCACGCACCGAACGCCACCACGACGCCAGCCGCGATCACCTCGCCCCAGCGCTTGAACCCTTCTGCGACCTCGGGACGGATCACCGCCAGTCTCCCAGCGCCGATTGCCACAACGTGATCGCCGCGCAGACCGCCGTATCGGCGCGCAGGATGCGCGGGCCGAGACTGACGGGGGTCACGAAATCGAGGCTGCGGAGCGCTTCGCGCTCGGCCTCCGAGAACCCGCCTTCGGGACCGATCAGGATCGCCCAAGGGCCGGGCTGGAGCCCCGCGAGCGTCTCTGCAGGCCCAACCAAAGCCTCGTCGGCCCAGAGGATGCGACGGCTCGGATCCCAGCCATCCAGCAGCTTCTTGAGACCCTGCAAATCCTCGACCGGGGGCACATAGGTGCCCAGACATTGCTCTGCCGCTTCCTTGGCATGGGCCTGCAAGCGGTCCTGCCGGATGCGCGCGGAATTGGTGAACTCGGTCTGCACTGGCAGCACCTTGGCGCAGCCCAGCTCGGTCGCCTTCTCGACGATGAAATCGGTGCGCTCTTTCTTGATCGGCGCGAAGATCAGCCAGAGATCGGGCGGCGCGAGCTGCGGCGCGGCCTGCTCGACGCAGGCCAGAATACCGCGCTTCTTGTGGGCCTCGACGACCTCAGCCGTCCACTCGCCATCGCGCCCGTTGAACAGTGCGACACGGGCGCCCACGGCCAGACGCATCACCGCAAAGAGGTAATGCGCTTCGTCCTGAGTCAGAGGCGCGGCTTGCCCCGCGCCCAGCGGGTGCTCTACACAGAGCCTGATCTTGGCACGTTCCATGAGGCGGACTGTATGAGCGGAAAAACCGAAACGCCAGAGGCGGCAAACGCGAGCACGGGCGAGACCCCGAACGACGCGAACGGCACGGTCGCGGATGCCTATCGCGGCAACTGGGTCGACCGGCTGGCTCCGGCATGGACGCGGCCCTACCTGCGGCTGAGCCGTGCCGACCGACCGATCGGGACATGGCTGCTGCTGCTGCCCTGCTACTGGTCGATCGCGCTGGCGGCGTCCTCGACGGGCGGCTTCATCTGGTGGGATTTGTGGCTGGCGGTGGGCGCGTCGATCGGGGCCTTCCTGATGCGCGGCGCGGGCTGCACATGGAACGACATCACCGACCGCGACATCGATGCAGGCGTGGCCCGCACCCGCTCGCGGCCGATCCCCTCGGGGCAGGTCTCGACAAAACAGGCGCTGGCCTGGGCGGTGATCCAGTCGCTGATCTCTTTCGCGATCCTGCTGACCTTCAACGTGCCCGCAATCATCCTCGGGATCGTGTCGCTCGGGCCGGTCGCGATCTATCCCTTCGCCAAGCGCTTCACCTGGTGGCCGCAGATCTTCCTCGGGATCGCGTTCAACTGGGGGGCGCTGCTGCTATGGGTCGCGCATACCGGCAGCCTCAGCTGGCCGCCCGTTGTGCTTTACTTCGCGGGCATGGCCTGGACGCTGTTCTACGACACGATCTATGCGCATCAGGACAAGGAAGACGACGCACTGATCGGCGTGAAATCCACCGCGCGGCTCTTCGGGGACGATAGCGCGAAATGGCTCGGCGGCTTCCTGATGACTTCTGTTGCGCTGATGACCATCGCCGTGATGGGCGCGCTCATGCCCGGCGCGCCGCCGCTGCGCCTCGCGATCTCGCTACTCGCGCCCTGGGCGATGGGTTGGCACATGCTCTGGCAGATGCGCCAGCTCGATATCGACGACCCGGATACCTGCCTGAAACTGTTCCGCGCGAACCGCGACACGGGCCTCATCGCTGCGCTGTTTCTCGCCGTTGGCGCAATCGTGTAACGGCGTTTCGATTGATCCTCGCGCGCCCGCGCCTTAAGGAACACGGGATAAAGATTCCCCGGGGGAGGGCCTGAGACCGATGCGCAGCCGCGCCACCTTGTTGACGATCGCCGCCTTTGTCCTCGCACTCGTCGTCTCCGCAGTCATTGCGGGCGGCGCTGCGACCGTTGTCGAGAAATCCACGAAACAAGAAGTGCGCGTCGCGATGGAGGCGCAGGGCTACGGCTGGATGCGGATCCATACCGACGGGCTGCAGGTGATCCTCTCCGGCACCGCCCCAACCGAGGCCGAACGCTTCCGCGCCGTCTCCGAGGTCGACAAATACGTCGACAGCTCGCGGGTCGTCGACAATACCGACACGCAGATCACCAAGCCGATCACGCCCCCCGCCTTCTCGCTGGAGATGCTGCGCAACGAGAACGGCATCTCGCTGATCGGGCTGGTGCCCTCTTCGGTCGACCGCGATGCGATCGTCGAGAAGCTCTCGAAAGTCGCGGGCGAGGATGGCGTCACCGACATGCTGGAGAGCGCCGATTACCCGGTGCCCGGCGGCTGGGACGAAGCGATGCAATTCGCGATGACCACGATCGAGACGCTGCCGCGCTCTAAGATTTCGGTCACCGCCGGCAAGGTCTCGGTGCAGGCGATCACCGACAGCCCCTCCGAGAAAGGCCGGGTGGAGACGTCGCTCGCACGCCGCCGCCCCACCGATCTCAAGCTCAGCTTCGACATCTCCGCGCCGCGCCCCGTGATCACCCCCTTCACCCTGCGCTTCCTCATCGACGAGGAGGAAGGCCCGCATTTCGACGCCTGCTCCGCCGATAACGAGCGCGCGCGCGACCGCATCCTGACTGCCGCCCGGGCGACAGGCGCGAAAGGCACGCTGACCTGCACCATCGGCATGGGCACCCCGTCGCCCGATTGGTCCAAGGCCGCGCAGATGGCGATCAAGGCGGTCGGCGATCTCGGCGCAGGCTCGGTGACCTTCTCGGATGCCGATATCGCACTCGATGCCCCCTCGACCGTCGATCAGCAGAAATTCGACGATGTCGTGGGCGAGCTGGAATCGAACCTGCCTGGAGTGTTCTCGCTCAAGGCCAAGCGCGAACCGGCCCCCGATGCGAAAGCCGCCGAGGCCAGCTTCACCGCGACCCGCGATGGCGACGGCCATGTCGAGCTCAAGGGCCGCGTGACCGATGCGCGCGAACGCCAGACCATCGAAAGCTACGCCCGCGCCAAGCTCGGCCATGACAATGTCCATGGCGCGACCCGCGTCGACAAAGAGCTTCCCGCCGGTTGGCCGGTGCGCACGCTGGCCGCGCTCGATGCGCTGTCGGTGCTCCATGACGGCAAGGTCACGGTCACCCGCGACGGGATCTCGGTCAGCGGCATCTCGGGCGATCCGCAGGCTTCCGACACGATCTCGCGCATCCTGACCAGCCAGCTTGGCGAAGACGCGCAGATCGACCTGAGCGTGAAATACGATAAGCGCCTCGATGAGCAGCTGGCCCTGCCGACCGGCAAGGAATGCGTCGCGCGCCTCAATGAGACGCTGCAGAAGAAGAAGGTCGATTTCGATCCGGGTTCGGCGCAGGTCGCCTCGGAAAGCCTGGACGCGCTCGACGCTTTGGCGAAATCGATGAAGAACTGCACGGACTTCAAGATGGAAGTCGCCGGCTACACCGACAATCAGGGCCGCGAAGAAATGAACCTGCAGCTGTCTCAACAACGGGCGCAGGCGGTGATCCGCGGGCTTCTGGACCGTGGCGTGCTGATCGGCAATCTCGAAGCGAAGGGCTATGGCGAAGCGCAACCGATCGCCTCGAACGACACCGAAGCAGGCCGCGAGAAGAACCGCCGGATCGAATTCGTCCTGCTGGACGAGGCGCCGGTGGGCGACGATGCACTGCCCGATGCCACCGCAGATGCAACGGGCGCCGCAGAAGACGGCGAGCCGCATTGGAACGGCGCCGTGACCGACGACGGCGCGCCCGCCACCGAGGACGGCGCGCAAAGCGAAAACGGCGATGGGGACACCGCCGCAGAACCGGGGGAAAACACCCCGCAAGAAGAAGAAATTCCGGTCGAGACGCCCGGCGATCAAACGCCGCGCCCGCAATCCCGGCCGGAGGACCTGTCGAAGGGCTGAAGGGACGTCAAATGAACAGAACAGAATTCATCATCGCCACAGCGATCATCCTTTTCGTGGCTTTCGCGCTCGGCTGGTTCGCGAGCTGGTTGATCCACCGCCTCACCCGCGTGAGCCAAGCCGATATGGGCGAACTGGAACAGATGGCGCAGGCGTTGCATGAAGCCGAAGAGACCCGCGATCAGGCGCTCGTCTATGTCGAGCAGCGCGAGGCGGAACTGGCCAATCAGCTCAGCCAGACCGAGGCGGAACTGCGCGCGGCGATGGATGGTCTGCGCGACGCGCGCCACGAGGCCGAGGAACTGCGCGCCTATATCGAGCGCTCGAAAGAGGCCTGAGCCGTCGCACAGCCGCGCTCACCGAGGGCGCGGCATCGTGGCCACGCCCGGCGAAACTCGGACATCTCGCGCTTTGGCCCGCCTGTCGAAAGTGGTATCGCCCTCTCTGTCCGCCATGCGCGGCAATCCTGCCATCCAATAGGTGCGCCATGCTCCAGACCCTTCCCGTGATGCGCGTCCCCACAGGCACGCCCGCATGAGCGCCGACCCGATGCCCCGAGCCGCAGGCCGCGCCCTTCCCGATGCGATCTGGCCCCTGAGCATCGTCGCCTATTTCGTCCTCCAGACCCTCTACCGCACCGCCTTGGGCGGCGCGCTCGGGCTCGACGATGCGCAGATGATCTTCGATGCGCGCAGCTTCGCGTGGGGCTACGGCCCGCAACTGCCGCTCTTCGCATGGCTGCAACATCTGGTCTTCATGGTGACCGGGCCGACGATGTTCGGCCTCGCGCTTTTGAAAAACACCCTGCTCTGCGGCACCGTCCTGACCTGCTACGGGCTGATGCGCACGCGGCTCGATCCGCGGCGGGCATGGGTCGCGACGCTGGGCCTCATGCTGCTGCCGCAGATCGCATGGGAGAGCCAGCGCGCCCTGACCCATTCGGTGCTTGCGACCTTTTCGGCGGCGTTATGCTTCGCGACGATCTGGTGGATCGCGCGCCGCCCCAGCCTCGCGGGCTTCGTGACGCTCGGACTGGTGCTGGGCTTGGGGCTGCTGTCGAAATACAACTTTGTGCTGCTGCCGATCTCGACGACCCTCGCGCTGATCGGCTTTCCGGAGCTCCGTGCGTCCTTCCGCGACCGTCGCCTGTTCCTGTCCCTGCTGATCGCCGCCGCCATCGCGCTGCCGCCCTATGTCTGGATCCTGAACCATCCCGAGATCGCCTTCGCCTCGGCAAAGAAATTCGACGCCGCCGAAGACGTCTCACTGGGCGCGCGGCTTGTCGGTCCGGTTCTTGCAACCGGTCAGGGTGTTCTGAATTTCCTCGCTTTGCCGCTGCTGGTCGGCGGGCTGCTCTACTGGCGCTACCGGGAGAGAAAACCCGAAGCGCCGCAACCGCTGCTGCGGCTGATGCTGTGGGTGATAGTGATCGGCCTCGTGCTACTGCTGATCGGCGCGCTTGCGGTCGGGGCGGGGCAGATCAAGGATCGCTGGCTGCAACCGCTGCTGTTCCTCGCAGGCCCCGCGGTTGGCCTTTGGCTTCTGCCCCGGCTCAGCGCGACCGGGCTGCGGCGGCTGCAGCAGGTCTACGCGGTGCTGCTCGTGCTGGTGATGATCGCGCTGCCGATCCATTTCTTCCAGGGCAAGAGCCGCAATGCCGCCCCTTTCGAGACGCTGGTGCCGCAACTGGTGGCCGCCGTTGGCGCGGATGCGACCCTGATCGCGCCGCAATGGGAGGGCGCAAATATCCTCTATCGCGCGCCCCGGATGACGGTTCTGAATGCCAGTTCGGGCCTTGCGAAACCTCTGCCCGACGGCCCGGCCTTCGTGATCTGGGACGGCACGAATGCGGCAACCGGCGCGGGCCTTCTGCGCGCGACTTACCCCGATTATCCCGACTGGACGACCGGCGAAGTGCAGCAGCTCGCGGCCCCCTACCCCTTCGCGGACGGGAAAACCTTCACCCTCTCCTTCGCGCCGGTCGTGAAGCCCGGCGATCAGCCTCGCTGAGGGGCGCGGATCTCCGGCAGGGCCGCCTTCACCAGCGGATGCAGCTCCAGCTTGTCGGCCGCCGCGAGGAACGTGTCGCGCATCGTGGGCGCCCAATTGGCATTGATGTGATCGGCGACGGCATGCGCCTGATCGCCGGGCTGGCTCTCGAAGAACTGTGCAATCTGATTGGCCATCCCGGCGAGTTTCTCAGGCTTCATGCGGTGGCCTCCTGCGGCGCGGTGTAAAGCGCGAGGCCCCGGCCTGCGCGCGCGATAACGGTAAGGCCCGCGTCCCGTGCCTCACTCACCGCAAGCGCGGTCGGGGCGGAGGGGCCGACGATCACCGGGATACGTAGCGTCGCCACTTTCTGGATCAGATCGACCGAGAGCCGCGAGGTCATCACCAGCGCGCCGCTCGCCGGGTCTATCCCGCCCCGGATCAGCGCCCCGATCAGCTTGTCGAGCGCGTTGTGCCGCCCGACATCCTCGCGCGTCAGCACGATCCCCTTGCCCGGCTGCCAGAAACTCGACGCATGGGCGGCGCGGGTTTCGTCCTGCAGCGGCTGGTGGTCGCGCAGGGTCTCGAGCGCCTCCGTGGCCTGCTCGGGCGTCATGGTGAAACGCGGCGGTGCGACCGGCGGAAGCTTGCGCCGCGCCTCTTCCAACTGCTCGATCCCGCAGAGCCCGCAGCCCACCGGCCCCATCGTGGCGCGGCGGCGTTCGGCAAAGCGCGCGCCCGCAGGCGCTGCCAGCCAGTTGCGCGCCTCGATCCCGGCCTCGGTCACTTCCAGCTCCTGCCGGGTGATCTCGGACGCGTCCGCGATCAGCCCTTCGGAGAGCGCGAAGCCCAGTGCGAACTCCTCCAGATCGGCGGGACTGGCCATCATCACCGCCTGCGTCACCCCGTCGAAGGACAGCGCGACCGGCACTTCCTCGGCGAGCCGCTGCACCGCGCCGCTGGGCATGGGCCAATCCGTCGCTGTCATTCAGCCGCCTCGACGCGCCGGGTCAGCTTGGTCTGTGCTGTGTAAAGCTCCTGCCAGTCCGAGGGCCCGTTCGAGAGCCCCACCTGCACCGCCGTCACCTTGTATTCCGGGCAGTTCGTCGCCCAGTCGGAATTGTCGGTGGTGACCACATTGGCCTGCGTGTCGGGGTGGTGGAAGGTCGTGTAGACGACGCCGGGCGAGACCCGATCCGTGATCGTCGCGCGCAAGGACGTCTCGCCCGCACGGCTCGCCAGACGCACCCAATCGCCGTCGCGAATACCGCGCGTCTCCGCGTCATGGGGGTGGATTTCGAGCCGGTCCTCGGCGTGCCAGACAGAGTTCTCGGTCCGTCGCGTCTGCGCACCCACGTTATATTGCGACAGGATGCGCCCGGTCGTCAGCAGCAGCGGGAAACGCGGCCCGGTGCGTTCCTCGGTCGCGACATAGGCGGTGCGGATGAAACGCCCCGCGCCACGCACGAAGCCATCCTCATGCATCACCGGCGAGCCTTGCGGATGCGCATCGTTGCAGGGCCACTGCACCGAGCCCATCTGGTCAATCAGATCGTAGGTGACGCCCGCGAAGGCCGGGGTCGTACGCGCGATCTCGTCCATGATCTCGGAGGGGTGGGTGTAGCTCCACCCCGCGCCCAGCGCGTTGGCCAGCGCCTGCGTCGCCTCCCAATCGGCCAGCCCCGCTTTCGGCGCCATGACCTTGCGCACCGGATTGATGCGGCGCTCGGCATTGGTGAAGGTCCCGTCCTTCTCGAGGAAGGTCGAGCCCGGCAGGAAGACATGGGCGTAGCGCGCGGTCTCGTTCAGGAACAGGTCATGCACGATCACACACTCCATCGCCGCCAGACCAGCGGCCACGTGATGGGTATCGGGATCGGATTGCAGGATGTCTTCGCCCTGAATGTAGATCGCCTTGAAATCCCCCGCGACGGCCGCGTCGAGCATGTTCGGAATGCGCAGCCCCGGCTCGGGGTCGAGCGTGACGCCCCATTCCACCTCGAACCCGTGGCGCGCGGTATCGTCCGACACATGGCGGTAGCCCGGCAATTCATGCGGGAACGAGCCCATATCGCAGGAGCCCTGCACGTTGTTCTGCCCGCGCAGCGGGTTCACGCCCACACCGGGCCGCCCGATATTGCCGGTCATCATCGCGAGGTTGGCAATCGCAATCACGGTGGTCGAGCCCTGGCTATGCTCGGTCACGCCCAGCCCGTAATAGATCGCCCCGTTGGGCGCGGCGGCATAGGTGCGCGCGGCTTGGCGCAGCGCCTCGGCCGGCACGCCGGTCAGCTCTTCGACGGCTTCCGGCGAATGGGCCGGATCGGCGGCGAATTCGGCATAATCCGACCATTCGTCCCAATCGCAGCGCTCGCGGATGAAGGCCTCGTCGAACAGCCCTTCCGTCACGATCACATGCGCCATCGCGGTCAGCACCGCGACATTGGTGCCCGGACGCAGCGGCAGGTGATGCCCCTCGCCCATATGTGGGGTCTCCAGCAGGTCAATCCGGCGCGGGTCGACCACGATCAGCTTCGCCCCCTGCCGCAGCCGCTTGCGCAGCCGCGAGCCGAAGACCGGGTGGCCGTCGGTCGGGTTCGCCCCGATCACCACGGCGCAATCCACCTGCTCGACGGAGTCGAAATCCTGCGTCCCAGCCGAGGTCCCGAAGGTCTGCTTCAGCCCGTAGCCCGTGGGCGAATGGCAGACGCGGGCGCAAGTGTCGGTGTTGTTCGTGCCCATCACCGCGCGGGCAAGTTTCTGCACGAGGAAGGTTTCCTCATTGGTGCAGCGCGAGGAGGTGATGACACCGACGCTGTCCTTGCCGTGCTTGGCCTGCGCACGCTTGATGCCGTTCGCGGCAAACTCCAGCGCCTCTTCCCACGACACTTCGCGCCACGCATCGGTGATGCTGTCGCGGATCATCGGGTTCAGAATGCGGTCGCCGTGATTCGCATAGCCCCAGGCGAAGCGACCCTTCACGCAGCTATGGCCGCGGTTCGCCTTGCCCTCTTTCCACGGCACCATTCGGACGAGTTGGTCGCCGCGCATCTGGGCCTCGAAAGAGCAGCCCACGCCGCAATAGGCGCACGTCGTGACCACCGAACGCTCCGGCACGCCGATCTCGTCGACGGTCTTTTCCTGCAGGGTCGCAGTCGGGCAGGCCTGGACGCAGGCGCCGCAGCTGACGCAATCGGAGTTCAGGAAATCCTCCGTCCCGGTCGAGATGCGGGCGTCGAAGCCGCGCCCGTCCACGGTCAGCGCGAAAGTGCCCTGCACCTCTTCGCAGGCGCGCACGCAGCGCATGCAGACGATGCATTTCGACGGGTCGTAGAAGAAATACGGATTGGAATCGTCGCGCGGGATGTAGAGCGGATTGGCTCCCTCCGCCGCGCGCGTCTCGACATGGTTCTCGCCCGGCGCATAGCGCACGTCGCGCAGGCCCACGGCCCCTGCCATGTCCTGCAATTCGCAATCGCCATTGGCCGCGCAGGTCAGGCAATCCAGCGGGTGATCGGAGATATAGAGCTCCATCACCCCGCGCCGCAGCCGCGCAAGCTGATCGGTCTGGGTCTTCACGACCATGCCCTCTCGCACCGGGGTCGTGCAGGACGCAGGCGTGCCGCGCATCCCTTCGATCTCGACCACACACAGGCGGCACGAGCCGTAGGCATCCAGCATATCGGTCGCACACAGCTTCGGCACGGTGATCCCGGCCTCGGCGGCGGCGCGCATCACGGAGGTGCCCTCGGGCACGCTCACATCCATGCCGTCAATCACCAGCGTCACGGGCGGGCCCGATTTTTCAGGCGTGCCCATGTCGGAGAGTTTCGGCCCGTGCACTCCGTCGGGGATGATGAAATCCTTCATTCCGCAGCCTCCTGTGAGAGCGAGAATTCTTGCGGGAAGAGCCGGATCGCCGAGCGCACCGGGTAAGGCGTGAAGCCCCCCATCGCGCAGAGCGAGCCCTTCTCCATCACTTCGCATAGCTCGTGCAGCAGCTCGATCGCCGCCGGGTCGCCCGCCGCCACGCGGTCGAGCGTCTCGATGCCGCGCACCGCGCCGATCCGGCAGGGCGTGCATTTCCCGCAGCTCTCGATGGCGCAGAACTCCATCGCGTAGCGGGCGAGCGCGAGCATGTCGGCGCTGTCGTCATGCACCACGAAGCCGGCATGGCCCACGAGCCCGCCTTGATCTGCAAAGGCCTCGTAGCAGACCGGTAGATCGAAATCGTCGGGGCCGTGATAAGCGCCCAGCGGCCCGCCGACCTGTACCGCCTTGAACGGACGCCCCGAGGCGGTGCCGCCGCCGATCTCGTTGACCAGCGTGCCAAGCGACATCCCGAAGCCGGTCTCGAACAGCCCGCCATGTTTGACATTGCCCGCGATCTGGATCGGGATCGTCCCGCGCGAGCGGCCCAGCCCGAACTCCGCATAGGCTGCGCCACCATGGACCAGAATCCAAGGCACAGCTGCGAGCGAGAGCACATTGTTCACGACCGTGGGCCTGCCGAACGCGCCTTCCAGCGCGGGCAACGGCGGCTTGGCGCGAACCATGCCGCGCTTGCCTTCGAGCGAATTGAGAAGCGACGTTTCCTCGCCGCAGATATAGGCGCCCGCGCCGACGCGAACTTCGAGATCGAAGGCCGGGCCCTGCCCCATCAGGCTGTCGCCGATGATCCCCGCAGCGCGCGCCGCCTTGATCGCCGCGTTCAGCGTACGGATCGCGTGCGGATATTCCGAGCGGATATAGATGAAGCCCTTGGTCGCGCCGACCGCGAGACCGGCAATCGCCATACCCTCGATCAGGCAGAAGGGATCGCCTTCCATCAGCATCCGGTCCGCGAAAGAGCCGCTATCGCCCTCATCCGCGTTGCAGACGATGTATTTTTGCGGGGCGTCTGCCCCGGCGACGGTCTTCCACTTGATACCCGTCGGGAAGCCCGCACCGCCGCGTCCGCGCAGGCCGGAGGTGGTGACCTCTTCGATGGTCTGCGCGCCGCCCAGTTCCAGCGCGCGTTTGAGACCCTGCCAGCCCTCATCCGCCTCGTAATCGGCCAGCGAGAGCGGATCGGTGCGCCCGCAACGCGCGAAGGTCAGACGAGTCTGTTTTGCGAAGAAGGGGATCTCCTCGACCGGGCCAAGCGCCTTCGGGTGATCGCCGTCCTCGAACAGCGCGGGCACGTCCTCGGGCGTCATCGGGCCGAAGCCGTGGCGCACACCGTCGCGCTCGATCTCGACCAGCGGCTCCAGCCAGATCATTCCGCGCGTGCCGTTGCGGACGATCTCGACCTCTTCGCCACGCAGTCCCGCCGCCGACGCGAGAGCGGCGGCGACCTCATCGGCCCCACAGGCTACGGCGGCGGCATCGCAGGGAACCCAGACCTTCATGCCGAGACCTCCGCAACCAGAGCCTCGATCCGCTCGGGCGTCGCCCGCCCGACCAGTTGATCGCCCACCATCGCGGCAGGCGCACAGGCGCATAGCCCGAGGCAATAGACCGCCTCAAGGGTCACATCGCCCTTCGTTTCCCCGACTTTCATGCCCAGCGCACGCTCCAGCCGCGCGATCATCTCGGCCCCGCCCATCGACTGGCAGGCCTCGGCGCGGCACAGCTTGATCACATGCTTGCCCGCGGGCGCGTCGCGGAAGTCGTGATAGAAGGAGACGACGCCCGCCACCTCGGCCCGGCTCAGACGCAGCGCATCGGCAATCGGCTGGTAGCAATCGGCGGGCACGCAGCCGTAAGCGGCCTGCACATCGTGAAGAATGGGCAGCAGCGCACCTTCGCGCCCCGCATGATCCGCCAGAATCGCGGCGAGCCTGTCGTCTTCGGTCATATCCATCCTCCCGGCCCCGATGATGGGGCGAGCATGCCCCGGCCAGCAAGTCACGACTGGTTCAATCGCGAACAGGCGCGGACAGGAACCGTCATTGCTGCGCTTGCGCGGGCAGGGGTGAGCCTCTACATCCCTCACATGAGCCTGATCCAACGCCTCCCCTTCGTCAAGAAATCGCCCTTCGTCGCGGTTATCCGTTTGCACGGTGCCATCGGCATGTCGCGCCCCGGAGCGCCCGGCCTGTCGGACGCCGCAATGGCCCCGATCATCGAGCGTGCCTTCGCGCGCGGCAAACCGGCCGCGGTCGCACTGCTGATCAATTCGCCCGGCGGATCGCCCGTGCAATCGGCGCTGATCGCGGGGCGCATCCGCAGACTTGCGGATGAAAAAGGCATTCCCGTCCATGCCTTCGTCGAAGACGTCGCGGCGTCGGGCGGCTATTGGCTGGCCTGCGCCGCCGACCAGATCTGGGCCGACCCGACCTCGGTCGTGGGCTCGATCGGGGTGATCTCGGCAGGCTTCGGGCTCGACGAGTTCATCAACCGCCACGGCATCCAGCGCCGCGTTCATACGGCGGGCGGCTCGAAAAGTTTCATGGACCCGTTCCGCCCCGAGAAGGACGAAGACGTCGCGCGGCTCAACAAGCTGCTCGACGACATGCATGTCTCGTTCAAGGAGCATGTGCAGTCCCGGCGCGGCGCGAAACTGCCCGAGGATCGCGACCTCTTCACCGGCGATATCTGGACCGGGCGGCAGGCGCTGGCCGAGAATACCGGACTGATCGACGGGCTCGGCCATGCGGTGCCGAAGCTGAAAGAGATCTACGGCGAGAAGACCCGCATCGTGCCTTACGCACCCAAACGCTCGATCTTCCGGCGCTTCGGCGCGCAGATCGGGGGCGAGATGGCGGCGGCCACGGCAGGCGCTTTGATCGACACGACCGAGGAGCGCGCGCTCTGGGCGCGCTACGGGCTGTAACCCGATGCTCATCAAGGGCATGACACTCTTCCTCGTCGTCATGGCGGTGCTCGCCATGTTCGGTAAGCTGCGGATGCCGAAACTCAAGGGCCCGCGCGGACCCGGCAGGCTATCGGCCCGTTGCCCCGATTGCGGACGTCCGAAAATCGGCCGGGGCCCCTGCCCCTGCAAGACGACCTCCAATAGCAAGACTGCGAAGAAGACGGAGCGCCGTAAATGATCTGGGATTTCGGCGAGATCATTGCCGGGCTGGTGCTGCTGGTCGTGGCGGGCGATCTGCTGGTGAAAGGCGCGGTGGCGATGTCGCTGCGCCTTGGCATTCCAGCACTGATCGTCGGCCTGACCGTAGTGGCGTTCGGCACCTCCGCGCCCGAGCTGATGGTCTCGGTCGCGGCCGTGCTCGACAAGGCGCCCAGCATGGCGCTCGGCAATGTCGTGGGCTCGAACATCGCCAATATCCTTCTGGTGCTGGGCCTGCCTGCGATGATCTCCGCGATACGCACCGATCTTCACGACACGCGCGAGAGCTTCGTGCTGATGATGGGGGCGACGATCCTCTTCATCCTCGTCTGCTTCATGGGCCCGATCGGCTGGGCGCAGGCGCTGCTTCTGCTCTTCGCGCTCGGCATCATCCTGTTCCGACAAATCCGCGAGGCGCGCGCCCATCGCGCCAATCGCGGCGCGGGCGCCGGACCCGAGACCGAAGCCGATGAAGAGGTCGAGAGCGTCGATCCGAAAATGCCGCTCTGGCGCATCGGGCTCTATGTTCTCGCGGGGCTCATCGGGCTGCCTCTGGGGGCGAGCTGGCTGGTCAGCGGCGCGTCGGAAATCGCAAGCGCGATGGGCGTCTCGGATGCGGTGATCGGCCTGACGCTGGTCGCGCTCGGCACCTCGCTGCCGGAGCTGGCGACCTCGATCACCGCGGCGATGAAGGGCCGGTCGGACCTCGCGCTCGGCAATGTCGTGGGCTCGAACATCTTCAACCTGCTCTGCATCATCGGCGTCGCAGGCCTGTTCGGCGACATTCCGGTGCCGAGCCAGATGCTGCATGTCGACCTTTGGGTGATGGCCGCGGCCTCGATCGCGCTGGCCCCGTTCATCTTCGGCAACCGCGTGATCACCCGAGGCATCGGCATCGCTTTCACCGCCGCGTACCTGGCCTATATGGTGGCCCTCTTCATTGGAGGCAGCGCATGAAACGAGCATTGGTGACAGGCGGCGCGAAACGGCTGGGACGCGCGATGGCGCTTTATCTGGCCGAGCGCGGCGTGGACGTCGCAATCCATTATCACGGCTCCGCCGAGGAGGCGGAGGCCACGGCGGCGGAGGCCCGCGCGAAAGGCGTGCGCGCCGAGATCGTGCAGGCCGATCTGCTGGACGAGGCCGCGACGGCGGAACTGGTGCCGCGCGCGGCGCGACTTCTCGACGGGCCGCTCGATCTGCTGATCAACAACGCCTCGATTTTCGAATACGACACGATCCGCTCAGCCACGCGCGAAAGCTGGGACAGGCATATCGGGTCGAACCTGCGCGCACCCTTCGTGCTGATCCAGCATTTCGCGGCGCAGGCCCCGGATGCCGACCGCTCGGGCGCGGAGCCCAAGGCCCGCGCGCTGGTGATCAACATGGTCGACCAGCGGATGCGCAAGCTGACGCCGGAGTTCATGACCTACACGCTAGCGAAGATGGGTCTGTGGACTCTCACGCAGACGAGTGCGCAGGCGCTGGCTCCCGCTATACGTGTGAACGCGATCGGCCCCGGCCCGACCCTGCAAGGCGCCCGCCAGTCGGAAGAGCACTTCAACCGGCAGCGCGCGGCGACGATCCTCGAACGCGGCGCAGACCCTGCAGATATCGTCGCGGCGCTGGGATATTTCATGGACGCGCCGGCCGTCACAGGGCAGTTGCTCTGCGTCGATGGAGGCCAACATTTGGGCTGGCGGACCCCCGATGTATTAGGTCCGGAATGAGCCTGAAAACGAATCGCAGGCCAAAGTTGTGCACTGCGCGGCGGCTTGTAACAGTACCGTCACAAAAGTAGTAATCCTTTCAATAGCTTGGCGAGTGTGCGAAAAATTTCTCAATGAAATCAACGTACTCGTAACTTGCTCAAAAAATGAGCAAACACTCTATCAACCCTTATATTAAGGTCGGAACCCACGGTCCCACATGTTTGCCAACAGAGTTATCCCCAAATTTCGTGGACATGTTTTTCCTTGAAAACGTCTTCGCGAGGTTGCAGCCACAGGGGAGAATCGAAGCCTGCTCATGAATGACGACGTAAACAGCAACGACGCCCTCGATCCCCCGGCGGCCACGCGCCCGCAACACGGGATGACGGGCCATGCGCTGATCGCGGATTACCTCAAGCGTCTCGACGGATCGCCCGGCGTCTATCGGATGCTGAACGCGAAGGGCGAGGTGCTTTACGTCGGCAAGGCACGCAACCTGAAGGCGCGCGTTTCGAACTATGCACGCCCCTCGGGACACTCGGCGCGGATCGCCCGGATGATCCATGAGACCGCCTCGATGATGTTCCTCACGACGCGGACCGAGACCGAGGCGCTGCTGCTCGAGCAGAACCTGATCAAGCAGCTCAAACCGCGCTACAACGTGCTCGCACGGGACGACAAAAGCTTTCCCAATATCCTGATCGCGACGGACCACCCCTATCCGATGATCAAGAAGCATCGCGGCGCGCGCAAAGAAAAGGGCCATTACTTCGGCCCCTTCGCGAGCGCGAGCGCGGTGAACCGCACGCTAAACCAGCTGGAGCGGGTCTTCCTGCTGCGCAACTGCTCGGACTCGATGTTCGAGACCCGCACGCGCCCCTGCCTGCAATATCAGATCAAGCGTTGCTCGGGGCCCTGCGTCGGCAAGATCTCCGAGGAGGATTACGCAGCGCTGGTCGACGATGCGAAGCGGTTCCTGCAAGGCAAGTCCACCACGATCCAGCGCGAGCTGGCCGAACAGATGCAGCAAGCCTCCGACGATATGGAATTCGAGCGCGCCGCTGCGCTCCGCGACCGGATCAAGGCGCTGACCAACGTGCAGCAAAGCCAGGGGATCAACCCGCGCAGCACCGCCGAGGCCGATGTGATCGCTCTCCATCAGGAGGGCGGGCAGGCCTGTGTGCAGGTCTTCTTCATCCGCGCGAACCAGAGCTGGGGCAATCACGACTTCTATCCCAAGACCGGCTCCGGCGCCGAAGCGCCCGAAATCCTGCAGGCCTTCATCGCGCAGTTCTACACCAACCGCCCGCCGCCGAAGCTGATCCTGCTATCGCATCCGGTCGAGGATGAGGAACTGGTAAGCGAATTCCTCTCCGAGCGCGCCGAGCGCAAGGTCGAGATCACCGTCCCGCAGCGCGGCGAAAAGGCAGAGCTGGTCGAGAATGCCGCGCGCAATGCCCGCGAGAGCCTCGGTCGGAAGATGTCGGAATCTGCCGCGCAGGCGAAACTGCTGGCGGGCGTCGCCGAGGCCTTCGGGCTGGAGAAGCCGCCGCAGCGGATCGAGGTCTACGACAACTCGCATATTCAGGGCGCGCATGCCGTGGGCGGGATGATCGTCGCGGGGCCGGAAGGCTTCATCAAAAGCCAGTATCGCAAGTTCAACATCAAGAACGCGGAGCTGACGCCGGGCGACGATTTCGGGATGATGAAAGAGGTGCTGACCCGCCGCTTCACCCGGTTGCTGAAGGAAGACCCAGAGCGGAAATCCGAGGCCTGGCCCGATCTACTGCTAATCGACGGCGGCGCCGGGCAGGTCTCGGCGGTGCGCGAGATCATGGACGAGATGGGCGTGAGCGACGTCGCGATGGTCGGCGTCGCGAAAGGCGTGGACCGCGACCACGGCAAGGAAGAGTTCCACCGCACGGGTCAGCGCCCCATCGCCCTGCCCCGGCAATCGCCGGTCCTCTATTACATCCAGCGCCTGCGCGACGAGGCGCACCGCTGGGCCATCGGCACCCACCGTGCGAAACGCGCCAAGGCGCAGATGGCGAACCCGCTGGACGAGGTTCCAGGCATCGGGGCGGCCCGCAAGCGCGCGCTGCTCACGCATTTCGGCTCCGCCAAGGCGGTCAGCCGCGCCGCCCCCATCGACCTGATGGAGGTCGACGGCATCTCCGAGGCGATGGCCGAGACGATCCACAATTTCTTCAACGAGAAGGGCTGAGATGACCGATCACAGCCGCCACCCCCGCGCGCTGACCCGCGTGGCCGATCTCGAACGCGACGGGCTGACCGCCTCGGACACCCGCGCCGATCTCGAGCGCGTAGCCGAAGAGTTCCGCATCCGCGTCACACCCGAAATGCGCGGGGCGATTGCCGATCCGACCGATCCGGTGGCCGCGCAATTCGTGCCCTCGGCGGCCGAGCTGGTCACCCGTCCCGAAGAGCTCGAAGATCCGATCGGCGACGACGCCCATTCCCCCGCTCCGGGGCTGACGCATCGCTATCCCGACCGGGTGATCCTGCACATCACGAAGACCTGCGACGTCTATTGCCGCTTCTGCTTCCGCCGCGAGACGGTGGGCGAAACCGGGCCGCTGCCGGAAGACCAATTGACGCAGGCGCTCGATTATATCGCGGCGACCCCGGCCATTCGCGAGGTGATCCTGACCGGAGGCGATCCGCTGACGCTCTCGACGCGCAGGCTTGGCGCGGTGCTGGAGTGCCTCTCCGCGATCCAGCACATCGACCAGATCCGGCTGCATACCCGCGTGCCGGTCGTCGCCCCCGAGCGGATCACCGAACAGCTTTGCGCCCTCCTGCGCGCCGCCCCGACCGCCTGGATCGTGCTGCACACCAACCACGCGCAGGAACTGACGCCGGCCGCCCGCGATGCCATCGCGCGGCTAGTGGATCGCGGCATCCCGATGCTGTCGCAAACCGTGCTGCTGCGGGGCGTCAACGCGAGTGCCGACGCGCTGGAGGTGCTGTTCCGCGCCCTCACCAAGCTGCGCGTCAAACCTTATTACCTGCACCATTGCGACCTCGCGCGCGGCACCTCGCATTTCCGCACCACCATCGCGGAAGGGCGCGCGCTGATGGCCGAGCTGCGCCGCCGCTGCTCGGGGACGATGCTGCCCAGCTACGTGCTCGATATCCCCGGCGGCCACGGCAAGGTCCCGATCACCTCGGACCACTTCACACCGGGCGACGGCCCCGGAGACTGGCGCGTTACCGACCGCAATGGGACGGTGCATGCATATCGCGATCCCGCGACCCGTTAACGCGCCCTCTTCCGCTTTGCGAACCACGCAGCTAGGTTGCCTCCCATGAAATGGACCCTTCCCAATATCCTGACCGTGCTCAGGCTCTTGGCTGCCCCCGGTGTGGCGGTCTTGTTCCTTTATTTTTCTCGCCCCTGGGCCGACTGGCTCGCGCTTGCGCTGTTCATCAGCGCGGCGGTCACCGACTGGTTCGATGGCTACCTCGCACGGGCGTGGAAACAGGAGAGCCGCTTCGGCGCGATGCTCGACCCGATCGCCGACAAGGCGATGGTGGTGATCGCGCTGGTGGTGCTGACCGGCTATTCGGGCATGAACCCGTGGCTGATCCTGCCCGCGACCGTGATCCTGTTCCGCGAAGTCTTCGTCTCGGGGCTGCGCGAATTCCTCGGCGCGGATGCCGGGCGGCTGCGGGTAACGAAGCTCGCCAAATGGAAGACCACCGCGCAGATGGTGGCGATTGCCGTGCTGTTCCTCGGCACCGGGCTTGCCTATCTCGAGCAGGGTCAGGCCCCGCGCGCAGGCGAAGGCGATATCCGCTTGGGCGCCACACCCGCCGATTTCGCGACCCATGTCGGCCTCGCGCTGATCTGGATCGCCGCCGTGCTGACCGCGATCACCGGCTGGGATTATTTTCGCAAGGCCCTGCCCTATCTGAAGGAGCCGAGCCATGATTGACGTTCTCTATTTCGCTTGGGTCCGCGAGCGGATCGGCCTGCCACGCGAAAAGGTCGAGACTGAGGCCAAGACTGTGGCCGACCTCGTCGAAGAGCTGAAGGCACGCGAGCCGCGCTATGAGGCGGCTTTTGCCGACATTTCCGCGCTGCGCGTCGCGCTCGATCAGGATCTGGCGGAGTTCGATGCGCCGCTCGAAGGCGTGCGCGAGGTGGCCTTCTTCCCGCCGATGACGGGGGGCTGAGATGAAAGTCTCCGTTCAGGCCGAGCCCTTCGATCTGGGCGCAGAGCTTGCCGATTTCGGCACGGGCCGCGCGGATGTCGGCGCCGTCGTCAGCTTCACCGGCATCGTGCGCGACGACACCGGCGCGATGGAGGCGCTGGAGCTGGAGCATTACCCGGGCATGACCGAACGCGCGATCGCTGGCATCGTGGATCAGGCGGTCGAGCGTTGGACCCTGTCGGACGTGACCGTCATCCACCGCCACGGACGGCTGGGCGTGGGCGAGCAGATCATGATGGTCGCCACCGCCGCCCGCCACCGCGTCGCGGCGTTTGAAGCCGCCGAATTCTTGATGGATTACCTGAAATCCCGCGCCCCCTTCTGGAAGAAGGAACACGGGCCCGAGGGCACCTCCTGGGTCGCTGCGAAGGATGAAGACGAGGACGCGCTGAAACGCTGGTGATCAGTCGCCCAGCTTGGCGTGCACCTCGTCCAGATCGATCTCGCCCACCGGTATCTTGTTGTCCGGATCGTCGAAATCGTATTGGAACAGCTGGAAATCCTTCTTGTAGATTTCCCAGATCAGGTGGCGCGACAGGTCGTCGAAATAATCGCTCACCTTATGCGCGCGCTTCGGCCCGTGCCCTTCGGACTCGTTGAACCGCGGCACCTTGGCCAGATCGACCTTCACCGGCGTCTCGACCGCGTCGAGCACCGACTGCATGCCTTCGTTGAACTTCTCGGTGAAGAAGATGTTGTCGTAGCGCCCGCCATTGACGATGAAGGTCGAGATATGGCCCGACATGGCCGACCAGTGAATGTCCGGCTCCATCGGGCGGCGCCAACGGATCGTGTCGCGCGCAAACAGCAGGAAGCGGCGGAACGAGGCGACCTGATCGAAATCGAAATTGTCTTCCGGAGAGCCGACCTCGATCCCGTATTTCTGGATCAGCTGCGGCACCAGCTTGCCGCGATAGCGTTTGCCGTTGCGCTGGATGCCCGCGATCTTGTCGAAGAAGGACGACAGGATGCGCTGATAGGGATTGCGCACGCAGGTGAAGGCGTAGCTCTTATGCGCCACTACGTTTTCGGTGATCGGCGTCTGGCTTTCGTCCTGCGACCACTTGTGCAGCCCGGTCTTGGAATCGTGGATATCGCCGTCGAAGAATTTCCCGTGATCGGAATAGAACATGATCTGCCCGATGGAGGAGCAGGCGCATTTCGGCACGACGCGATACACCATGCTTTCGCTCTCGGTCATCCAGGTTCCGGGAAATCCCATTCAAAGCCCTCCAGAAGGTCGCATACCCGTGACCGGGTAACGCAGACATAATAAATATCGAGTAAAGAGCAAAGAAGTCCTGTCTTTTCAACGCTCATTCCGGCTAACAAGTCGGATAATACCAGCAAGTGACATCGCATCGTTTCCCGTATGGCCCGAATCGCCTTTATTCTTCTGACCCATAAGGATCCTGACGGGATCATCGCGCAGGCGGAACGGCTGACGCAGACGGGCGATTATGTGGCGATCCATTTCGACGCGCGCGCCAAGCCCGAACATTACCGCAAGCTGCGCAGCGCGCTCGATGCCAATCCCAATGTCACCTTCGCGAAAAAGCGCGTCAAATGCGGCTGGGGCGAATGGAGCCTCGTCGCCGCGACCCTGGAGGCGGTAAAAGCCGCGGTCGCCGATTTCCCGCGCGCCACGCATTTCTACATGCTCTCGGGCGATTGCATGCAGATCAAATCGGCCGAATACGCCCATAACTTCCTCGATGCCGAAGAAGTCGATTATATCGAAAGCTTCGACTTCTTCTCGTCGGGCTGGATCAAGACGGGGATGAAGGAAGACCGGCTGGTCTATCGCCACTGGTTCAACGAGCGCAATCAGCCCAAGCGGTTCTACCTCGCCTATAACCTGCAAAAGCAGCTTAAGCTGTCGCGCGAGGTGCCCGGCGATCTTCAGATGATGATCGGCTCGCAATGGTGGTGCCTGCGGCGGCGCACGATGGAACAGGTGCTCGATTTCATCAAGGCGCGGCCCGATGTGATGCGGTTCTTCCGCACGACATGGATCCCGGACGAAACCTTCTTCCAGACCATCGTCCATCATCTGATTCCCGAGACCGAGATCCGCACCCGGACGCTGACCTTCCTGATGTTCACCGATTACGGGATGCCCGCGAATTTCTACAACGACCATTACGATCTGCTGCTGGCGCAGGATTACCTCTTCGCGCGCAAGATCAGCCCCGAGGCGCGCGACCTGAAGCAGCGTCTGGGCGAGCTGTGGACGCGCGAGGGCGTGGACTTCGCCGTCTCGAACGAGGGCCGCGCGCTGCATCGCTTCCTCACCGGGCGCGGCCGCATTGGCCGTCGCTTCGCACCGCGCTTCTGGGAGGCGGAGGCGACTTTGGGCCGCGAGCGCACGCTGACCCTGATCCTGTGCAAGAAATGGCATGTCGCGAAACGGCTGGTGGCCGAGTTCCGCAAACGCTCCTCGATCCCCGCGCTCGATTACGTCTTCAACGAGATGGGCCCTCTGCCCGATCTCGGCGGGATCGAGACCAGCCCGGAAAAGCGTAACCGTCACCGCCGCGCGCTGATGCGGATGGTCTTCGACCACGAGAACGCTGACCGCATGGTGATCTGCGTCGATCCCGCCGAGCTCGACGTGATCGAAGATTTCACCCGCGACAAATGCCAGACCCGCATCCTCGAGATCGAGTGTCAGTTCTCCGACGACTATCTCAAGGGGCACGCGCAGCGCGTCGGCCTCGCGGGGCAGCACACGCCGCCGCAGGTGGTGGAGCAGATGCTGCCGACAATCCGCGCCGATCTGCACCACGAATCCGAGCGGCTCCGCGACGCCGAGTTCGAGAATTACGCGCTCATGCGCGAGGGCGGCGAGATCGAGGACAACGCCCGCGCGCTGGCCCATGCGCTCGACATCCCTTCCGATATGGCGCAGGAATTGGCCGAACTCGACTACATCTTCCGCGACTGAGGAGAGAGGCCATGGCCTATACTTATGACGACCAGAACATCTTCGCCAAGATCCTGCGCGGCGAGATTCCGAACGACACCGTTCTGGAGACCGAGCATACGCTTGCCTTCCGCGACATCGCCCCGAAAGCGCCCGAGCATGTGCTGGTGATTCCGAAAGGCGCCTATGTCGCGCTCGATCATTTCTGCGCCGAGGCGAGCGATGCCGAGATCGTCGATTTCCACCGCACCGTGGCCGAGGTCTGCAAGATGACCGGCGCGAGCCCGGGCGAAGGCGGCGAAGGCTATCGCGGCATCACCAATGCGGGCGAGAATGGCGTGCAGGAAGTGCCGCATTACCACCTGCACATTCTCGCAGGTCGCCCGCTCGGGCCGATGCTGCTGATGCGTTAAGTCTTGCGGCGCGCCCTTATCCCGGGCGCGCCAGACAGGCTCAGATGAGCCCGCGCTCTGCAAACAGCGCTTTCACATCGATCTCGGGCCGTGCGCCGTAATGGCCGATCACCTCGGCCGCCGCAGCGCAGCCCATCTTGCCCGCAGTCTCTAGGCTCTGCCCCGTCGCGTAGCCGTAAAGGAAGCCGGCAGCGAACTGATCGCCCGCGCCTGTCGCATCGACCGGCACCACGCGCTTGACCGGAACCGTCGCGCGTTCCTCGCCACGGATCAGGATCACGTCGTCGCCCGAGCGGGTGCAGACCACCAGCTCGCATTCCTCAGCGGCCTGCTTCAGCGCCGCGTCCAGATCGGTCTGGTAGAGCGATTCCCATTCATGCTGGTTGCCGATCACGTAATCCATCTGGTCGCGCACGAGACGGCGGAAATCGGCGCGGTGACGATCGACGCAAAACGGGTCCGACAGCGCGATCCCGGCCTTGCCGCCGCCCCGGTGACAGCCCTGCGCCGCCTTCAGGAACGCAGCCTTCCCGTGATCCTTGTCGAAGAGATAGCCTTCGAGGAACAGGATCTGCGTGTTCTCCACCACGTCGAGGCTGACATCCTCGGTCGAGACCTCCGCCGAGATCCCCAGATAGGTGTTCATCGAGCGCTCGCCGTCGGGCGTCACGAAGATCATCGAACGCGAGGTCGGCAGTTCGCCATCCTTGACCGGCGGGTTTGGGAAATCCGTGCCCTCGCCATGCAGAGCCGCCTCGTAGAAGCGCCCCAGCGTGTCGTCGCGCACCCGGCCGATAAAGGCCGTCGTGAGCCCGAGATTGCCCAGCCCCGCGATCGTGTTGCCGACCGAGCCGCCCGGCGCCTGCGTGCGCTCTTTCATGGCGCCGTACAGCGTCTCGCCGCGTTCACGTTCAATCAGCTGCATGATGCCTTTCTCGATGCCCATATGCTCGAGGAAGCTATCGTCGCATTGCGCGATCACGTCCACGACGGCATTGCCGATGCCGACGACCTGATACTGTTTCAAAGGTTTTTCTCCTCAAACTGGCACAGATCCTTGATCGGACAGGCCTGACATTTGGGTTTGCGCGCCAGGCAGATATAGCGACCGTGCAGGATCAGCCAGTGATGGGCGTGGCGCTGGTATTCGACGGGCACATTGTCTTCGATGGCGCGCTCGACCGCGTCGACGTCCTTGCCCGGACAGATGCCGCTGCGATTGCCGACCCGGAAAATATGCGTATCGACTGCCTGCGCGGGATGGCCGAACCACATGTTCAGCACGACATTCGCGGTCTTGCGCCCCACGCCGGGCAGCGATTGCAGCGCGGCACGGGACGACGGCACCTCACCGTTATACTGATCGACGAGGATCTGGCTCAGCTTGATGACGTTCTTCGCCTTCTGCCGGAACAGACCGATCGTCTTGATATGCTCGGTCACGCCCTCGAGGCCCAGCTCCAGCATTTTCTCGGGTGTGTCGGCCACGGCGAAAAGCTTCCGCGTCGCCTTGTTCACGCCCGCATCGGTCGCCTGCGCGGATAGCGCCACGGCCACCACCAGCGTATAGGCGTTGACGTGCTCGAGCTCCCCCTTGGGATGGGGCTCGGAGGCTTCGAACCGCGCGAAGACCTCTTTCATCGTGGCATAATCGAATTGCTTGGCCATGCTTTCCTAATGCCCGCCACGCGCGCGAAGGGCAAGGCCGCGCGCAAACCGCAGCTTTCGGGTCGCGCGCCTGCCGCCCGCGCCCTAGGATCGGGAAAAGCCCAAGAGGTGCGTGATGAACGACCACAGCGACATTGCCGAGAGCTACCACTATCAGGTCATCGCCCGCGCGCTGGACGAGATCGACGCGGCGCAGGCGGCGGGCGAGTTGCTGACGCTCGAGGCGATCTCCGCACGGCTCTCGATGAGCCCCGCGCATTTTCAGCGGCTGTTCTCGGCCTGGGTCGGGGTCTCTCCGAAACGCTACCAGCAATATCTGACACTCGACTTCGTGCGCGAGTTGCTGAGCCAGCGCCTGCCGCTCGACGAGGTGGCCGACCGTGCGGGGCTGTCCGGTACAGGCCGGCTGCACGATCTGGTGCTGCGCTGGGAAGCCATGACGCCCGGCGCGTTTGCCCGCGGCGGCGGCGGCGTCGCGATCCGCTGGGGACGGTTCGACAGCCCCTTCGGCCCGGTGATTGCGATGGGCACCGATCAGGGCCTGTGCGGTATGGGCTTCACCGCCGAGATGGGCGAACGCGAGACCTTTGACGACCTCGCCCGCCGCTGGCCCGACGCCCGCTTCACCGAAGACCCCGAGCCGCTGCGTCCTTGGGTCGAGGCCGCGTTCAGCCGCCACGGCGAAGCGAAGCTGACGCTGATCGGCGCGCCCTTCCAGATCAAGGTCTGGGAGGCGCTGCTCTCGATTCCTTCGGGGCAGGTCACCACCTATTCCGGCATCGCCGAGGCGATCGGCAACCCCAAGGCCGTGCGCGCCGTGGGCACTGCCGTGGGCCGCAACCCGATCTCCTTCCTGATTCCCTGCCACCGCGCCTTGCGCAAATCGGGCGGATTGGGCGGCTATCACTGGGGTCTGGGCGTCAAACGCGCGATTCTGGGCTGGGAAGGCGCCCGCGCAGAGGCCGATTGAGCGTCCCTCCGCCGCTTCTACCGCCAGATGATGCGCGGATTTCCGCGCTTCACGAAAAGGGCATGGAACCTGCGCGAATTTTACGCGTATCTTCCGGCAAGCCTCGAGACATGGGGCGACCAGAGAAGGCAGAGACAGAACATGACCACCGTTCTCAAGACCAAAACCATTCTTCTGAGCGCCGCCGCTGCAATGGCGCTCACCGCTTGTGTGCCGGGCGGCTACACCGGGGCGAACAACCCCGACCAAAGCCCGAACGCAAACCGCAATGCCGGTGCGATCACCGGCGCGCTCATCGGCGGCGCCCTCGGCGCCAAGAGCAAAGGCGACGAAAAGCTGACCAAAGCCGCAGCCGGCGCGATCGTCGGCGGCGTGATCGGCGGCGCGATCGGCTCGCAGCTCGACCGTCAGGCGCAGGAACTGCGCCGCGACCTGACCACCAACGGCGTCAGCGTCGTGCGTCAGGGCAACCAGCTGATCGTGACGATGCCGCAAGACGTGCTCTTCGCGACCGACAGCGCGGCCGTGCGCCCCGATCTGCAGCGCGATCTGTACACGCTCGCAGGCAGCCTCAACCGCTATCCGGACACCACCGTCGAAGTCGTCGGCCATACCGACAACACCGGCGATGCGGCCTACAACATGCGCCTGTCGCGTCAGCGCGCGCAGTCGGTGGCCAATGTCCTGATCAATGGCGGCGTTCCGAGCTACCGCGTGATCCCGACGGGCCGTGGCGAGGATCAACCTATCGCGAGCAACCTGACCCCCGAGGGTCGTCAGGCGAACCGCCGGGTCGAATTCATCATTCGTCCGAACAACTAAATCGCTCGTCAGAGTGGGAAAAGGGCCGGGGAAACCCGGCCTTTTTTCATTGCCGACGACCCGATCTGGTCATACATCTTTACCACATGGAGGGGTGCATGCCATTTCAGAAGATCGAATCCGAGAAGCTCGCGAATGCTGTCGTGCGCCAGATCGAACAGCTCATCCTGCAGGGCATTCTGCGCCCCGGTGAGCGCCTCCCCTCCGAGCGTGAGCTGTCCGAACGTCTTGGCGTCTCGCGTCCGAGCCTGCGCGAAGCGGTCGCGGAACTGCAGGAATCGGGTCTCCTGACCACACGCGCCGGGGCCGGGATCTATGTCGCCGAAGTGCTCGATTCCGCCTTCTCGCCTGCCCTGATCCGGCTGTTTGCGCGCAACGATCAGGCGCTGTTCGATTACATCTCGTTCCGTCGCGACATGGAGGGGCTCGCCGCCGAGCGCGCCGCGCAATGCGGCTCTGACACCGATCTCGCGGTGATCCAGACGCTGTTCTCCCAAATGGAAGCGGCCCATTCCAAGCGCAATCCCACGCAGGAGGCGCAGCTCGATGCGCAGTTCCACATGGCGATCATCGAGGCGAGCCACAACGTCATCATGATCCACATGATGCGCGCGATGTTCGACCTGCTCGCCGAGGGCGTGTTCTACAACCGCTCCATGATGTTCCGGAACCGCGGCACGCGCAGCAAGCTGCTCGACCAGCACCGCGCGATCAACGAGGCGATCCAGCGCCGCGACGCCTCTGCCGCGCGCAAGGCCATCGCGGCCCATATGGAATTTGTCGAAGTCGAGATGGCGGCGATGCGCCGGGCCGAGCGCAACGAGGCCACCGCGCGCTTACGTCTCGAACATAACCGCTGAGCCCACATCACCTCTGCCACCAAGACAAAGAAAAACCCCGGCCCATCGGACCGGGGTTTTCAATGTCACCCATTAGGGGAGATCAGTTCAGGCGCTGTTCGACTTCGTTCAGCGAGCTGTCGATCATCGCGGCACGGTCCGACGCGCTCAGCTGCTTGGCGAGCACGTCACCAGCGGCGGCCACGGCAACCGACACGGCACGGTCCTTGACCTCTTTCAGAGCCTGCGCCTCGGCCGAGGCGATCTGCTCGTCAGCGGCCTTCAGGCGGCGCTCGATCGAGACCTTTAGGTCTTCCTTGGCCTTCTCGGCAGCGGCTTCGGCGTCGCGCTTGGCGGCGGCGACGATCTGGTCGGCCTGCCCCTGCACTTCCCGCGACTTGCGCTCGTAGCTGGCGAGAACCGCTTGCGCCTCGTCACGAAGCTTGCGCGCTTCGTCGAGATCCGAGCGGATGTTCGTCGCGCGCTTGTCGAGCATCTTGCCCAGCATGCCCGGCACCTTCGCGTAGAGCACGATGCCCACGAAGATGATGAAGGCGATGGTCACGATGAAGTTCGTGTTCCAAAGCGAGAAGAACGGGCCCGTCGCTGCGAAGGCGGGCTGTGCCGCCACGAACGGAAGGAGAAGCGAGAGTTTCTTCATCGTCTTACCCTTTCAGCCGTTGTTCGACAGCCGCGTTGACAGCCGATGCGTCCGAGTTGCCACCCAGAGCCGCGACGATCTCGCCGGCGGTGTCCTTGGCGACCTGATCGACCGCTGCAAGCGCGCCGTCACGGATTTCCGCGATGCGGGCTTCCGATTCCGCGGAGCGTGCGGCGATCTCGGCATCTGCCTTGGCGATAGCCGCGTCGAGGTCCTTTTGGATCTCGGCCTTGGTTTCGCCTGCGATCTTCTGCGCCTGAGCGCGTGCTTCGGCCAGAGCCTTCTCGTAAGCTGCTTCGGCCTCTTCGGCCTTGCGCTTGAAGTCTTCGGCCGCGGCGATGTCACCCGCGATCGTGCCCTGACGATCGGCGAGAACTGCCTCGATCCGGGGCAGTGCGATGCGCGTCAGCAGCCAGTAGATCGCGACCAGAGCGACCACGAGCCAGAAGATCTGGTTCGGGTAGCTCGAGAAGTCGAGCTGCGGCATACCGGCCTTTTGCGCGGTATGTGCCGCGCCTTGGGCCGCATCAGCGGCTGCGTGCGCTGTATTTTGCGTTTCGCTTGCCATGTCGTCCCTCGACCCTGATCACAAATCCCCTTGCGGGTCACGGGATGGGCTCCGAATGAGCCCACCCGCCCTCAAGGAAAAGCGTGCTGGATCAGACGGCGAACATCAGCAGCAGCGCGACGAGGAACGAGAAGATCCCGAGCGCTTCTGCGAAGGCGATGCCGATGAAGAGGGTCGCGGTCTGGCCAGCGGCCGCCGAGGGGTTGCGCAGTGCGCCCGACAGGAAGTTGCCGGCAACGTTGCCCACACCGATAGCCGAGCCGCCCATGCCCATGCAGGCCAGACCAGCGCCGATGTAAGCACCCATTTGAACGATATTGCCTTCCATTGTCGTAACTCCTTGAGGTTGGAAGTGGCAGAAATTTGGTGAACTGGTTCGATCCGTTATCCGGTCAGTGTGCCGGGTGAAGCGCGTCGCGCAGATAGACGCAGGTCAGGATCGTGAAGACATAGGCCTGGATGAAGGCCACGAGAACTTCGAGCCCGTACATCGCGGTGATCGCGAGGATCGACAGCGGGGTGACGGCGATGCCGACGCCCGAGAACAGGATCAGCGGCGCGAAGGCGGCGAACACTTTCATAACCGCGTGGCCAGCCATCATGTTGCCTGCAAGACGAATGGAGTGGCTGACGGGGCGCACGAAGTAGGAAATGATCTCGATGATCGCGAGGATCGGGCGCAGCGCCAGCGGCGCCGAGGCCACCCAGAACAGGCTCAGGAAGCCCGCGCCGTTCTTGACGAAACCGATCACGGTCACCGCAACGAACACGGCGATCGCCAGCAGACCGGTCACAGCGATATGCGAGGTCGTGGTGAAGCCGCGCGGCAGCAGGCCGAGGAAGTTCGAGAAGACGATGAACAGGAAGACCGTGAAGATATAGGGGAAGAACTTCAGCGCGTCCTTGCCCGCGACGTCTTCGACCATCTTGTGAATGAAGCCGTAGGACAGCTCCGCGATCGACTGGGCGCGCGAGGGCACAACGGCGCGGCCGCGGGTGCCGATCACGAGCATGAAGAAGATCGCCAGAACGGCGATCGCCATCCACAGCGTCGCATTGGTCGGCGTGTACCAGTGAACCGGGCCATCGCCGAAGAGGGGCTTAACGATAAACTGATCCATCGGGTGGAAGGTCAGTTCACTGCGCATTTCCTGTTCAAGAGTTGCCACGGTCGTCTTCCTCTTCATCGGCCATGTCGGCCGCACGCTCTTCGTTCATTTCCTTGGCCGAGCGAAGCATCACCTTCACCCCGGCCGCGAGCCCGAGAAGCGTGAACAGCACCATCATCCAAGGCATCGTGCCCATAAGCACATCCAGCCCGTATCCGATGCCGAAGCCGATCCCCAGCCCCGAAACCATTTCGATCACCATACGCCAGGCCATATTCGCCTGGGACAGATGATGATCGGCACGTTGCGGAGGCGGCTCTTGCGTCTTTCTCACTGCCGCAAGCTTCTTCTCAAGCGCTGCGAGGCGCTCGGGATCGGGCTCGTCGGAGCGGTGATCAGGCATGGTTCGGCCCCCCACTCAGGTCTCAGCCGTGATAGCCGTGGCCCCCGCCTGAGTCAATTCCGTATAGGCCTCCGAAAGCACCTCGCAACCCATTGATCCGTAACGATTTTGAAAATAGGCCTCAAATTCGCGCCGCACCAAGCTCACGCAAATGCGAGCAATCGCATATTCAACCGATCGGTTGACGTTTATCGCGCGCCGCCCCATCAAGGAGCGATGCTACCGCCGCCCACCCCTTCTCTCGATGCGATCTTCGCCGCGCTCGCCGATCCGACCCGGCGGACGATCCTGACGATGCTGCTCGAAGACGACATGGCGGTGACCGACGTGGCCGAGCCCTTCGAGATGTCGCTGGCGGCCGTCTCCAAGCACCTTGCGATCCTGACCAATGCCGGGCTGATCTCTCAGGAGAAACGCGGCCGGGTGAAATGGTGCAAGCTGGAGCCGCTCGCGATGTCCGCCGCCACGACATGGATTCAAGGGTTCGGCCAGTTCGAGCCGCTGGATTTCGACGCGTTCGAGAAATTCCTCGAAGCTGAATTGGCGCAGATCGAGATCGAGCCGGAGGAAATCGGGCCGGTGGAGAATGGGCAAAGCGACGCGCCGCCCGGCAGCGCGCCGCAACACGATTAAATCGAGCCCGCCTCGACCATGTAGTTGTTCGCCGTGCACATCGCCGCATCGTCCGAGGCGAGGAACAGCACCATCCGCGCGACATATTCCGGCTGGATCAGATCGGGCAGGCATTGGTTGCGACGATGCTCCTCCAGCGCCTCGGGCGTGGCCCAGAGCGTTTTCTGCCGATCCGTCATGATCCAGCCCGGCACGACCGTGTTGACCCGGATGCGATGCCCGCCCAATTCGCGTGCCATCGTGCGGGTCAGCCCATGCACCGCCGCTTTCGCCGTCGCATAGGCCGGAAAGCCGCTACCGGCCTCCCACCACGAATTCGATCCCATATTGATAATCGACCCCGCCCCTTTCGAGATCATGTCCGGCGCAACCGTCTGGATCGCGAAGAACATGTGGCGCAGGTTGGTGTGCTGTCGCTCGTCCCAATATTCGGCATCGATCTCGCGCCAGTCGTGGCGGTCGTCGCGCGCGGCATTGTTCACTAGCACATCCGCCGGGCCGATCTTCTCGCGCAGCCGAGCCAGCGCCTCTTTCATCGCGGCGATGTCGCGCAGGTCGCACAGCTCGTAATCGACGCCGAACCGTTTCGCGATCGCCGCGCTCCCCTCGGCATCACGGTCGAGAAACCCGACCTTCGCCCCCTGCGCGGCGAAGCCTTCGACGATCAGCGCCCCGATCCCCGAGGCGCCCCCGGTCACGATCACGGATTTGCCCTTCAGGCTTGGATAGTTAGCGAATTCCGGCATCTGCTCCTCCTCTTTTCGCGGAGAGCATCGCGCCCGACGTAACGACTGTCCAGACGGCGACGACAGGGCCTACGTCACAAATCCTTCGCCCCGGCGTCAGCGGGCTGTCACAGCCCGGGGTATTATGACGCCCGAAGCCCCGAGCCGACGACCCGCCGTCCGACGCGGCACCTCGCCCTCAGGGCCTTCGTCATATCAAGTCACCTTTGGGGGTATATATGCCACGCCTTTCCCGTTCGTTCACGCTGTCCGCAGTGCTCAACGCCGCCCTCCTCTCCACCGCGCTGGTGGCTCCGGCCCATGCGCAATCCGCCTCCGACGCGGGCGTTCTGAAGGTCGCGCTCTGGGGCGACGAGTTCTACAGCAAGGACCCCGAAGAGAAGGCGAACTGGATCGACCAGACCGTCGCCTCGATGAACGATCACAACCTCGACTTCACGATCTTCGCCGGCGACACCAAGAGCGGCAGCAGCGAATGCACCGATCAGGCGATCGGGGCGGACGTGCAGGCGATCTTCAACCGCCTCGACATGCCGACGCTCTACGCCCTCGGCGACAATGAATGGGTCGACTGCCACCGCACCAACAACGGCAGCTACGACCCGGTCGAGCGGCTGTCCTACCTGCGCAAGACCTTCTTCGATGCGGCAAAGTCGCAGGGCTCGAACCCGATCGACGTCGAACGTCAGGGCGCCCCGGGCGAAGCCTACAGCGAGAACAGCCGTTTCGAGCGCAACAACGTGATGTTCGTCGCCCTCAACGTGCCGGGCAGCAACAACAACCTCGTCGCGACCGACAAGCAATGCACCAAGAAGTCCGACCGCACGCAGGCCGATTGCGATGCCGCGACTGCGGAATACGAAGCCCGCAATCCGAAGAACGTGGAATGGCTCAAGGAGTCCTTCGCGAAGGCGCGCGAGAATAACGACGCGGGCATCCTGATCGACATTCAAGCCGACATCTTCTTCCCGTTCGAGCTGAGCGACGGCGGCTACGAGGACGATTTCCTGCCGACCCTCGACGACAAGAATGGCTTCACCGATTTCTACAAGACCCTCGTCGACGAGACGCATAACTTCGACGGTCAGGTCCTGCTGGTCCACGGCGACTCGCATTACTTCAAGGTCGACAAACCGATGCTCCAGCCCGATGGCCGCAGCACCGCGAACTTCACCCGCGTCGAGGTCTTCGGCAGCAGCGACAACAGCTGGGTGGAGATGACGGTCGATCCGAAATCCGAAGGTGTGTTCTCGTTCCAACCCGTGGTGCTGAAGCAGTAAGCCGCGCCTGTCGCGGGAGTTCGTCGGTTCTCCGGCAGCTCACACCAACCTTTGAGATACGGGCGGCGGTTCATCCGTCGCCCGTGTTCCCATTAAAGCCTCAACGACGCGACCCGTTGCACCGCAACGAAAAAGGCCGCCCCCTATGGAGCGGCCCTGATCTTTCGCGGCGACGACAGCTTACTTGCGGTTGTCGTCCTCATCCTCGTCGTCATCATCCTCGGGCAGGTTGAAGAAGCTGTCCGCGTCCGAATAATCGGCGTTATCCGCGGCGTCGTCCTCTTCCTCGTTCTCCTGCTTGAGATCGGAAGAGGAGAAGTTCTCCAGACCGGCGATGCCGGAGGGCAGGCGCGGCTCGTCGGGCATGCCCAGCGACTGCTCGGTCGAGACCAGCTTGCGACGCTCGTCATCGCTCATCACGCCTTCGGCGGCGGCTTTCTTCGCGGCCTTCTGCACTTCGATATCCAGTTCCGACTGGCGGCACAGACCCAGCGCGACCGGATCGATCGGGGTCATGTTCTGGATATTCCAGTGCGTGCGCTCACGGATCGACTGGATCGTGGGCTTGGTGGTGCCGACGAGACGCGCGATCTGCGCATCGGCCAGTTCCGGGTGGAATTTCACCAGCCACAGGATCGCGTTCGGACGGTCCTGACGCTTCGACAGCGGCGTGTAGCGCGGCCCGCGACGCTTGTCCTCGCCGACGGCAGCTTTGTTGAACTTCAGCTTGAGCTTGTGCATCGGGTCTTTCTCGGCCTTGTCGATCTCTTCCTGATCGAGCTGGCTCGAGGCGACCGGATCGAAGCCCTTCACGCCGGTTGCGACGTCACCATCGGCGATGCCCTGCACTTCCAGTTCGTGCAGGCCACAGAAATCCGCGATCTGCTTGAAGCTGAGCGTCGTATTGTCCACCAGCCACACGGCGGTGGCCTTTGCCATCAGGGGCTTGTTCGTCATTGCAGCCATCCTTTACATATCTCTCCCGGGCCGAGAAATCGGCTGCGGCGCGGGAATTCCCTGCCGCGGTCCATTTCTGGAAGGGGAATTGCCGCCTCATATAGTCAATCGCGCGTCGGGAGAAAAGAGAAAATGACTCGTTTGGGCCTTCTGGCCGCAGCCCTGCTTGCGCTTTCGACCGCCGCCCTGCCCGCCCATGCCGAAGGCGAGCGCGCGGGCGATTTCGACTATTACGTCCTCTCACTCAGCTGGTCGCCCACTTGGTGCGCGCTGACCGGCGATGCGCGCAACTCTCCGCAATGCGATCCGAAGCACGATCATTCTTTCGTGCTGCACGGGCTTTGGCCGCAATACGAGCGCGGCTGGCCCAGCTTTTGCCGCACGCCGCATCGCGATCCCTCGCGCCAGCAGACCGCCGCAATGGAGGATCTGACCGGCGCGCCGGGACTGGCCTGGTACGAGTGGAAAAAACACGGGCGCTGCTCGGGCCTGTCGGCCACGGACTATTTCGCGCTGGAACGCGAAGCCTATGCGAGCATCGAAATCCCGGAGGTGTTGGCCAATCTCGATCGCGACGTCCGACTGCCCGCGAAGGTGGTCGAGCAGGCGTTTTTGGAGGCCAATCCCGGCCTCGATGCCGACGAGATCACCATCACCTGCAAATCGGGCCGCATTCAGGAGGCCCGCATCTGCCTGACCAAGGATCTCGAGCCGCGCAAATGCGGCTCCGATACGATCCGCGATTGCAGCCTGTCCGACGCACTTATGGAAAAGGTGCGCTGAGGGATCAGTCCTCGAGCGGCGGCTGGCGATCTTCCAACGTGGGCAGCTTGTGGCGCGCGGCGACGTCGTGGCTGTGGTCTTCCTCAGCCTTGCCCGCGGCGCAAATCCACGCCTTGGCCTGATCCAATTCGCTCAGGCGGAACAGCTTGACCGTGCCGGGGATCATTGGCGCGAAGGCCTGCACGCCCCAGCGGATCCAGTCGACATCGCTGACCAGCGCCACCGCGGCGAAATCGCCCAGATGCGACAGGCCCAGCTTGGTGTCGTCCCATGCCGCTTTCGCGGTGTAGCCGTCGAATGCGTCGCCGATGATATAGAGCAGCTTCACCTTTCCCTCAGCGGCGATCTTGGCCTCCACCGCCGGGATCAGGTGTTGTTCGTAAGCCTCCGCGCCGATCGTGCCCTTGGCCTCGAATGCCAGCACATCGGCCGGATACCCATCCAGAAATTCAAAGCGTCCGTCGCTCATGACCGCCTCCCCTCGTTGGTGCGCGCGCGCCATAATGATACACCCGGCGCGCGCGTGACGAAAGTTCAGCCGCCCGCAACTTCCAACACGATCTTGCCAATATGCTGGCTGGTCTCCATCCGCTCATGGGCTTTTGCGGCCTCGGCCAGCGGGAAAGTGTTGTCATGGATCACGCGCAGCTTGCCCGAATTGATCATCGGCCAGACATTGGCGCGCAACTGCCGCGCAATCTCGGCCTTGGCCGCATCCGATTGCGGGCGCAGCGTGGCCCCGGTGATCGTGAGACGCTTCACCATGACCTGCGCGAAGTTGATCTCGGCCTTGGGCCCGCCAAGGAAGGCGATGAAAACGAGGCGCGCATCATTGGCCATCGCCTTGATGTTGCGCGCGATATAGTCGCCGCCCACCATGTCTAGCACGAGGTTCGCGCCGCCTTCGGCCTTCAGAACCTCGACGAAATCGCCCGTCTTGTAGTTGATCGCCGTCGCGCCAAGCTCTTCGCAGACCGCGCATTTCTCGGGGCTGCCCGCAGTGGTGAAGACCCGCGCACCCAGCGCCGTCGCGATCTGGATCGCGGTCGTGCCGATCCCGGAAGAGCCGCCATGCACCAAGAACCGCTCGCCCGCCTGCAAGCCGCCGCGCATCACCATGGTCGACCAGACGGTGAAGCAGGTCTCGGGCAGACAGGCCGCCGATTTCAGGTCGAGCCCCGCAGGCACGGGCAGCGCATGTTCGGCCGGACAGCTCACATACTCGGCGTAACCGCCACCGGGCAGCAGCGCGCAGACCTGATCGCCCACGTCCCAATCCGTGACGCCCGGCCCGATCGCCGCGACCCGGCCCGAGCATTCCAGCCCCGGCAGGTCCGACGCGCCCGGCGGCGGGTTGTAGGCGCCTGCGCGTTGCAGCGCATCGGGGCGGTTCACCCCGGCATAGGCCACCTCGATCAGTATCTCCCCATGACCTGCGACCGGCACGGCGCGGGTGACTTCCGTCAGCACCTCCGGCGCGCCATGTTCGGAAATCTCGACGCAGCGCATCTCGGTCGGCATTTCGACAGGTTTCATCAATGCGCCTCCCGGCCCGGCATGTCGTCAGTGCCTTTCGGCGCACGGATGCCGCCGAGAAGCTTCGGCAGGAAGGGCAGCTTCATCGCAGCGCCCTTTACCTTTTCAAACTGCATCACATCCTCGATCCGACGATCGAGGAAGGCCCAGGTGTCGCCCTTGCCCTCGCTCTCATCGCCCATCCAGTAAAGCACGGTCGAGCTATAGACCCCGGAAAGCGTCATCCGCTTCGTGTACCAGTTGTAATCCTCGCTGACATCGCCGAGCGCACGCCAGATCTTGTCCGAGGTCTCCCAGATCAGCTTCGAGCCGGTCGTTGCATTCTGCGGCAGCGCGAAGATCGCCGCACCGCGGCGCACCAGCTCCGGATCGGCCTCTTCCAGACGGAAGCGCACGGCGGTCGCAATCCGGTCGCGGAACTTCATCCCCGACAGATCGGCCTCCTCCAGACGCTTGAGCATCGCGGCATCGCCCTCGCGGTGATAGGCCACCGCCAGATCGACGGCGCCACGCGGACACACGACCCGCGCCAGCCCCGGATCGAGCCCCAGATCGGAGACCGCGAGCTTGAAGGCAGGCTCGGACCAGCCGTCGAAAGGCACATGCGGCTTGATCGCCGCCAACAGCTCGGATCGCGTGCGGTCCATATCGAGATGGTCGTTTTTCATCGCGTTTCCTCTCTCAGCTTTGGCGGTAGACAAACCGCCTTTTGGTGACTATATGGAGCGCTCCTGCAAGCAACTGCAACTCTAACTTAGGAAGGTGGTGACACCACATGCAGGTCAGCGTTCGCGACAACAACGTCGAACAGGCGCTCCGTGCTCTGAAGAAAAAGCTTCAGCGCGAGGGTGTGTTCCGCGAAATGAAGCTCAAGCAGCATTTCGAGAAACCCTCGGTCAAAAAAGCGCGCGAGAAAGCCGAAGCCGTCCGCCGTGCCCGTAAACTGGCACGTAAGAAGGCTCAGCGCGAAGGCGCGCTCTAAGCGCACCGCTCCGCGTCTGAAAAGGCGCCTGAAAATGCTGGCGGGCTTGCCCGCACCGATGACCCCCGAGGCTTGGCCGCGGGGGTTTTTGGTTTCTGGAAGACACCTCCACAAGAAAGCGCAACCGACGCCGCTTTGATCTTGCCTAAAGCGCCGCGCCCCCTACCCTAGCGCCAGCACTTCGTTCTGGCGGGAACCGCTTTCACATGTCCGATATCCGGCCCGTCCTGCATCTCTTCGGCCTGATCCTCACAGTCCTCGGGACAACAATGCTGGTCCCGGCGGCAATGGACTTCAGCGATCTCAATCCGAACTGGCAGGAATTCTTCGAGGCGGCGGTCGAGACCGCGCTGATCGGGATGGTTCTCTCGCTCGCGACCCGAACCAAAAGCGCGAACGGGCTCAACACGCGTCAGGCCTATCTGCTCACGGCGGCGATCTGGCTCGGCTTGCCGATCTTCGCGGCCCTGCCCTTCATCGAGGGCGCGCCGCATGCGACATGGACCAACGCCTATTTCGAGGCCGCCTCGGGCATCACCACCACCGGCTACACGGTCTTCGAACATCTCGACACCCTGCCGCGCGGGGTCGTGCTGTGGCGCGGAATGCTGAACTGGTTCGGCGGGCTCGGGATCGCCTTCGTCGCGATGATCTTCCTACCGGTGCTGCGCATCGGCGGCATGCGCTATTTCCAGGCCGAAGGGTTCGACACGCTGGGCAAGGTCATGCCCCGCGCCCATAACATCGCGCGCTCGCTGCTTTGGGTCTATGTCTCGCTGACGCTGGCCTGCGCGATCAGCTATGCCGCCGCGGGCATGAGCTCGTTCGACGCGATCTGCTACGCGATGGCGACAATCGCGACGGGCGGCTTCGGCACGCATGACAGCTCCTTCGCGGGCTTCTCGCCGGGTGCACAATATGCCGGTGTCATCTTCATGCTGGGCTCGGCCCTGCCCTTCATCCGCTATGTCCAGCTTGGCCGCGGCGATCTGCGCCCGTTCTGGGACGACCCGCAAATCCACGCCTTCCTGCGCTGGTTCGCGCTCGCGCTCGCCGCGCTCCTGATCTGGCTCTACACCCACGCGCCCGACGGGATCGAACCCACCTTCCGCTCCGCCGCCTTCAACCTGTCCTCGATCATGACCGGCACCGGCTTCGGCACCGCCAATGTCGCGAATTGGGGAAGCTTCGCGATGGTGCTGGCCTATTGGGTCGGGCTGATCGGCGGCTGCACCGGGTCCAGTTCCGGCGCGCTGTCGGTCTTCCGCTGGCAGGCGCTCGGCGCGGTGATCCGCGCAGCCGTGCGCCGCCTGCAGATGCCGCACCGAGTCCTGCAACCGCGCCTCGGCGACAAGCTGCTGGAGGAGGACGTGCTCTCCTCCCTGATCCTCTATTTCACCGGCTATATGCTGACGCTCGGCCTGATCTCGGTCGGGATCTCGATGACCGGCGCCGATTTCGTCTCGGCGCTCTTCGCGACATGGGGGGCGCTTGGCAATATCGGCTACGGGGTCGGCCCGCTCACCGATCGCACCGGTACGATGATCGATTTCAGCGACGCCGCGACCTGGCTGCTGACGCTCGCAATGCTGCTGGGCCGGATCGGGATGCTCGCGATCCTCGTCGTGTTCCTGCCGCGCTTCTGGCGGGCCTGAGCCTCAGACCGGCATCGCCGTGGTCGAGACTACGCATTTGAGCGAGAAGCTCGACTGGATCTGCGCCACGCCCGGAATATTGGCGAGCTTCGCCCGGTGCAGCCGCGCGAAATCCTCGGCATCGGCGGCCACCACTTTCAGCAGGTAATCCGCAGCCCCCGCCATCAGGTGACATTCAAGCACTTCCGGCACCTGCTTCACGCCCTTCTCGAATGCATCGAGCACCTCGTCGGCCTGACTCGACAGCTTGATCTCGACATAGACCGTCGTGGTCCGCCCCAGCTTGCGCGGGTTCAGCAGGGCGACGTAATCGCGGATGTAGCCCTCCTCCTCCAGCCGCTGCACCCGGCGATGGCAGGCCGAAGCCGATAGGTTTACCCGCTCGCTCAGCTCGGCATTGGAGATTCGCCCCTGCCGCTGCAAAACCTCCAGCAGCCGACGATCTGTCGCGTCCAGCTTGTCGCTCATGCAATATCCTGCCGATCTTTGCGTATTTTATCGAAGATACGAGCGACCCACCCCATCCACAACCGGCAAATTGGCAAAGCACTTGCTTGTGACGGAGCGCATACTGGGCACAGGACGTTTCCATTTTTTGGAGGAGGACACGCGATGAAGATCGGTACGGTGCGCGAGATCAAGGCGCAGGAATTCCGCGTCGGGCTGACCCCGGCTGCGGCACAAGAGGCGGTGGCCCATGGCCACGAGGTGCTGGTCGAGACCGGCGCAGGTCAGGGCGCGGGCTTCAACGACAGCGATTACGAGGCGGCCGGCGCGAAAATCCTCGGCGATGCGGCGGATGTGTTCGCCCAGGCTGAGATGATCGTGAAGGTGAAAGAGCCGCAGGCCTCGGAGCGCGCGATGCTGCGCGAGGGCCAGCTTCTCTTCACCTATCTGCATCTGGCCGCCGACCCGGCGCAGACCCATGATCTGATGAAATCGGGCGCGACCTGCATCGCCTACGAGACGGTCACCGCGAAAGACGGCACCCTGCCGCTGCTCGCGCCGATGTCCGAAGTGGCCGGTCGCCTCGCGCCGCAGATGGGCGCCTGGACCCTGCAGAAAGCCAATGGCGGGCGCGGTGTGCTGATGGGCGGCGTGCCGGGCGTGTCGCCCGCGAAGGTCGTCGTGATCGGCGGCGGCGTCGTGGGCACCAACGCCGCGCGCGTAGCTGCCGGGATGGGCGCGGATGTGACCGTGCTCGACAAGTCGCTGCCGCGTCTGCGCTATCTCGATGACACGTTCGGCGGCACCTTCCGCACCGCCTATGCCTCGAAAGCCGAGACCGAGGCGCTGGTCGCGGCCTCCGATCTGGTGATCGGCGCGGTGCTGATCCCCGGGGCTGCTGCTCCGAAACTGGTCACCCGCGAGATGCTGAAGACGATGAAGCCCGGCGCGGCGATCGTCGACGTCGCTATCGATCAGGGCGGCTGCGTCGAGACCTCGCACCCCACAACCCATGACGACCCGATCTACGAGGTCGAGGGCGTGATGCATTACTGCGTGGCCAACATGCCCGGCGCGGTCGCACGCACCGCGACCCTCGCCCTGTCGAACGCGACGCAGCCGTTCCTGCTCGCGCTGGCCGACAAGGGATGGGAGCGCGCCTGCGCCGAGGATCCGCATCTGGCCGCGGGCCTCAACGTCCATGCGGGCAAGGTGACCTACAAGGCTGTGGCCGAAGCGCTCGACCTGCCGCTCGATGCGCCGGACGCGGTGAAGCACGCAGCCGAATAAGGGCCGCCCCGCCCCACGAACGAAACGGCCCGGAGCTTTGCCCGGGCCGTTCTCATATCTGTCTGCGACGTCCGCCCGCGAGGCCCCGCGCCGTCACTTCCGAAGCGCGTCGCGGATCTCGAGGAGCACGTCGAGCTGGCTCGGCCCGGTTTCCACCGCGGGCGCGACATCGTCGGGCTTCTCCGCCGCGGCCTTCACGCGGTTGACCATTTTCACCAGCATGAAGACGACGAAGGCGATGATGAGGAAGTTGATCACTGCCATCACGAAGGCCCCATAGGCGAAGATCGACGCCCCCGATTTGCGCGCCTCGTCAAGGCTTGCCCCTGCGGGAACCTCGCCGGAGAGCACGGCATAATTATTGGTGAAGTCGACCCCGCCCGTGAACAGGCCGATGATCGGGTTGATGATGTCGCCGACCAGCGACGTGACGATCGCGGTGAAGGCCGCGCCGATGATGATGCCAACCGCCATGTCCATGACATTGCCCTTGGCGATGAAATCCTTGAATTCCTGAATCATTTCAGACCCTCTTTCCGATGCGCCTTTTGCGCCGCAACAGGCTAGCACGATCTTCGGGTCTGCATAGCTTCCAACGCGGGGCATAGCGGGCCGTATCAAGACGGGATCGCGGCTCAGCAAAGTCTCCGTCGCGCATCCTCGACAAGGCGGCGGGCGACCTGAGCCGCCGTGGTCCCCGTATCACCTCCGCGGCGAGGCGAGAGAGGCGATGCGACCGGCAAGGCCGCGAAGCCGTCGCTGAGACGTGCGCGGGCCTCCTGCCGGGCGATATCGGCGATGGCTTCCGCATCGAAACGCAGCGCCTGCTGGATTTGCTCTGCCGCGTCCTCGCACGGCCCTGCCCCGACGCGGCTACACGCCCAGGCACAGCCGAAATGATCGGGCATCTGAGAAATGTTGCGCAGGCGGCGTTGTGCGGCGCGGATGCGATCGCAGGCCGCGTCGCGCTGATCGGCGCGCAGGGAAAGCTCCAGCGGCAATGTCTCTGCCAGAGTCACCCGCTCTTCCTGCAGCCCTTCGGCCGCCGCACGCAGGGCCGCTGCCGTGTCCGGCTCGGCCGTTTCCGCATCCTCAAAGCAACCCGAAATCATCTCGTCCAGAAACGCGACCCGGTGACGCGCGATCAGGTCGGCCGCCTCGGCAAAAGCGAGATCGGAGACCGCCTGCCGCAACTCTTCCAACGCGCGGTCGACGGCGCAATCGCCCGGCCCGTGCAGCGCAGTCAACGCACGCTGTTCAAGCGCGATCGACGTAGCTCCGTATTCCTGTCCAACCATGGCGGCATCCCTTTCTGGTAACCGCATCAGGCTGGCACAACGGAATGAACGAAAGGTGAACCTTCGTCCGCCTTTCGCCGCCACATCTAAATTTCAGAGATATCTCAGTCGCTTGACCGAAGCGCTTTCGTGAGGGCCGGGAACATTTCGGCATTCGACGCGATCACCGAGCCCGATTCGAGAACGCCGCGCCCTTCGCGCACGGCTTCCACGAAACCGCCCGCTTCCTTCACGAGGAGCATGCCCGCAGCCACGTCCCACGCGTTCAGCCCGCGCTCCCAATAGCCCTCGTAGCGGCCCGCCGCGACATAGGCCAGATCGAGCGAGGCCGCACCCCAGCGCCGGACGCCCGCGCATTGCGGCATCAGCTTGGCAAGGTCCTTCAGCGTCGCCGGAAGCGTCGATTTGCCGCCGAAGGGCACGCCGGTCGCGAAGACCGATTCGATCATCTTGTGACGGCCCGATACGCGCAGACGGGTGTCGTTCATGAAAGCGCCGAGGCCCTTCTCGGCGAAATACATCTCGTCTTTCGCCGCGTCGAAGACCACGGCTGCGATGATTTCGCCCTTATGCTCCAGCGCGATCGAGATCGCCCAATGCGGCAGGCCGTGCAGGAAGTTCGTGGTGCCGTCGAGCGGGTCGACGATCCAGCGGCGGGTCGGGTCGTCGCCCGCCTCTTCGCCGGTTTCTTCGCCGATCCAGCCATAGGAGGGGCGCGCGCCGCGCAGCTCGTCCTTGATGATCTTCTCGGATTCGCGGTCGGCCTTCGAGACGAAATCGCCCGGGCCCTTCGAGGAGACCTGAAGGTTCTCGACCTCGCGGAAATCCTTGACCAGCGAGCGGCCTGCCTTGCGGGCGGCCTTGATCATCAGGTTGAGGTTTGCGCTGCCTTGCATCTCTGGGCTCCTTCGCGTTTCAAGCGGTCGCCTTACAGGGGTTGCGTGGAAAATCCAAGACCTTTGGCGCGTCAGGCAAACTGAGGAGGGGCTCTGCCCCGCTCGCTGCCAGCCCTCCGCTTGCGCTCCGGGCGTTCGGTGGAGCGTCCTTCCACTGGAAGGCCGGCATTTTCCGCCTCACCCCCTGGGATATTTCGGTCGAGAAGAAGGGTCAGGCGCGTTGCAGCTTCACCGGTTCGGTGCGCGCAAGCCGCAGGAAATGCGCCATGAAGGGCTGGGTGGCATCTTCGGAGCGCGTCGCGGCATAGAGCCGCTTGGTCAGCCCGTGTTCGGTCACCGGCTTGGTGATGTAATCGGGCTGGTATTTCACTTCGCGAAGCACCCAGTCGGGCAGCACCGCAACACCGCGATTCGAGGCGACCAGCATCAGGATCACCGCCGTCAGCTCCACCTGCCGCACGGCTTTCGGCTCGACCCGGGCGGGCGTCAGAAGCTGCGTGAAGATATCCGAGCGGCCCCGGTCGATCGGATAGGTGATCAGCGTCTGATCCGCGAAATCCTGCGCCTCGATATAGGGCTTCGCGGCCAGCGGAGAATTCGCGGCGGCGATGAAGGTCGGCGCATAGTCGAAAAGCGGATTGAAGGTGACGCCGTCGATCTTCTCAGGGTCCGAGGAGATCACCAGATCGACCTCTTCGCGGCTCAGCGCGGGCAAGGCGTTGAAGGCCAGACCGGGCCGAATATCCACGTCGATATCGGGCCAGGCGTGGCGGAAGCGCTCCAATACCGGGAACAGCCAGTCGAAACAGGCGTGGCACTCGATCGCGATATGCAGGCGCCCCGCGCGACCCGATCGCAACGCGTCGAACTCGGCCTCTGTCGCGGCGATCTCGGGCAGGATGCGTTCGGCCAGCCGCAGCAGCTTCTGCCCCGCCGCCGACAGCTTCAGCGGTTTCGAGCGGCGCACGAACAGCTCCACCCCGGTCTGGTCCTCCAGCCCTTTGATTTGGTGCGACAGCGCCGATTGTGTTATGTGCAGCACGTCCGCTGCCTTCGCGAGCCCCCCGGCATCGTGAATCGCCTTGATTGTGCGCAGGTGACGGAACTCGAGATGCATCTTGTTGTTACACTCATAACGATTTTGAAGATTATGAGTTTGTCTCACAAAGCCCGATCTGGCACAAGAGAGCGAACGAAAGGACAGATTCCCATGACGACGCCCAAGGTCAGCTTCGAATTTTTCCCGCCGAAGACGCTCGATGCGTCGTTCCGGCTGTGGGAAACCGCGCAGGTTCTGGCACCGCTGAAACCCGAGTTCACCTCCGTGACCTACGGGGCGGGTGGCACGACGCGCAAGCTGACCCATGAGGCGGTCGGCACGATCCACAAGAATTACGGCCTCAATGTCGCCGCCCACCTGACCTGCGTGGAAGCGACCAAGGCCGAGACGATGGAGATCGTGGACGCCTATGCCGAGGTTGGCGTCACCGAGATCGTGGCGCTGCGGGGCGATCCGCCGCAGGGCGCCAAGCATTTCACGCCGCATCCCGAGGGCTTCGCCTCTTCGGTCGAGCTGATCGAGGCGCTGGCCGAGGATGGCCGCTTCACGATCCGCGCGGGCGCCTATCCCGAGCCGCATCCCGACGCCGCCGACAATATGGCCGACGTGCGCTGGCTCAAGCGCAAGGTCGAGGCGGGCGCGACCTCGGCGATCACCCAGTTCTTCTTCGAGCCCGAGACCTTCTTCCGCTTCCGCGACGCCTGCGAGCGCGAAGGGATCGACGCGAAGATCATCCCCGGCATCCTGCCGATCCAGTCGTGGAACGGCGCCAAGAAATTCGCGCAAAGCTGCGGCACCTCCATCCCCGCATGGGTCGAGGAAGCCTTCGAGGCCGCGATCCGCGACGGGCGCGAGCATCTTCTGGCGACCGCGCTGTGCACCGAGCTGTGCGACAAGCTGATCGAGGGCGGCGTGGAAGACCTGCATTTCTACACGCTCAACCGCCCCGGCCTGACCCGCGACGTCTGCCACGCGCTGGGTGTGACGCCCGACACGGTGCTGGAGAAAGTGGCCTGAAAGGGCACCCAAATGGATTGAACGGAGGGGCCCGGCTGGGCCCCTTTTTCTTTGGCGGCGGGCGGCCTCACCGTGTCAGTCGAAGGAAATGGGCGACTGCTTGGCTCGGTTGACGTTGAGAGTGAAAACATCCGGCCGGGCGTAATGACCACTAACATCGAATTTGCGGCGTGAAGCCCTGGCGGCATCCACGTCCACCGTCGCGACCAGCAGCCCCTTTTCCTTCCTCATCGGGCCCGCGTGCAAACTGCCGAAGGGTTTGTAGACCACCGCATCCCCGGGATTGATCCACTCGTTGTCGTCAGGGAAAAGCTCGTCACGATAGGGGAGATCCGCGGGCACGTCGCTTGCCTCGAGCGACGTGGCGCAGCCGAGAACCCAACATCCGCCTTCGCGCGCGATATGCTGCATTGTCGCCAGCCAGGTATCGCCGCTGTCCCAGGTCGGTGCACAATAGATGTCGATATTCTGGGCATAGAGCGCGAACCGCGCCAGCGGCATGTAGTTTTCCCAGCATATCAGGGCGCCCACACGCCCGACTGCGGTCTCAACGACCTTGAGGGTCGAGCCGTCTCCGAACCCCCAGACCATACGCTCGGGGTTTGTCGGCATCAGCTTTCGATGGTTGTTCAGAAGGGTCCCGTCGGCGTCGATGATCGCTGCGCTGTTTAAAAGCGTGCTGCCGCTGACCGCCCCATCCACCTCCTGATGGCCCATCACGACCACCATCGAATGCTCTTTTGCCGCTTCCTTTATCGGCGCAAGCTCGTCTTTGCTGAGATCGATCGAATTGGCCTGCGAAAGCGCGAAGAGATCGTCGGTCTTCTTCATCCCTGCCCCCGGCGGGAGCCGCCAGACGAAAGTGGGGTAGCCCGGCAACCATGTCTCGGGAAACACGATCAGTCGGCACGCCTGAGAAGCCGCCTCGGCGACCAGTTCGACCGCTCGCTCCAGAGACGCCGTCTTGTTCATGTAGACCGGCGGTTGCTGTACGATAGCAATTTGCATGAGATCGTCCTCCCAATGGCTGTTCGGCGCGCGGCCATCAAAACGGAAGACGGTCAAGACGCCCCACTCCGTCCGCGGAGTGAGGCTCGAGAATAGCACAAGACGGCCCATCCACCGGAGAAAACCCTCAAACACCCTTGGAGCAACGTCAGAGCCGAGGCACAGAGAAAATCAGTCCACGGACGATCTCTTTCCCATCGACATCAATGCGACAGACAGCTTCGAACCGGGCGTTCGCGATCTGGCGCTTGAATTCCTCTGGGGTTCTTTCAAGTTCATCTCTTTCTAAAGCCGTTGGCTTCTTGCACCAAGACCAAGCCTCTTCGAACCAAGGCTCAACCTCGAGCGGAAAACCCAAGTACCTACGATCTCGATTTGCAGTTGCCAAATTTCGAAAAAATTTCGGTGGTGTGTAGTCAGCCTCGTTGGAAATATCCGCGTCTAGAATGATCGCACGTAGACCATTGTCGGAAGACAGCGTGTATGCTCCGTCGGGTAGGTCTGGCAGGCTGAAGTAGCCTTTTCGATAGAAAGTGTAAGTAAGCGAAGCCGCATATACGACGATCAAGATAATTGTTACTCTAAAAACCCACTTCTTCATGACGATCCTGACGTTAATGGGCTTTTTTAATTTATAGCTTTTCTTACAGGAACGTAGTCAAGCCGATCTGCTCTCAAATGAATACGTCGCCGCGCCATCAAGGCGCGCCGCGCCTCGCGATGCTGGCTCCGAGGGCAATGCCGCCCATTGTGGCGCGGATCGCAAACGCTCCCCCTTCCCTTTCCGGCCCATCGCGATAGCTTGTCGCCCGACCCAACAGGAGCCAGACATGCCCGACCAATATTTTGCCGAAGGACCCGACGATTTCCTCCCGCTCGAGGAGGTCCTCTCGATGTCGGGGCTAGACTACGTCCGCAAGATGGTCACCGGCGACGTCCCCTCCCCCACCGTGCAGAAGCTGATGGCGTACCGGATCACCGAGGCCGAGGAAGGCCGCGTCACCTGTCGCGGCACGCCGGGGCATCCGCAGACCAACGGCTATGGCGGCATTCATGGCGGCTGGTATGCGATGATGCTCGATACGGTCATGACCTGCTCGGTGATCACCGGACTGAAGAAGGGTCAGACGCAGACGACGCTCGAATTCAAGGTGAACCTGATCCGCGCGATCAAGCCCGGCACCGAGGTGATCGGCGTAGGCCAGCTCGATCATATCGGGCGTTCAACTGGCGTCGCGCGGGGTGAGATCCGGGGCGCCGAGGATGGACGCCTCTACGCGACCGGCACCGCCACCTGTTTCGTCATGACGCCCGAGGTCTGAGGCCGGCGCGGAGCCGCGCGCGAGGCGGCGGATTTCGGGGCGCAGGATGCGCGGTCGGAAAATCGCGCGCGAGCCTTCGGGCAAGACGACGCTCTCATGCAGCCCCTCGGAGGGGTCGCGACCGACGACACGCGGCGCACGCAGCCAGAACAGCTTGCCCCAGCCGGTCCATGTGCCGACGGATGGCGCATTCGGATCGCGCGGAAACTCCGCCTGCCAGCCGGGCGGCAGACTCAGCCCCAGCGACTCGGCGCGTTCCAGCATCCACACGAGCGGGATATTGGCGAGCGGGCGGGCATCGCCGAAATGGCCCAGCATCCCGCCGATATCGCCATGCGCGCCGCGAAACCAGCGCTGCTCGATCCGGGTCGCGGGAGGATCTGCCTCCGAGGCCCCCTCGTCGCTTTCCCACACCAACGGCTCCAGCACCGAGCGCCGCTCGTCGAGCGCGAGCGCCTGAAACCCATGGCGCACATGATCGCTCAGGTGGTGATCGTGAAACCGCACGCGCTCTTCGCTGACGATCCAGAAGAACGGCACGCGGATGCCCAGCGCCTGCACCGTGTCGAACGCGCCGACCATCTCGATCTCGACATTCTCGTGGCATAGGCTGTTGCGGAAGCTTTGCAGGATGTCCGCGGGGGTCTCTTCCTCGTAATGGCGCCAGGCGAGGCGGGTGTTCCGCTCGATCGCATGTTCCGGGCGCAAGAGGCCGATCCGCCCGATCATCCCCGCCAGCGAGCGCGCCGCGAAGGCGCCCCGAGAATAGCCGATCAGGAAAATCCGGTCGCCCGGACGGTAGCGCATCGCGAGCCAGCCATAGGCGCGCGAGATCTGCTGGTTCACGCCCCAGCCGAACCAGACATCCGACATGTCGTGCCAGTCCCGCCAGCGCAGCCCGCGCCCGTAATAGACCGACACTTTCGGCGCCGCCCGGCGCAGGAAGCGATAGATCAGCCCAATCGAGGTGAGGCGGTCGGGCCGCAGCGAGCCGAGCGTCCCGTCGAGCAGCACAACATGATCCACCGGCCCACGGCCTGCACCAGCTGCCGCGCGCGCCTCGGCCCGTTCCGGGCTGCGGCGACGCAGGGCAGAGATCACACGCTCGAAGAGACCGCGCATATCAGCGCTCCTCAGATAAGTTGGGCTTATACTATCCAATGTAGGATAAGTTTCTCTTATCTTCAGGGGCAATCGCGGCAGTTTGTTGACCCGATCGTGCCCGCCGCGCTTTTTGGACCGGCGCGCACGGGGTTTTCCTTGTCGCCTGCGCGGGCTAAACAGCCCTCAAGCCGAGCCAAGGATGCCTGACATGACGATGGACAAGACTTTCGATGCCGCGAGCGCCGAGCCGCGGATCTACGCGAAATGGGAAGAGGCCGGAGCCTTCAAGGCCGGGGCCAACGCATCGCGCGACGAGACCTTCTGCGTGATGATCCCGCCGCCCAACGTGACGGGCGCGCTGCATGTGGGCCACGCCTTCAACAACACCGTGCAGGATATCCTCGTACGCTGGCACCGGATGCGCGGTTTCGACACGCTCTGGCAGCCGGGTCAGGACCATGCGGGCATCGCGACCCAGCTGATGGTCGAGAAGGAACTGGCCAAGACCAGCCAGCCCAAGCGGGTGGAACTGGGCCGCGAGAAATTCCTCGAGAAGGTCTGGGAATGGAAGGGCGAATACGGCTCGACCATCATCAACCAGCTCAAGCGTCTGGGGTCATCCTGCGACTGGTCGCGCAACGCCTTCACCATGTCGGGTGCGCCCGGTGCGCCGGAAGGCAACGAGGGCAATTTCCATGACGCGGTGATCAAGGTCTTCGTCGACATGTACGAAAAGGGCCTGATCTATCGCGGCAAGCGACTGGTGAACTGGGATCCCCATTTCGAGACCGCGATCTCCGACCTCGAGGTGGAGAATATCGAAGTCGCCGGTCACATGTGGCACTTCAAATACCCGCTCGCGGGCGGCGAGACCTATACCTATGTCGAGAAGGACGAGGACGGGAATGTCCTCTTCACCGAAGAGCGCGACTACATCTCGATCGCGACCACGCGCCCCGAGACGATGCTGGGCGATGGCGCAGTTGCGGTGCACCCGTCCGATGAGCGTTACGCGCCGATCGTGGGCAAGCTCTGCGAAATTCCGGTTGGCCCGAAAGAGCATCGCCGCCTGATCCCGATCATCACCGATCAATATCCCGATCCCGAATTCGGCTCGGGCGCGGTGAAGATCACCGGCGCGCATGACTTCAACGACTACATGGTCGCCAAGCGCGGCGGCATTCCGATGTATCGCCTGATGGACACCAAGGGCGCGATGCGCGCCGACGGGCTGTCCTACGAGGAATGCGCGGCCCGTGCGATGGACATCTCGAAAGGGGCCGAGTTCACCGAGGCCGAGATCGACGCGCTCAACCTCGTGCCCGAGGAACTGCGCGGGCTCGACCGGTTCGAGGCGCGTGAAGCCGTGATCCGTCAGATCACCGACGAGGGCCTCGCGGTGACGATCACGAAGACCGTCACCGACGAAGACGGCAACGAGACCGAAACCACCATTCCTTACGTCGAAGACAAGCCGATCATGCAGCCCTTCGGCGACCGCTCGAAAGTGGTGATCGAGCCGATGCTGACCGATCAGTGGTTCGTCGATGCCGAGAAGATCGTGGGCAAGGCGCTGGATGCGGTGCGCAACGGCGACACGGTGATCATGCCCGAAGCCGGCGAGAAGACCTATTTCCACTGGCTGGAAAACATCGAGCCTTGGTGTATCTCGCGCCAGCTCTGGTGGGGCCACCAGATCCCCGTCTGGTACGGTCTGGACATGGAAGCGCCCGACTTCCGCGATGACGAAGGCGACGGAACGATCGACCTCGTGGAAATGGGCCGCCTGCTCGTCGAGACCAAGATGGTTCATCGCGACGACCGCTACCACTGCGCCTCCGATTTCGAGAGCGTCATCGGCTGGTTCAAGGCACAGAACGCAGAACTGCCGACGCCGCTGAACGTGGCGCGCATCGTCGAGGTCGAAGACCGCCACAAGGCGATCGAAGTGCTCGCCGCGAGCCTCGCGCAATACGAGATGACCGAGGATCCGACGCAGCTCGTCTACCCGGTCTGGCGCGACGCGGATGTGCTCGACACCTGGTTCTCGTCGGGGCTCTGGCCGATCGGCACGCTGGGCTGGCCCGAGGATACCGAGGAGATGCGCAAGTATTTCCCGACCGATGTCCTCGTGACCGGCTTCGACATCCTGTTCTTCTGGGTGGCGCGGATGATGATGATGCAGCTGGCCGTTATGGATCAGGTGCCCTTCCACACCGTCTACCTGCACCAGCTCGTCCGCGACGAGAAGGGCAAGAAGATGTCGAAGACGACGGGCAACGTGATCGACCCGCTCGAGATCATCGACGCTTACGGCGCGGATGCGCTGCGCTTCACCAATACCGCGATGGCGGCGATGGGCGGCGTGCTGAAGCTCTCCGAGGAGCGCATCAAAGGCTACCGGAACTTCGGCACGAAGATCTGGAACGCGACGCGCTTCGCCGAGATGAACGGCGTGTTCGAAGGCCCGGTCGTGACCGAGATTCCGCAGCCCACCCATACGGTGAACCGCTGGATCATCGGCGAGACCGCGAAGATCCGCGAACAGGTGGACGAAGCCTTCGCCGCCTACCGTTTCAACGACGCGGCGCTGGGGCTTTACGGCTTCGTCTGGGGCAAGGTCTGCGACTGGTATGTCGAATTCGCCAAGCCGCTCTTCGACGGCGAGCATGCCGAGGAAACCCGCGCCACGATGCGTTGGGTGCTCGATCAGTGCTACACGCTGCTGCACCCGATCATGCCCTTCATCACCGAGGAGCTGTGGGAGCTGACCGCACCGCAGGGCGATCGCGCGAAGATGCTCGTCCATGCCGATTGGCCGGAGTACAAAGCCGCCGATCTGGTGGACGAGGCCGCCGACCGCGAGATGAACTGGGTGATCGAACTGATCGAGGCGATCCGGTCGTCGCGCACGCAGATGGGCGTGCCGGTGGGGCTGAAACTGCCGATGGTTCTGGCCGAGGCCGATGACGCCGCGCGCGCAGCGCTCGCCAATAACGAGGCGCTGATCTTCAAACTGGCGCGCATCGAGAGCATCACCGAGGCGCCGATCCCGAAAGGGGCGATCTCGATCCCGGCGCAGGGCGCGCTCTTCGGGCTGCCGCTGGAAGGCGTGATCGACATCGCCAAGGAGAAGGCGCGTCTGGAGAAAGCGCTGGGCAAGATGGAGAAGGAAATCGGCGGCATGAAGGGTCGTCTGAACAATCCGAAATTCATCGCCAATGCCGATCCCGAGGTCGTCGTGGAAACCCGCGAGAACCTCGCCCGCGCCGAGGAAGAGGCCGAGAAAGTGCGTCAGGCCGTGGCGCGTCTGGCCGAGATGGGCTGAGCGAGGCCTTTAGCGATCAGGGCCGCGCCTGACCCTCGGGTGGGCGCGGCTCGACACGTGAGGTCTGCACTTTATCTCGCAAGACCGAACGACGGATGAGCGCGTGCGACATCGCCAATGCGCCCTCCCGGGGGGAGGGTCGGGCGCGGCCCGGGGCTGGTCGCCCCGCGCCATGAGCTGAGCGGAGGCCTTACTCCGACACTTCCTTCATCGTGAAGGCCACGCCCGAGGCGACCACGCAGATCCCCGCATAGACGATCAGCACCATTTCCGGCCCCGCCATCGCGAGCGCCGAACTTGCCGCCCCGAAGGCCAGCAGCATCATCCCCACGGTCGTGTTCGACACCGCCGTATAGGCCGCGCGATCATCCCTGGGTGACATGTCCACGAGGTAGGTCGAGCGGCCCAGCCGCACCCCCTGATAGCCGATCATCAGCCCGAACAGCGCCACCGGCGAGGCCCAGATCGTGCCCATCAGCCCCGACCAGCCAAGCACCACCGCCAGCGCTAGAAACGCGGCCGCGACCAGCCCGGTGAAGATCAGAACCTTGCGCGAGGACCGATCCGCCAGCCGCCCCCAGATATAAGAGCTCACCAGCGAGGCCAGCGCCGAGGCCAGCACCATCGCCCCCAGCGCGCCGAACCGGTTATCGCCCGCCTGGGCCGCGAGCAGCACGATATAGGGCGGCGCGAGCGCGGTCGGCAGCAGCAGCACCCGCGCGATCACGAACTTGCCCAGATCGGCGTCCTTCCACAGCAGGCTCAGTTCTGACAGGCCGATGCTGCCCTTGTCCTCGCCCGGCTGATCTTCCTCGCGCAGCGTCGAGAACAACGCCGCCGCCGCGACCCAGAGCACGGCGGCCAACGAGATCGCCGCGATCACGAGGCTCATCCGCTCCACCACCCCAGTCATCAGGGTGATTGCGAACAGGATCACCCCGGCGGCTGAGACGCTCGTCGCGATCCCGGTCGTCGTGCCGCGCCGCGTCCGGTCCACGGTCTTTCCCAGCACATCCTTGTAGCTCACCGAGGACAGCGAGCGCGCAATCGCCAGCACGCCCAGCGCAACCAGCATCGCAAGCCCCGCGGCCATCCCCTGCATCGTCAGCGCGATCACCACGATCGCAGCCGCCGCCAGCCCCTGGATCAAGCTCCCCGCCGCCCAGGCCCATTTGCGCTGCGGCATCTGGCGGACATGCGGCGCGGTGAACAGCTGCGGCAACAGAGAGCCCGCCTCGCGCACCGGCACCAGCCAGCTGACCAGCGCGGCGGGCGCGCCCACCGCCTGCATCAGCCAGCTCAACACCAGTTTCGGATCGATCAGCCCGTCGGCCAGCTTGGTCATCGACAACGAGCCGACATGGCGCAGGAAACTGCCGGGTTCGTGCTCGGCGGCGCTCTCGCTCAACTCCTTCACATTTCCCGGGCGGTCCCCTGTCAGCGTCTCGAACAGGGAGGTGGAGAAAGAGGTGTCGCTGGCGCTCATCGGCTGGCTTCCCAAACATATGTGATTTTTAAAGATTACGCCGGGACAAGCCCTTAGCCTAGTCCCCGGTTCCGGTGTTCCGGCTTCCCTCGCTACCTATTGAAGCGCCCTCTTGCCGCATGACCGCTTTGCGCTTACGCCTGTAGCCATGACCGGACCCCGATATACCCGCCTGATCGACAGCCTTCCCGCCACCGTGCCCTTCGTCGGGCCCGAGGAACACGAGCGCCTTGCCGGCCGCCGCTTCGCCGCGCGGCTGGGTGCGAATGAAAACGGCTTCGGCCCCTCGCCGCGCGCGATTGCCGCGATGGCGGCGGCGGCAGGCGATGTCTGGAAATACGGCGACTCGACCAGTTTCGAGCTGCGCACGGCGATTGCCGAGCATCACGGTGTCGCGGTCGAGAATGTGCTGGTCGGTGAAGGGATCGACGGGCTCCTGGGCTATCTGTGCCGTCTGGTGATCGAACCGGGCGACGCGGTTGTGACCTCGGACGGGGCCTATCCGACCTTCAACTACCACGTCGCAGGCTTTGGCGGGGTGCTGCACAAAGTACCCTATGCCGATGACCACGAAGATCCGCAGGCGCTGATCGCGAAGGCGACGGAGGTGGGCGCGAAGCTCGTCTATATCGCCAATCCCGACAATCCGATGGGCACCTATCATCCGCGCGAGACGATCGAGGCGATGATCGAGGCGGTGCCCGCGGGCACGCTGATGGTGCTGGACGAGGCCTATGTGGAATTCGCCGACGACGGGACCGAGGCGCGGATCAAAGCCGACGATCCCCGCGCAATCCGGATGCGCACCTTCTCGAAGGCGCATGGGATGGCGGGCGCGCGCGTGGGCTATGCCTTGGCCGCGCCCGAGCTGATCGCCGCCTTCGACAAGATCCGCAATCATTTCGGCATGTGCCGGATTTCTCAGGCCGGTGCGCTGGCCGCGCTACAGGACAAGACGTGGCAGGCCTATATGCGGCTGCTGGTGGCCGGTGCGCGCGACCGGATCGACGTGATCGCACGCGAGAACGGGCTGAGCACTCTGCCCTCGGCCACGAATTTCGTCGCCGTCGACTGCGGGCAGGACGGCGATTTCGCGCGGGCTGTACTGCAGGAACTGGATGCGCGCGCGGTGTTCGTGCGGATGCCTTTCGTCGCCCCGCAAAATCGCTGCATCCGGGTTTCAGTCGGACCGGAGGCCGAGCTAGACGCCTTCGCTACGGCTCTGCCCGACGCGCTGAAAGCCGCCCGCGCGCGCTGAGCCGCACTCCCTCTCGGACACAATTCCGCCGATGAGATCGGCGAAAAAGCACCGGCATCAGCGCATCTCGCCGCAAGGTGAGTTGCGTCGACTCGGGGGCGCGCCCATGTTTTGCTCAACAACAGGAGCAGACCCATGAGCCGCAAGACTCGCAACGCCCGTATCGCAATGCTTAGCCCGCTGGCCTTTGCCCTGGCCTTCGGCGCTTATGCAGGCATGACCCAATCCAGCCGCGAGATGAAGCTCTCGACCTCGCGCACCGAAGCCCCGCAAGTGTCGCGCGAAGCCACGGAAGAGGTCGAACAGCTCACCGACTGGCTGGAGCGTCACGGTCAGGCCTGACCGGCGCCTTTCGCGATAGCCCCTGCCGCCGCGGCGATGCCGCCGGGGTTGTGCGGGATTTTCAGCGCCTGCATCCCGGCCTCCATGGTCGCCAGCGCACCCAGCGTCATATGGGCGTTCACGTGGCCCATGTGGGCGACCCGCAGGAAATCGTTGGCCTCGGGCGTGCCGGGTTCGGCCATCCCGAGCCCGATCCCCAGCGTCACCCCCGCCTCGCGTTCGAGCCAACTGCGCAGCCGCTGGGCATTGCCCGCCCCGATCCGCGCCGCAGTCACCGAATGGGCGCGATGGGTCGGGTTCGCGATGTTGAGCGCGATGTCTCCCTCCTGTCCCCACGTCTCGAAAGCCGCCCAGACAGCGGAGGCGAGCGTCGCGTGACGCGCCCAGATATGGGTCAGACCCTCCTCCTCGAGGATCATCTTGAGCGATTCATCCAGGCCGAAGAGGTGATGCGTCGGCGAAGTGCCCCCGAAATACTGATAGACCATTTCGGGGAAAGCGCGCGGCTGCCAGTCCCAATAAGGGGTGACCAGATCGGCCTCGCGGCTTGCCGCCAGCGCCTTGTCGGAGAACCAGACGAAGCCCAGACCCGGCGGCACCATCAGGCCCTTCTGGCTGGCGGCGACCATCACGTCGACGCCCCAATCATCCATCCGGAACTCGTCGCATCCCAGAGAGGCGATGCAATCGACCATCAAGAGCGCCGGATGCCCCGCCGCGTCGATCGCCGCACGGATCGCCGCCACGTCATTGACCACCGAGGTCGCGGTATCGACATGGGTGAGCAGCACGGCCTTGATCTCGTGGTCTTTGTCGGCCCGCAGCGCCTCTTCGACCTTTGCAGGATCGGCGGGGGCCTTGATCCCGAATTCCAGACGCTGAACGTCCACGCCCATCGTGGCGGCGTTGCGCGCCCAGATATTGCCGAAGCGCCCGGTCACGAGGCTCAGCGCCTTGTCCCCGCGCGAGAACACGTTTGAGATCGACGCCTCCCAGGCCCCGTGCCCGTTGGCGATATAGATCGCGACATGGGACGAGGACATCGCCACCCGGCGCAGGTTCGCCGCGACCCGGGCCGCGATCTCCTCGATCTCGCCTTCGTAGATATTGGGCGCGGGACGATGCATCGCGGCCAGAACACGGTCAGGCATCGTCGAGGGTCCGGGAATGGCGAGGTAGGGGCGACCTTGGGCAAGGCTCATCGGGTATCTCCGTCTGGCAGAACGGATAATCGGTAATGCCGCCCGCCCGCCGCGTCAATCTCGCGCCCGGCTTGCACGCGCCCCCTGTCTCGCGGTAATTCACGGGCTTAACCGCGTGCCGAATGGCGCGCCTATCGCATGGTGCCTCGTGGCCAAGACTGCAAATCCTTACACGTCGAAACACCTCGCGGGCCGGATGTGGCGCGATTATCTGCTCAAGCACTGGCCGATGATTGGCGTGTCGATGGTGCTTCTTATGATCGAAGGCTCGACGCTGGGCGCACTGAGCTGGATGCTCAAGCCGCTCTTCGACAAGGTCTTCGTGCAGGGCGAAAGCGATCTGATCTGGTGGGTCGGCGGCGCGATCTTCGGGCTATTCCTGATCCGCGCCGTGACCTCGGTGGCCTCGCGCACGGTGATGACGAGCGTCTCGCTGCGCACCTCGAGCGATATGCAGATCGACCTGTTCCGGCACATGCTGCGGCTCGACCAGCATTTCTATCAGGCCAACCCGCCCGGCGCGCTGATCGAACGCGTGCAGGGCGACACCTCGGCCGTGCAGAACGTGTGGAAGATCTTCATCTCCAGCACCGGGCGCGACGCGGTCTCTCTGATTTCGCTGTTCGGCGTGGCTGTCGCCATCGATCCCGGCTGGACGCTTGGGGCTGTGATCGGCGCGCCGCTCCTGATCCTCCCGGTCGCCATGGCGCAACGCTATATTCGCCGCAAGACACGCCAGATGCGCGAAAGCTCTTCCGAACGCGCGACCCGGCTCGACGAGGTCTTCCACGGCATCGCCGCCGTGAAGCTCAACGGGATCGAGGAGTATCAGGCGGGGCGCTTCGCCCGTCTGGTGAACGAGGTCCGCATCGCCCAGATCAAGACCACCTTCATCTCCGGCCTCGTGCCCGCGATGATCGACATCATCACCGGTCTCGGCTTCTTCGTGGTGCTGATTCTCGGCGGCCAGCAAATTCTGGAGGGCGAGCGCTCGGTGGGCGATTTCATGTCCTTCTTCACCGCGATGGCGCTGGCCTTCCAGCCGCTGCGCCGCCTCGCGAATTCGGCAGGCGCATGGCAAACGGCGGCGGCGAGCCTCGAGCGGATCTATCGCCTGTTCGACACCCAACCCGCGATCACCTCGCCCGCGCAGCCTGCCGCCCTGCCCGAGACCACCCGGATCGAGTTCGACGACGTGCATCTGCATTACGGCGACAAGCACGTCCTGCGCGGCCTCAGCTTCGTGGCGGAGCCCGGCCAGACCACCGCGCTTGTCGGCCCCTCGGGTGCGGGCAAGACCACCGTGTTCAACCTGCTGACCCGACTCGTCGATCCCGATAGCGGGCGCATCACGCTGGGCGGCACGCCACTGAACGCTCTCGGCCTTGCCGAACTGCGCCAGCATTTCTCGACGGTGTCGCAGGATTCCGCGCTGTTCGACGAGACGATCCGCGAGAATGTTCTGCTCGGGCGGCAGGAAGTCGACACCGATCATATCCAGACCGCGCTCGAAGCGGCTCATGTGACCGAATTCACCGACCTTCTGCAAAACGGCATCAATACCGGCGCAGGCCCGCGCGGCTCGGCGCTGTCGGGCGGGCAACGCCAGCGGGTCGCCATCGCGCGCGCCGTGCTGCGCGACGCGCCGATCCTGCTGCTCGACGAGGCGACCTCCGCCCTCGACACCGTCTCCGAGGCCAAGGTCGCGCAGGCACTGGCGGACCTGAGCCAGGGCCGCACGACGCTGGTCATCGCCCACCGCCTGTCGACGGTGCGCAATGCCGACAAGATCATCGTGGTGGTCGAAGGTCAGGTCGTGGAGCAGGGCACGCATGACGAGCTGCTGGCCAAGAACGGGCCCTATGCCGGGCTCTGCCGGATGCAGCTTCTCGATTGAGTTGGCATTCCCGTCCCGGCTGCCTACATGGGCGGGGAAAGGAGACCTCTATGGCCGAGCGCATTCTCTACGAGATCACCGGTGCGGATCGCGAGCACTTCCTGCAAGGGCTGGTGACGAACGACGTGAGCCACGTGAAAGACGGGCTGGTCTATACCGCCCTGCTGACGCCGCAGGGCAAATACCTTGCCGATTTCTTCCTGCTGGCGCGGGGCGAGGCGATCGTGCTCGATATCGACGAGAGCATCGCCGAGGCGACGATCAAGCGGCTGGGCATGTACAAGCTGCGTGCGGATGTCGCGATCGCCCCCTCCGATCTGAAGGTCTATCGCGGCACCGGGCCTGCGCCCGAGGGCGCGCTGGCCGATCCGCGCCATCCCGACATGGGCTGGCGGCTCTACGGGGACAAAGCGGACGATGACGGCACCGATTGGGACGCGATCCGCGTTGCGCATTGCATCCCTGAGACCGGTATCGAGCTGACCCCCGACACGTTCATCCTCGAGGCCGGGTTCGATCGGCTGGACGGCGTCGATTTCCGCAAAGGCTGCTATGTCGGTCAGGAAGTCACCGCGCGGATGAAGCACAAGACCGAGCTGCGCAAAGGCTTCGTCACAGTCGATGTCAAAGGCCCCGCCGAGCCGGGAACCGAGATCACCTCGGACGGGCGCAGCGTCGGGCGTCTTTTCACCCGTTCCGGCGATCGCGCGATCGCCTATCTGCGCCTCGGGCGCGCATCGGGCGAGATGTCGGCGGGTGACGCGGTGGTCACTTATTTATGACCGGCGAGGATCAAATGTTTCAGAAAGCGCAAGCCCCATCCATGCGTTTTACGGAACATCGTGACGCAGAGGAAACGACCGCAAGAAATCCTTCGTAATACGAACGAATTCGCGCGATCTGAAGACCATCAATAGAGCGCAATTTCAATCACTTAGAAGACCATCTAGGCCTTCGTGCGTTCGCGCTTCGCAAATAGCCGGCCTTGAATTCCAGCGGCACACGCTTACTTCGCGTGCATTGCGATCCCTTGTGAGGGGGCTAGCTTTTGATGGGCGGCAAAGGTGATATGCGCTAGCCGCATACCTGCCATGTGACCCAAGGCATATCGAATCGGGGGCCGAACGGCCTAGATGGCCCTCACGCCAGGAAACGCAAGAGCAATAACAAAGGACGGAAGAATGCGCGATTTCGTTGACGGCTCGGCCTTCAATTACGAGCAGGGCCAACGAGCCCGCAAACTGTTCGCCGCTGTGGTTCTCGCGGCGCTGGATGATGCGATTGCAGACGACAAGAAATACGGCAACGGTCCCGAGCAGATCGCCCGCTGGGCACGCTCGCGCGATGGTCGTGAAGTTCTGTCCTGCGCCGGCATCGATCCGAACGAGCGCGTCGTCCGGGGTTTGATGGAATTCGTCGGCAAAGGTGTCCGCACGTCGGTCGCCCTGTCGCGCGAAGAAAGCGAACGCCGTCTCGCCGCGATTTCGGACGAACACGAGGCCGAAGCCGCCTGATCCTTTCAGGCGCCACGGCGACAGTTGGATACACAAAACGGCGCGTCCCACAGGGCGCGCCGTTTTGAATTTCTTGGGCGTGTTCTTCTCAGCGATCAAGAAGGGCGGTTTGCGCTCCCTTCCGTGCGAGAGCTTCTCAGTCAATGTAAGCCATGACCGCACCGCGTAGGGCTGAGTCGCATCGCGTACCCTGCCCCGGCTTTTCCCCAACCCGAAAAGCTTCAGTCCAGATCGCGGCTCATCAGAGCGCGCTGCACTTCGCGACGCACCATCTTGCGCAGGTTGCGCGTGATCTTCGCACCGAGCGCGCCTTGAAGCTCTTCGCGCAGCAGCGAAGACACGAGGTGCCGGAGCTGGGTCTCGGTCATCGATTGCGCCAGCGGATGCAAGGCGGCATCGGGCTGGTCCGACGTGGACGCAAGCTCGGCCTCGAGCGCGGCGATCTCATCCGCCTCGAAATCCTCCTCGAGCGACGCACGCAGCTCCGCATAGCTGGACGTCCGCGGCTCCGGCTCCGGGGCACGCGCCCCGGCATCGCTGAGATGCAGGCGACGCGGCGGTGTGTCAGCCGCATGCTCGCTCGCCTGCACGAACTCGGAAGCACTATCAGCGCCGTCCATCTCCGGCGTGAGATCTTCCCAATCCTGCGCTGCGGTGGCGTCCTGCAGCGACGCAGGCTCAGGCTCTGCCTCGGCTCCCGGCGGCACGTCGAAGCCGATCACGGCCTCGGTCCCGAAGGTCTCTTCCTCCGCGCTGATGTCTTCCGGCTCGACCTCTGCGGGAGCGGCGTCATCGAAATCGAGGCCCGCCAGAGGATCATCCCCGACGCTTTCAAGCGTCTCGCTGGCGATATCCGTGTCGTCTTCCGCCTCGTTGGCTTCCGGCGCATGCGGCGCGACGAAGCCGGCCACGTCCTCCCACTCGGCGCTGGTGAAGGTCTGCTCCGGATCGGAGCCCTGATCCCAAACCGGCGTAAAACTTTCGGGCAGTTCGGTCAGCGGCGCGGTGCCTGCCGGTTCGAACGCGTCGCCCGTTTCGGATTCGTAATCGGCACCATCGCGCGCCACCTCTGCCTCAAGCTGGGCGAGCGAGCCCTCCAGCCGCTTGAGCTCGTCGTCAAAGCTGCCCTGCGGCAATTCCGCCTCCGACGGCCAGGGCTCGGCCTCGGCATCGTCGAATTCGGGTTCGAAATTCTGCGGCTTGCGACGCGCCTCGGAAAGCGTTGCGGGCTCCACCGACTCGGTGGGCGCCTCCGACAGTTCGACGGCGTCATCCTGCGCCTCTGCGGCTTCCTCTTCCGGAGAAACACCCGGCGCGGACCATTCGAGATCGTGGATATCGCCTTTCGACTCCGCCTGAGTGTCCGACACGAGATGCGCGGGTGTCAAAACCAGAGGATCGGGCGTCGAGCCCTCCCCTCTCGAGGTCGGATAGCTCTCGGCCACACGTGGACTGTCCTGCGACACCAGTCGCCGGATCGATGCCAGCACATCTTCGATTTCGGGTCTGGGTCGGGTATCAGCCATGATCACTCCATCCTGCAGCGCGCACGCGCGCCTGTCCAGCCGTGACGGATCCGAAACTGAAAGGGACACCCGGAGGCTGCGATGCCTGCGCCACAGCGGCGCGGCAGGCGGGCCCGAAAGCCCGCCGAAACACCGTTCGGTCGTTACTGGCCGATGGCCTTGAGCACACGATCCAGACGCTTGCCCTGCGGGCTGAGCGTGAGGGGCGCGGTGCGGACCGAGTTGTAATAGGCCGCGGGATCATAGGTCGGAATTCCAAGCTTCAGGTTTTCTACCGTCAACAGACCCATAGCGGACAAAAGTTGATAATAAGCTACCTGCAGAGTGGCCGCCGCGTCGATCCGGCCCGCCTGCGCATCCAGCAGGTCCTGCTCGGCCGAGAGCACGTCGAGCGTGGTGCGCGCGCCCAGAAGCGCCTCTTCCTTGACGCCCTGATAGGCGGTGCGGGCTGCGGTGATCTGCTGGTCGTAAGCCGAAATCTGCGCCTTCGCGATGTCGATCGCCGCCCAGGCGTTGGCCACGTTTTGCGAGACCGTCACACCCGCCTGGCTCAGCTGCGCGCGGGCCGATTGATCGTTCGCCACGGCCTGACGCTGCGCCGAAAGAAGCGCGCCACCCGAATAAAGCGTCTGGTTCAGCTCGATCCCGGCGGATTGCGTCTGCACGCCCTGCTCTTGCTGGCGCAGGCCAAGCGAACCGGTGATTTTCGGCAGGCGATTGGCGCGGGCGTAATCCACACCGAGGTCATAGACCGCGACGGTGTGCTGCAGCTGCTTGATGCTCGGATGGGTGCGCAGCGCGATGTCACGTGCAGCATCCAGCGAACCCGGCAGAGACGGACGCTTCGGGAAGGCCGCGAGGTTGCTCGGATAGTGGCCAGTGGCCGCCTTGTAGGCCTCGCGTGCGGAGCGCAGGTTGCCCTGTGCCGCAGCGAGCGAGGCACGGGCGGACGCGAGCTGTGCCTGAGCGAGCGACACGTCGGTCTTGGTGACTTCACCAACTTCGAAACGGTCGTTCGAGGCCTTGAGTTCTTCGTTCAGGACGCGTGCCGAATTCTGGTTGATCGCGACCTGCTCGGAGGCCGATTTCACGTCCGAATAGGCCTGAATCGCCGAGAGCAACACGTTTTGCTCGACCGAGCGCAGACCCTCACGGGTGGCCAGCACGGTCTCTTTCTTCATCGAGACATTGATCTTGTTGCGACCGAAATCGAACAGCGTCATCGACGCACCGAGCGAGGTCGAGGCGCTCTGCGAGATCGCCCCAGTTGCGTCGGAATTCAGGTAATCGTAGCTCGCGGTCCATTGCAGGACCGGGCGCAGATTCGCGACCGCCTGAGCGACGTCTTCATCGGCGGCCCGCAAAGCGGCCCGGTTCTGCTCCAGCAGGTTCGAATTGCGATATGCAGAGACCAGCGCATCGGCGAGCGTCTCCGCCCCTGCCGCGACCGGCCCAAATGCGGTAGCCGCGACCAAAGCGGTCATAGTCAGAGTCTTGCGCAGCATCGAATGTCCCTCGTTTCCTGTATCGCCGCAGATGCAGGTGTTGTCCCTCTGCCGCCGGGCGCGATTACTTCAAATTCTATCGGCTCAGCGCCCGATTGCATATCCTGCAAAACAGCTAGCCTATTCGATGTGCTCCTCAGAGCACGAATTCACGCGGCTTCACGAACCCCTGGAGGACAGGTGCGGTGCCATTGAAAAGATCGCGCCAGCTCATCGCACCGTCGATCTTGTAACCGATCCGGGCGACCCCGAGGGCGTCTTCCATGAAAATTGCGGTGATCCGGCCGCCTTCCTTGAGTTGCTCGATCAGCGCGGCGGGAACGGTTTCGACCGCCCCTTCGATGAGGATCGCGTCATAGGGGCCGTGCTGCGCCGCGCCCTCGGTCAGCGCGCCGGTGACGACGGCGACATTGTCGGCCCCCGCCTCTGCCAGCGCGGCCTCTGCCTGCGATGCCATCTCCTCGTCTTCGAGCGCGACGACCGCCTCGGCCATCCGCGCGATCACGGCGGAGGAATAGCCGAGCCCCGCGCCCACATCGAGGACCAGATCATCGGGCTGGATGTCGAGCGCATCGAGCATCTTCGCGAAATTGCGCGGTTCCAGCAGCACGCGGCCCGGCGCGAGTTCGAGGTTTTCCCCGATATAGGCGGCTTCGCGCTTGGCCGCGGGCACGAATTGCTCGCGCGGCACATGCAGCATCGCCGCGATGATCGGAAATTTGGTCACATCGCTGGGACGGACCTGCGTGTCGACCATCATGGTGCGGCGCGTAGCGAAATCTTGCATGTCGAGAACTCTTCGGTAGCAAACCCTTGTGGCCGGTTTTGCCACAGAAGCAGGGTCTGAGCAAGTTATGCGAGAGGGCCTTCGGACCTGCCCTTACGCTCAGAGCCGACGTCGCCTGCGCACAATGCGCCAAAGGCACAACTCGCCTCTTGCGCGGGCGCTTGCGATACCGTATCTGACGCCAACACCACGGCGGCGAGTTGGCGGAGTGGTGACGCAGCGGATTGCAAATCCGTGTACACCGGTTCGATTCCGGTACTCGCCTCCAAATTTTTCAATGACTTACGTCGCGCTTTCTCGTTCAGAAATCGGATTTTGAAACAAGCGTTGAAACTTTCACGTTCCCTTCTTGTTCTGTTCCATTCGATTCCGGGCTTCTTGGGCCTGCTGTGCAAAAAGTCGCTGTCGGACCTCACCACCATATTTTTTCAGCATTTCTACGCCCGAGTGACCTGTGACGGCCTTCACCATTTCGTCGTCGCATCCAGCTAAGTAGAGCTCGATCGTCGCATTCTTGCGCAGACCGTGCGTGACATATTTCTTAGCTTGCGGATGCTTCATGCTTGCCTTCACCTTACGCATCTCCTCGGCGATCATGCGGTAGCTTACTGGCCGCCCCTTTGCATCTGTGATCACGTGAAGTCCCTTCTTGGGAACCGCAGATAGATACTCCGCCAAGCGTTCGGTGAGCGGGATCCACAACTCCTTGTCAGTTTTGCCTTGCTTAACCCGATAGACGCCCTCCGAAAGGTCGCCCCAACGGATCTTCACCACATCGCCAATGCGCTGGCCGGTCCCGATACAAAGTTCGTAAACAAGCCTTGCTCTAGCTGTTGCAACTTCTTCGAACTCTTCGCGCACATCCTGCGGCCACGGCTCCCAGCCGTCACTTTTTTGCTTCAGGAGAGGAACGCCATGCGCCGCGGTTTTGTCACCGGTTCCTTTAATAAAGCCTTTCAGTCTTGCATGGTTGAGGAGCACCACCATAACCTGAACGAGATAGTTCGCTTGGCGCCAATGATGCCTGTTCGCTTGCTGTAACTCGTAGATGTGCGTTGTTTCGATCTTAGCCGGCTCATAGTCGCCCCAAATATCTCGAATATGGCTAATATACTTGTGGTAGTCGCTTTTCGTGCGGGGAGCGAGTTTCTGAAAAGCCTCGCTTTCATAATAGCTTAGAATAAGGGCCTCAAAGTTCCTATTGGAAGGAGCTGACTTTTCTGCCTTAAGAAGCCGATTATAATGATCCCAAAATTCTGGCGACCCCGGCTCCTCGTGCATCATCTCTGACTGGCCGCGAGCCCGGCGAATAAACCGAACATACTCACGATCTTCGTAGACATATTTAGGGAGCGCTCTCCTCGTCATTTCTTCCCCATCCTCAGATCACCGCTGAGGAAGTCATCAGGGTGTTCTTGTTCAATCTTCGTCATGTGGAGGATGACACAGCCATCTGGCTTAACCTCGATCCGCGCGCCGGCCAATCCAGCGTCGGACAATTCGCGCACAAGTGTGGCGACAAGTCTTTTCGAGTGTGCCTGGGGGCTTGTGGCCATCTTCTTTCCTAGCGATATTCCCTCTTGGGGCCTGAATTTCCGAGGTTTTGGCCCCGCATTCCCTATTGTGGTGCTTTGGGGTGAAATACCGAAGAGGTTTCGTTCCTCAATCCACAGGAAATCGTGGCCAGGATGTAGCCGTTGCCTACGCCACATGGGCCCGGGCGCGGCTCTTCTGCTTCGGCGTGAGGATTAGCCTGATTGATCTGGAGCTTCGATTTTCTTTGCTCTCGACCTAGATCGGCAGCCATTCTCGTCTGAATAAACTTCGCGGATCGAGCACATGAAGCGTTCTTCAATCACGTGTTCGGAACTCGATGGAGACGTCAGACGGCATCCAATTCGAACGCCCCTGCTAAAGAAGATTTCACGACCTTGATCACGCCACGAGCGGCCTTTGTCGGGCTGCATCAGAAACGCTCCCCACTCCGCCTGGTGTGCCACGCAATCACTCTGCGTCTGCAAACAAGCTGAAACGCGCGACCAACGCTAAATTCTCGGGAGAAAGCGCACCTTCATGACACTGCCCCCGAGGCGTCTTTCACGAAAGCGAATAGCACCTACTGTTTGTGAAGAAGATGAACCTTTGCCGCGCGGCTCCAATATTCGGAAGACAAGCGAAGCAACGCCTTCTTCGCGGAAACACCTCACGCTTCGATCAGCGCCCCGTCGCGGAGATGGATCAGCCGATCGAAGCGGTCGAAGATTTTCTCGTCGTGCGTCACGGTGAGAATACAGGCTTCCTGCTCGACGGCGAGCTTTCGCAGCAAATCCATCACAAGCTGAGCCCGCACGGAATCGAGAGCAGCCGTTGGCTCGTCGGCAAGAATGATCCGGGGTCGGTTCGCTAATGCGCGCGCGATGGCAACGCGCTGCGCTTCCCCACCTGACAGATGCGCGGGCTTGACCTCGGCGCGATGTCCGACCTCGAGATAATCCAGCAATTCGCGTGCCCGTGCTTTCGCCGCCGCAGGCTTCCAGCCCGCGAGATTCAGCACCACCGAGACATTCTCTTCGGCTGTGAGGAACGGAAGCAAGTTATGCGCCTGAAAGATGAAGCCGATCTTGTCGAGACGAAGTTGACGCAGGTTGCCACGCAGCCATCGGCCGTCAAACACCGTCTCGCCATCGAGCAAGAGACGGCCTGCCGAGGGGTCAACAATGCATCCGATAATGTTGAGCAGTGTGGTCTTTCCCGAACCCGAAGGGCCGAGCATCGCCACCACCTCGCCCGCATGGATCTGCAAATCGACCACGCGCAATGCATCGACGCGTGTTTCACCCTCGCCATAATGCTTGGCTACGCCTGACACATCGACGAGAAGGTCACCAATTGCCATATCAGCCTCCAATCGCCGTCGCAGGGTCAACCTTGAGCGCGGCACGGATACCGAGCCCGGAGGCCACGATGCAGACACCAACGATGATCCCGGCAAGCACCAATGCGTTGGTGGGCTCCAGCACAACACGGCGAGGAAAACTGTCTTTCACCAGCAAAATCAAAGACAGCCCGATCGCCCAGCCGGAAATTCCCAGGATCAGAGCCTGCTGAACTATGAGACCGAGGATCGTGCGATCTGGTGCCCCGATCAGCTTGAGCGTCGCGATCTGTTTCAGCTTCTCCATCGTCATCGTGTAGATGATCAGCGCGATCACCACTGCCGAGACGGTGAGCAGGATGCCCAAGAATAGACCGATCTGGCGGCGTGCGCGATCGACGACCGATGCGAGCAACAGTTCTTCTTGCTGTGCCTGGGTCAGGGCGCCCAGATGTTTCCATTGCCTGATCGTCGCAGCCACCCGCTCAACATCGGCATCGGGCTCGATCCGTGCAATTACTGCGGCGACATTGCTGGCGTCTGGCGATGTTGCGCCACGCGCCGCGCGGACCCTCTCGGCTGCGGGATCGAGTTCGCTTTGAAGGGCCATCGCGTCGGAAAGCGTCATGAAGACCGCGGGGTCACCGCCGGAGTTCATCGCATTTTCTGTCAGCCCGACGACGGTAAACCGGTTACGTCCGATACGGATCGTGTCGCCGACCTGAAGCGCCGACTTTCGGTCGGCCACCAGTTCGTAGTGGCTGCGCCCAAGCCCACGCCCATCAGTGATGGTGGAGGGACCTCCGGGACGACCGCGCTCGTAACCTATAACATATAGCCGAAGCGTCTGCGTCCCGTGCTGTGCCTCGATCGTCTGGTAAGTGATCGCGCCCGCGTCAGAGATCCCCGGAAGACGCGCCACCGCATCGCGCGTCGCGGAAGGTAGCGAAGACGCCTCGGCAAAGGGCCCCTGAGTATTCGCCTCAACGACCCAGAGATCTGCGCGCGGTGCTTTGACTGCCGCAAGTGCATCCGAAACAAGACCGTTATAAATCCCGATCATCGCCAGCACGACAGTCATCAGCAACCCCAACCCGAAGCAGGTCAGGACAAAGCGAAACAGGCTATGCCGGATATCCTTGAGCGCAAGATTCATTCGTCTACCTCGACTCTCACCTTTCGGCCTTCGACAGCGCCTTTGGGAACCGGCGAAACAACCTCTGCGCCTTCCGGCAGACCGTCCGTCACCTCTGCGCGGCCGAGATCGTCGCGCGCACCGAATTCCAGGGTCGCCTGCGCGAGCGCACCATCCTGCGCTATCCAGACCGTTCCCGAAGCACCGTCGAAGCCCGTGATATCGACCTCGGGCACCATCAACGCCCGATCGCGATGACCCGTCGTGACCAGAGTCTCAGCCTGTTCGCCCAGATACATTTCGGCGGGGCAATCCGCGCAGGCGAGCCAGACCTTGCGCTCCTCGTTGACGCGGTCGCTTTCCAGCCCGATCCGCACGATTTCGCCATGAAACTCATGTTGTGGGCGCGAACGAAGACGGATGGCGCCCACCTGCCCCAGCGCAAGCTGACCCGCGCGCTCCTCGTCGATATAGGCCTGAATCCAGATCGTCTGCGGATCAATCAGGCTGAAGATCGTGTCACCCGCCTTGACCACCGTGCCGGCCTCGGCCTTGCGTGCAATGATCAAGGCATCATAGGGAGCCGCCAGAACGTGTTTATCCAGAAGCGTGCGGGCCGATTGCAGATTAGCGTCCGCCTCCGCCGCCTGAGCCCGCAGCACCATCAGCTCGGTTTCGGCCACCGCGAGATCTGCGCGCGCCACATCGAGATCGCGCTGGGTTTCCTCCGCGCTCTGCTTTGAGGTGCGATCCGTTCGTGCAAGTTCCTGCTGGCGCGTATTGGCCGCCTCGCGCTGTGACAAAACCGCCTGAGCGCGTGGCAGGGCAGCTTCCGCCTTGGCGAGCGCTGCACGTGCCGCTTCCACCCCCGCATCAGCTTGGGCAACGCGCGCCTGTTGTTCTTCGGGATGCAAACGCGCCAATTCCTGCCCGGCCATAACACGATCACCAGCATCTGTTGACAGGCTCTGCACGGCGCCCCCCAGTTCGAAGCCAACGGCGCTCAGCACACGTGCCTCAACTGTTCCCAAACCATAAATCCGGAGCGTGACATCCGTCTCTGGCGAAAGCACCGTTACCGGCAGCGGACGGTGGCGCAGCACCCAGATCCCACCCGCCAGCGCGACTGCGGCTACACCGACGACAAACCAGCTCTTACGCATCTCTCAGCCATCCTTCCTGCATTCGAGCAAGCGCAGTTGCACATCCAGCAGCGCCAGCCCGGTCTCTTCCATTGAAGTCGTGCGCGGCCCGAGCGCCCATCGGATCGCGGCGCCCTGGACAAGCGAGCTCAGCAGATAAGCAGCATCACGCGGCGTGAGATCGACCGTTATCCGCCCCTGTGCCTGTGCGGCGGCGATGTCCGCCTCAAGCGTTTCATGAAATACGCTTAGGCGCTCCCGAAAAGCCCCGCGCAGAACTTCGTTCTCGGTCGTCAATTCTCGCGAGAACAGGAGCATTGGGATCGCCGGAGTGTGCGCGATCACCCCAAGCTGTGCCGCCACCAATGCGCGCACCCGCTCCAGCGGATCTGACACACCCTCGAGCGCTGCCTCCCAGGCTGCCGCCAGGGTGCCGGTGACATGTTCGGCGACCGCACCCCAAAGCTCCGCCTTGGACGGGAAGTGCCGGAACAGAGCCGCCTGTGTCAGCCCGATCTGTTTCGCGACCGCATTCGTAGTCACGCGATCAGGGCCGATCTGGTCGGCCATCTCGAGGACGGTCGAGACGATTTCTGCTTTTCGTAGATCTGCGGATTTTCGCATCACATGCCCTTAGTTAGTTATTGATTACTTACTATGGGACAGCTATCGAAACGTCAACTGGCTCTTTGAACTGAAACCAATCCCGCATTGCCAGCGACCATTGCTCTCGGAATTTACGAAATCGAAAGCGCCCTCGGTGGCCCCTCAGGTGCCCACAAGACCTCGCGCTTCGTCGAACCAGTCGTTGAGCGCCTTGAGTGAGAAAGGAAGGCGACAACCATATCCGCCCGTAAACTCGTCATAAGCATGTTCGTTCAGGCCGTTGATGCCCACGAGGACGGGAATGCCCCGCGTGACCGCCTCCGCGATAACCGGGCGAAACCCGCGCCCTTCAGCTTCCATTTTGCCGAACTTGTTCACCACGAGCAGATCGGGCCCGTCGGCGAGACTGCGTGACACCGCCGCGACGGAGGTCTCGAGCGCGGCGGGATCAAGACGGCATCCGCGAGATCCCGCGCCGAGTGCCTGAGAGATCGATAGAACGGGTCCATTGGGCAGGACCTGGATGTCCATGTCGCAAGCGTGGCTTTGGGGTCGATCGATATTGACCTGCACAACGCCACACACGCGAAGTCCTCGCGAAATCGTCTGTCGCGCAAATCGCGCCATCAGGAAGTCCGCGTCGCCCCGACCGGGGCTTTCGATAGCGGCAATGGGAAACATCTTTTGTCCTTTCCGTTCAATCCGCTGCAGTGCTCAGATGCGGAACATCCTCACCGAAAACACTGGCGCGGGTGATCGTGCAGTCAAGATCGGCAAGCACGCCGTCCTTGAGGCCATAGATTAGTCCGTGAACCTTGACTGGCTCGCCGGCGGCCCAAGCGCGCTGAAGAATTGGTGTCTCAGCAATACGCCGCACGCCCTCGATCACATTGAGCTCCGCCAGCCTGTCGCGTCGGGACTCGATCTCGGCCAGTTGGCCAAGATCGATCGCGTAAGCGCGCGCCAGGCGACGAATGGGCTCGAGCCAGTGATCCGTCAGACCGCCCAGCATATCCTCGGTCGCCGCCTTGACCCCGCCGCAGCCGTAATGACCACAGACGATAATCTCGCGAATACCAAGGCTTTCGACGGCAAATTCAAGCGCACTCAGCAAGTTCATGTCTGAAGAATGCACGACGTTGGCGACGTTCCGGTGGACGAAGACCTCGCCGGGATCGAGCCCCGCAACAACATTCGCAGGCACGCGGCTATCGGCGCAACCAACCCAGAAGAACTCCGGGTTTTGCCGCGTCGCAAGACGTGAGAAATAGCCAGGCTCCTCCGCCTTGCGGCGTTCCGACCAAGTGCGGTTGCGGGTGAAAAGATCGCTCAGCATCGCTTTTGTCCCTATGCCGTCAGATCGACCCCAGAGATATCTGCTCGTGCGGCGAGCTCCGCCACGAAGGCGCGCACTGCGCGTATCCAGGCTGCCTTCTCCATCGCTTCGGCAATACGCGGACGCACGGTCTCGTATGGCAGTGGAGCGCCTTCGGCGACCGCATCGAGCCGGATCACATGCCAGCCGAAACGACTGAGCACGGGCTCCGCGGTGAGCTCTCCTTGGCCAAGCGCACGCAGGGCTTTCTCGAACTCAGGAACGGTGTCGCCCGGGCCGAGTTGGCCGAGGAAGCCACCCTCGCCGCGCGACGAGCAGTCGCTATTCTCCTTGGCTAGACGCGCAAAGCTTTTGGGTTTTTCGATCGCCTCTGTCGCCAAGGCGCGCGCGCGGGCCTCAGCTGTCTCGCGTTGCGCCTCGTTGCGCGGATCGCAGGCGATCAGTATATGCGCGGCTTCCCAAAGCGGCGGGGCGCGGAACCGCGTGGGATCACGGCTCCATTCGACTTGGATATCCTCCTCGGAGGGAGGCGTCACCTCGACGGCATCCTCGAGAAGCGCACGGATCAGAGCCTCGTCCTCGGTCTCGATCTGTCCCGGAGCGACATCCTGAGGGTCGGCGTCAATCGCACGGTGCTCCGCTTCTTGCAGAAGAAGCGCGCGAACCGCGAGCGCATTGGCCGCCTTGCGCCAGGCAATGCCGGGTTTGTCACTCGGGCCGTTATGATGCTGGGCTTCCGCAGCAATCGCCGCGGAAGGGATAGTCTGGCCATTCACGACGACATCGGGAAAGAGCGGTCTGGTCATTGCTCTCACTCCGCAGCCGAAGGTCGCTTCGCCGCAGCGATACGCCCCTTATTGATGTCGGCAGCACTGCGCTCAGGCAACTTGGAGCTCCGGCGAGACCGCACGATCTGATAACCGGGGCGCAGCAGCAAATAACGTAGCGGCGCGAAGATCCCCGAAGCTATGTGAACGAGGCGGGTGAAGGGGACCAACAGGAAAATGGTCAGTCCGAGCAGGATGTGCAGCTTGAACACAAGCGCCGCGCCCGCGACATAGTCCGCAGCACCCGGCTGGAACGTCCAGATCATCTGCGCCCATGTCATGAACTTGACCATCTCGTGACCGTCGGAGTGTTGCCAGCTCACCGGAACCGTCCCGAGACCGAGCAGAAGCTGAGCCAGCAGGAGCACGAGGATCGCGATATCGGCAAAGCTCGACGTCAACCGGATACGTTGGTCGGTCCAGCGGCGATAGAGCAGCATCCCGCCGCCGATCGTCGCCATCACGCCCGCGATCCCGCCTGCCACGATTGCGAGGATTTGTTTGGCGCCGTGGCTGACATGGAGCATGTCGAATACCCAGATCGGCGTCAGAAGGCCGACGACATGGCCCACGAAGATCACAAGAACCCCGACATGGAACAGGATCGATGCGATCGCGAAATGACGCTGTCGCAGCAACTGGCTCGACGAGGTTTTCCAAGTGAAGGGATCACGATCGTAACGCGCGATCGATCCCAGGAAGAGCACGGAAAGTGCGATGTAGGGGTAGATGCCAAAGAGAAACGTATTCATCTGAGCCTCCGTCATTCCGCCGCGGTTTTCGCGTGGCGCAGTTTGGGCGGATCCATCTGCGCGAGCATGTCGCGCACCTGCGGACAGCCTGTATTCGGGTCGGGACCGAAGGTAACCTCGGTTTCTTCCCAGATCTTGTCGATCTCCTCGAGATCGTCGGGGGACGGATCAGGTCGCGCGAGAATCTCGGCCACAGCCTCCTCGTCAGCCATCTCACCCGACATTTGCACGAGCGCCGTGAAGATCGCCGCATAGGCGCTCTCGCGCTTGCCCAACCGTTCCCCGACCGCAGCGAGGATATGGGCTGCATCCGCCAGCATATCGCGCGCTTCCTCGGGCGGACGAGCCGCAAGGAACTCGAGCAGCACGGGAAGATGGTCGGGCAGTTCGGTCGTTGCTGGCTCAAAACCTGCCGCACGATAGGTCTCGAGCAGGTCGACCATGGCACCGCCACGATCACGGCTTTCTCCATGGACATGTTCGAAGAGGTTGAGCGACAGGCTGCGCGAGCGGTCGAAGAGCATCACATAGTCCTCTTCGAGCGCGTAGATGTCACGGGCACCGAGTTCTTCGATCAGCGGGCGCAAGTCCCGCCGTGCCGCCGCCGTGAGCCGCGTCTCGGAGGCGAGAACGCCCCCGATCTCCGGCATCGCTTGTTGCAGTTCCTGCGTCGGATAGCTCAGCAGGACCGAGAAGGCCTTGAGCGTGCGATCGTTGAGTTGATGGTCCATCACTGCACCTCCTGCGGCATCTTGAGCGGTCTTTTGGAGCCCCCGAAGAGCGAGCCCTTCGAGATCCCGGTCGAGCAGCCGTTGCAATCGGTGAACCCGGTGCCCGCGCGCAGGTCATAGGCATCCTCGACCTGTTCACGATGGGTCGTCGGGATCACGAAGCGGTCCTCGTAATCGGCGAGCGCCATGATCTTATACATATCCTCGATCACACGACCCGAGAGACCGACACGTGCGGCGATCCCTTCGTCGCGAACCCCGTCGACGGTCTTGGCCCGCATGTAGGAACGCATCGCAAGCATCCGCTCAAGCGCGGTAGCGATCGGCGCCTCGTCACCGGCTGTCAGCATGTTGGCGAGGTAGCGCAGCGGAATACGCAGGCTCTTCACGTCCGGCATCGCGCCATCCATGCCGATCGCGCCCGCCTCGGCGGCGTTCTGGATCGGTGAGAGCGGCGGAATATACCAGACCATCGGCAGCGTCCGGTATTCGGGATGCAGCGGGAAGGCGACCTTCCACTCCATCGCCATCTTCCAGATCGGGCTTTGCTGCGCCGACTTGATCCATTCCTCCGGAACGCCATCGGCTCGTGCGGCCTCGATTACGACCGGATCGTTGGGATCGAGGAACACGTCGAGCTGCGCGTCATAGAGCTGCTGCTCGGAGGGCGCATTCGCCGCTTGCTCGATCTTGTCGGCATCATAGAGCATGACGCCGAGATACCGAATCCGGCCCACGCAGGTTTCCGAACAAACGGTTGGGTTGCCGCTCTCGATCCGCGGGTAGCACAGGGTGCATTTCTCGGATTTTCCGGTCGACCAGTTGTAATAGACCTTCTTGTAGGGGCAGCCCGAGACGCACATCCGCCAGCCGCGGCATTTTTCCTGGTCGATCAGGACGATGCCGTCTTCCTCACGTTTGTAGATCGCACCCGAAGGACACGACGCTGCACAGGCCGGATTAAGGCAATGCTCGCACAGTCGCGGCAGATACATCATGAAGGTGTTCTCGTATTCCCCGTAGATCTCCTTCTGCACCCCCTCGAAGTTGTAGTCCTTCGAGCGTTTCGAGAATTCGCCGCCAAGGATTTCTTCCCAGTTCGGCCCCTTTTCGATTTTCTCGATCCGTTCGCCAGTGATCTTGGAGCGCGGGCGGGCGGTCGGAAAAGCTTTCATCTCGGGCGCGTTGGCGAGATGCTCGTAGTCGAAATCGAACGGCTCGTAATAGTCGTCGATCGCAGGCAGGTCGGGGTTGGCGAAGATATTCGCCACGATCCGCCATTTCGAACCCTGCCGCGGGATCAGCTTACCGGAACGGGTGCGTTTCCAGCCACCGTTCCAGCGTTTCTGATTTTCCCAGTCGGTCGGGTAGCCGGTGCCGGGCTTAGTCTCGACGTTGTTGAACCAAGCGTATTCGACACCGTCGCGGCTGGTCCAGACGTTCTTGCAAGTCACGGAGCAGGTGTGACACCCGATACATTTGTCGAGGTTCAGCACCATGCCGATTTGTGCGCGGACTCTCATTCTGCTGCCTCCTGGGTAGCGGGCTCATCGAGCCAGTCGATCTTCTTCATCTTGCGGACCACGACGAATTCGTCGCGGTTCGCACCCACGGTGCCGTAGTAGTTGAACCCGTAGGAAAGCTGGGCGTAGCCACCGATCATATGCGTGGGCTTGAGCGTCGCGCGGGTCACCGAATTGTGGATACCTCCGCGCAGGCCGGTCTTCTGAGAGCCGGGCGTGTTCACGATCTTCTCCTGGGCGTGATACATGAAGATCGTGCCTTCCTTCATCCGCTGCGAGACGACCGCCCGCGCGGTCAGCGCGCCGTTAACGTTGTAGGCTTCAACCCAGTCGTTATCTTCGATTCCCGCTTTCTTCGCGTCGGTCTCCGAAATCCAGACCACCGGCCCGCCCCGGTTCAGCGTGAGCATCAGCAGGTTGTCGGTATAGGTGGAGTGGATGCCCCACTTCTGGTGCGGAGTGATGAAGTTCAGCACAACATGCTTGTCGTCGCCGGCGAGCACATCTTGCGTCACGGTCTTCAGGTCGACCGGCGGACGATAGGACACAAAGCCCTCGCCGAAAGCGCGCATCCAGAGGTGGTCCTGATAGAGCTGCTGACGACCTGAAAGGGTGCGCCATGGGATCAGCTCATGCACGTTGGTGTAGCCGGCGTTGTAGCAGACTTCCTCGCTCTCGATACCCGACCAGGTCGGGGACGAGATGATCTTGCGCGGTTGCGCAGCGATATCACGGAAGCGGATCTTCGTGTGCTCCTGCCCTTCGGCAAGGTGCTTATGCCCGCGGCCGGTGGGCTTCTCGAGCGCCCCCCAAGCCTTGACCGCAACCTCGCCGTTGGTTTCGGGCGCGAGCATTAGGATCACCTCGGTTGCGTCGATGTCGGTATCGATTTTCGGACAACCTTTGGTGGGACCATCCTCCCATTCGCCATTGAGTTTGCGAAGCGCTTCGACCTCGTGCTTGGTATCCCAGCCAATGCCCTTGCCGCCATTGCCCAGCTTGTCCATCAGCGGACCGAGCGCCACATACCGATCGTAGATTGCACCGTAGTCGCGCTCGACAGTGACGTAGTTAGGCGCGGTTTTACCCGGGATCAGGTCGCATTCACCCTTCTTCCAATCGCGCACCTCGGGCTGAGCCAATTCGCCTGCCGTGTCGTGCAGGATCGGCGCCTGGACAATGTCGGTTTCCTGACCAAGAACCTCCGGCGAAACCTCTTGGAATTTCTTGGCGATCGCCTTGAAGATCTCCCAGTCGGACTTCGACTCGTAAGCAGGGTCTACAGCCGCTTGAAGCGGGTGAATGAACGGGTGCATATCGGAGGTGTTGAGGTCGTTCTTCTCATACCACGAAGCGGTCGGCAGAACGACGTCGGAATAGACTGCGGTCGTCGACATACGGAAGTCGATGCAAACGAGCAGGTCGAGTTTGCCTTCCGGCGCCTCGTCATGCCAAACGGCCTCCTTCGGCTTCGCCCGACCTTCCTCGCCGAGATCCTTTCCGAGAATCCCGCTGTCGGTGCCGAGTAGGTGACGAATGAAATATTCGTGCCCCTTGCCCGACGAACCCAAGAGGTTCGAGCGCCACACATAGAGATTGCGCATCCAGTTTTCCGGAGCGTCAGGGTCCTCGCAGGACATCTGCAGCTCACCGGACTTCAGCTTTTCGGCCACGTAGTCTTTGGGATCCATGCCCGCTGCCTTGGCAGCCTTGGTGACCTCGAGCGGGTTCGTCTTGAGTTGCGGCGCCGAAGGCAACCACCCCATACGCTCGGCGCGAATGTTGTAGTCGACCAGCGAGATGTCCCAGTCACCCTTCGGCGCGGTCGGAGACAGGATCTCGTCCACCCCGAGCGTTTCGTAACGCCATTGGTCGGAATGGGCATAGAAGGCCGAGGTGCCGTTCATCTGACGCGGCGGGCGCCCCCAATCCAGAGCGAAGGCGAGCGGAAGCCAACCCGTTTGCGGGCGCAGTTTCTCCTGACCGACATAGTGGCTCCAGCCACCACCTTCCTGACCGACACAACCGCACATCACCAGCAGGTTGATGATGCCACGGTAGTTCATGTCCATATGATACCAGTGGTTCAGACCCGCCCCCAGGATCACCATGGATTTGCCGTGAGTCTTTTCGGCATTGCTGGCGAACTCGCGTGCGACCGCGATGATCTTGTCGGCGGAGACGCCGGTGATCTTCTCGGCCCATTTCGGCGTGTAGGGCAGGTCCTCATTGAAGTCATGGCTGACCCAGTCGCCCCCCAGACCACGATCGAGACCGTAATTCGCACAAAGGAGGTCAAACACGGTCGCTACCATGGCCTCGCGGCCATCAGCGAGCGTGACCTTTCTAACCGGCACGTTTCGGGTCAGGACGTCGGGGTGTTGGCACTTGACGAAATTCTCCGTAGCGGCGCCGCCGAAATAGGGGAAATCGACACCGACGACATCGTCATGGCACTCTTCCAAAACCTGGCTGAGCCGAAGCTTCGCCTCTCCCGTGCCGGCGCGGTCCTCGAGGTTCCACTTGCCCTCTTCCCCCCAACGGAAACCGATGGACCCGTTCGGCACGACCATCGCCCCGGAGGCTTCATCATAGGCAACGGTCTTCCATTCGGGGTTGTTGCTCTCACCCAACCCGTCTGCGAGGTCCGAAGCCCGAAGCATCTTGCCGGGGATGTGGCGGCCATCCTCCTCATCGAGCAGCACGAGCATCGGCATGTCCGAATAGCGACGCGCATAATCCTCGAAATACTCGGCCTGACGATCGAGATGATATTCGCGCAGGACCACATGCCCCATCGCCATCGCCAGCGCCGAGTCGGTGCCCTGCTTGGGATTGAGCCAGATGTCACCGAATTTCGAGGCTTCCGAGTAATCGGGGCAAATCACGGCAGATTTGGTGCCGCGGTAGCGGGCCTCGGTATAGAAATGCGCGTCCGGCGTGCGGGTTTGCGGCACGTTCGAGCCCCAAATCAGCAGATAGCCCGCATTATACCAATCGGCAGATTCCGGGACGTCGGTCTGCTCGCCCCAGGTCTGCGGCGAGGCAGGCGGAAGATCGCAATACCAGTCATAGAAGGACAGACAGGTGCCGCCCAGCAGAGACAGGTAACGCGCACCTGCAGCGTAGCTGACCATCGACATGGCCGGGATCGGCGAGAAGCCGAAGACGCGATCGGGCCCGTAGGTCTTTGCAGTATAGGCATTGGCGGTCGCAGCGATCTCGGTAGCTTCGTCCCAGCTCGCGCGCACAAAACCGCCCTTCCCGCGGGCCTTGGTGTATTCGGCGCGCAGCAGAGGATCGCTCTGGATGGCAGTCCATGCTTCGATTGGCGACTTGGTCTTGCGCATCTCGCGCCACATTTTCAGCAGCTTGCCACGCACCATCGGATGCTTCATCCGCGCTGCGGAATAGAGATACCAGCTATAGGAGGCGCCGCGGGCACAGCCGCGCGGCTCGTGGTTGGGCAATCCGGGACGCGTGCGCGGGTAATCGGTTTGCTGGGTCTCCCATGTCACGATCCCCGACTTCACGTAAATCTTCCAGCTGCAAGACCCGGTGCAGTTCACACCATGGGTCGAGCGGACGATCTTGTCGTGACGCCAGCGGGACCGATAGGTCTCTTCCCATTTACGGTCCTCGCGGGTCACCTGCCCGTGGCCGTCGGAGAACTGCTCCAACTCCTTGGATTGCAGGAAATTGAGTCTGTCGAGCAAGTGGCTCATGTCGCGTCTCCTTGCGGTAATGGATTGGAAGCGCGCGCCGCGGGACGCCACAGCGCGCGCCGGTCGCGTCAGCAGGGAACGGAGGCGCCCTTGCGGCTGTAGAAGAACCACGTCACCACCACGCAGAGCGCGTAGAAGATCATGAAGCCCCACAGAGCTGCGTTGGGAGCGCCGGTCAGGCTGATCGACGTGCCGTAGAATTTCGGGATGAAGAAGGCTCCATAGGCCGCGATCGCCGAGGTGAAGGCGATGATCGCCGAGCTCTCCAGCTCCGATTGCTTGAGCGTGGCGGCCGCGTCGAGATGCGGGCTCAGACGCGGCACTTCCTGACGCATGATCGAGGGGATCATCTGGAAGGTCGAGGCATTACCCACGCCGGTCAGGAAGAACAGCGCCATGAAGCAGGCGAAGAAGCCCCAGAAGCTGCCGGCGTCACCGGCCGAGGGCAGAAACTGCAGCACCCCCCAGACGGCGACGATCATGCCGACGAAGGTCCAGAAGGTCACGCGACCGCCACCGAACTTGTCGGAAATCCAACCTGTGCCAGCCCGGCTCAGCGCGCCCACCAGCGGCCCGAGGAAAGCGAATTGCAGCACGTCCACCTCAGGAAACTGCGTCTTCATGAGCAGCGGGAAGCCCGCGGAATAGCCGATGAAACTTCCGAACGTGCCGGTGTAGAGGACGCACATCACCCAGTTGTGGAAGCGCGAGAAAATCACCGATTGCTGTTTGAACGAAGCGCTGGCCGATGCGATGTCATTCATTCCGAACCATGCGGCGATCGCCGAAAGCACGATGAAGGGCACCCAGACGAAGCCGGCGTTCTGCAGGAAAAGCTCACCCCCTGCCGACAATTGCTGCGGCGCGCCGCCGAGGGAGCCGAAGACGCCCGTGGTGATCACGATCGGCACGACGAACTGCATCACCGAGACGCCCGCGTTGCCGAGGCCTGCATTGAGAGCCAGCGCGTTCCCCTTGGTCTTCTTGGGGTAAAAATAAGCGATGTTGGCCATCGAGGAGGCGAAGTTTCCACCACCGAAGCCGCAGAGCAGCGCGAGCAGCAGGAAGATGGCGTAGGGGGTCTCGGGGTTCTGCACCGCAAAGCCGATACCGAGCGCGGGCAAAAGCAGCGTGGCGGTCGAGAAGGCCGTCCATTTGCGTCCGCCGAAGATCGGGATCATGAAACTGTAGAAGATGCGCAGTGTCGCGCCCGACAGGCCCGGCAGTGCCGCCAGCCAGAACAGTTGTCCGGTCGAGTAGTCGAAGCCGATTGCGGGAAGCTTGGCGACCACGACGGACCACACCATCCAGACCGAGAAGGCGAGGAGAAGCGCGGGGATCGAGATCCAGAGGTTGCGGGTGGCGATCGCATGCCCGCGGGTTTTCCAGAACTCCGGATCCTCGGGGCGCCAGTCGGTCAGCACGTGGCCGCTTTGACCGGAGGTTGCTGTTGTGGTGGCCATTGGAGTGGCTCCTTCAGAAATGTGCGAGGGGGCAGGCCACCCAGCGGGAAGCCCGTTGGGTTTTCATCAGGGCATGGACTTCGCGAGCGGCTCATTGGGCACATCGGAAAGATACTTCTCTCCTTTGAGACCAGGATGCCGTGCATGTTCCATGCGGCGGATGGCGATGTGCATCCAGACCGTCGAGACGAGGACCAGCACGAAGAGCAACATGAAGGGAGCGGTCCAGACACCACTTTGGTCGAGCAAGAAGCCGAAGCTGATGGGCAGGAAGAAACCACCCAGTCCCCCGATCATGCCGACGAGTCCGCCAACGGCCCCGACGTGATGCGGGTAATAAACCGGGATATGCTTGTAGACGGCAGCCTTTCCGAGGCTCATCACGAAGCCCAAGATCACGGTCATCACCATAAACATCGTCGCGTTGAGGCCGAAGGTGAACGAGATCGGACCGTGGATGCCTTCAACCGTGTAGCTGGTCTCGGGGTAGCTCATGACGAACAGGAGCACGAGCGAGACAATGAAGGTCAAATACATGACGAAACGCGCGCCCCACTTGTCGGACATCCACCCACCAAGAGCGCGGAAAACGGAACCAGGCAGGGAGTAGAAGCCAGCAAAGACTCCGGCCGTCGTGAGCGGCAACCCGTAAGCCCCGACATAGTAGCGCGGCAAGAACGAGGCGAGCGCAACAAAACCGCCGAAGACGAAGAAGTAATAGGTAGCGAAACGCCAAACCTGGATATTCTTGAGCGGTGCGAGTTGGTCCCCTGCAGATACCGGTTTGGCGCCAGTCTTCTTGCGTTCCTTTTGCACCGGATCGGTCTTCGCAGTCAGGTAGAAGAACACTGCCGTTGCAGCGAGAACGACGGCATAGACCTTCGCAGTGCCTTCCCAGCCAAGCGCGACGACAAGGAAGGGAGCAGCGAAGTTCGTCACCGCAGCGCCGACGTTGCCCGCGCCGAAGATACCCAAGGCGGTGCCCTGACGCTCTTTCTCGAACCAGCGTGACGTGTATGCGACGCCGACAATGAAGGATCCCCCCGCCAGGCCAAGGCCAAGTGCTGCGATCAGGAAGACCTCGTAGGTGTGAACCGTTGCCAGCAGCCAGACAGCAACTGCCGTAATGAGCATCTGCAGCGGAAACATGATCCGGCCACCGAACTGCTCGGTCCAGACGCCAAGGAAGATACGGCTGATCGAACCCGTCAGAACCGGGGTGGCAACCAACAGTCCGAACTGCGTATCGGACAAGCCAAGCTCCTGCTTGATCCGGACGCCAATGATCGAAAAAATCGTCCAGACCGCGAAGCAGACGGTGAAGGCGAAAGTGCTGAGCCCCAATGCCCGGTATTGGTCCGAACGAGTGACTCCATCGAGTGTATGCATGTTCTCTCTCCGCAGTTGGGCGGACGTGAACCGCCGGTCTGGTTGCGGACAGATCAACAGGCAGAGAGACTGGAAGAGGTTGATCGAAATCAAACCGATTAGCTGGTAGGATCGAAACAAGTCGCCGCTCGGCAAGGATCACGCCGACAGAAAACACCTATCAACCCGCTCGCCAATCGGCGACAATTGACCGCTTGATATTTATCAAGCATCACCGTCAGGCACGATTAGAGGTGAAGCATGGCCATCCGCTTGCGCGACGATGAATCTTCCGAGATTCGCGCGCTACGACTGTTTTCCGGGATCGACGACGAGAATTTTTCTGCGTTGATCCGAGGTGCCTATGTCCAAAACTTTCCGCCGCAAATCGAGTTGTTCACTGAGGGCGAGACTAGTGATTTCCTTCACGTCGTCATCAGTGGGTCGGTGGAATTGTTCGCAACATGGAATGGGCGCGAAACGACGATGGAGACGCTGCAGCCCGTCTCAACCTTCATCGTGGCGGCTACCGTCAAAGCAGCGCCCTACCTGATGTCTGCGCGCACGCTTGAGAAGTCGCGCATCATCTTGGTGCCATCAGAGGATGTTCGTGCAATCTTCGATGCCGACCAGACATTCGCACGCAACGTCGTAACAGAGCTCGCTCAGGGATATCGTGGGGTTGTGCGGAACACAAAGAACCTCAAGCTCCGAACTTCCCTTGAGCGCCTGGCCAACTACCTTGTTCATCGCCACACATGCGAGGATAAGGCAGATGTCTTTGATCTTGGGATCGAAAAACGGCGTCTGGCTTCTTACTTGGGCATGACGCCAGAAAACCTGAGTCGAGCGATCCGTCAGTTGGAACCCTACGGCGTGCAAATCGATGGAAGCTGCGTTACGATCACCGATGCAAAAGATCTTCGTGCTTTTGCCAAACCTTCTGACCTGATCGACGATCCCTGTTCCTGAAGGTCAGCGCCTTCCGTCGGCCTCGTCGATCAGTAAGCGTTGCATCCGAACCCGCTCACGCGTCCGTCGTTTCGCGCTTAGGGGGCCTATCTTGGCGCTACGCGCCAAGATGGAAAGTTAGCAATCATTGCCGTTTCCGTTAGTGAGCTTTGGACCCCTATGCAGCGAGGTCGGACGGTTGCCTTTCTCGGGGCTCCGTCCTCGGCCGCGAATTCGCTAGGATGCAATGAAGAAGGCCGGAAAAGCGGGCTGGCCGAGGACCGCGTGAAATCGCTTGTGCGTCTCTGGCGCCAGTCCCGGCCCCTGAAGCGCGATCTCGCGGTCTCGATCCTGCTCGATGTGTCGCGATCCACCGAAAGCGCGGTCTCGGGCTGTCACAGTCACAACATGACCGACGTCGGACACTCGTATCCTTGACAATTGACAAGCGCTACGGAGTTGATCTCCAAAGTAGTCGTCCGAGAGGTCCGCTATCCGCTGCCTTAACGCGACTCCGAAAAAAGGCGAGGCTGTCGGACAATCGATCTCGCAGCGTTTCACCGGCAGTTTGCGCTCGAGTCGATTTCGCTGAGCCGCACGAAGCCAAAACTAATGCGACATCAGCTCTTACTTTTTTCCTCCTCTTGCTTGTGGCCGTCGTCATTTAGCTCCTCCCAAGCTTCACGAGCCCTCATTTCAAGATCGTGTCCCACTTCGAGCTGCTCCACCTGCGCATTGAACCAACGGGCCTCCTCCTCGGTCAGCGGCGCATGGGATCGCTTCCACGAGCGCCGCTCAAACCAAATGGTCGCCCATAGAGCGATGATCACCAAGACGCCAAACACTGCGGCCACCACGATCGCCAGATCCAAATTCGGGTTCACACAATCCGCCATTTCAATCTCCCTGTTTCACTGCAACGGAGGACGGTTTTCGTGCGCGACTAGGGCGTCGATCAGTTTGATCACCGCGCGCAGATCCCACCCGCGCTCGGCTCCTCGCAGCATGTCCGTTAGCGCATCGACCGTATCCGCTGGCAGGCCTCGTGCCGCCCCTTCGCGCCGTGCGAAATACGCCAGATGTGCGCCGGCGAGCGGCGGGATATAAACCACGCGACAGCGGCTTTGCAGCGGCGCTGGAACGGCAAGACGGTCGTTCGAGGTCAGGATCCAGCTGATCCAGCGCATGTCGAACCGCACGCGGAAAAATGGGCAGCTCCAGGTCCGCGCACTGAGGGGGTCCAGCAGCGGCAATAGCGCATTGCTCAGCGCAAAGCTAAAGCCTCGACTTGAACGCACATCGCCGCACTTATCCACCTCGTCGATCACGATGACCGGGTTACCCACGCGCTGATGCAGGATGAGCTCCACAGGCCGGCCCGGATGGGCCGTCGACCAGCCTCGTTGGCTTCCGGCTACCGCGAAGCCCGCCGGTTCATTCGATGCGTCGATCAGTTCTGTCGGCGTGCCGATCAATTCCGCCAATCGACGCGCCCAGTGGCTCTTTCCGATGCCAGGAGGCCCATCAAGCAAGAGCGGAGGCAGACGGAGGGCGGGAGCACCTTTGCGCATGCTTTCACGCATCGCATACCACGCGATTTCTGTCGCACTGGACATCCAAGGCATCTCCTCGTGTAGCGCCGCGGCAATTTCGTCCGCCCTATGCTCGCTCTCAAGCTGAATAAGCTGGACGCCGTTTTGGAGTGCCGAGAGCTTCTTCCGTTCGTCATAGCTGAGATGGCTCATTCTGGAGGCCTGCTGTCGAAGCTCTACGAGCATTTGAGCGCGGCGGCGGATCTTGTCCCTGTCTTTGCGGCTTGGGGAGATCTGATCCGTCACATCAGACCATTCCTCGCCTCGATCGAGGTTCGAAAACCAGTCTTCATCGATCCCTAGATTCTTGCGGCGCAGTTCCGAGAGTGTCTTAGAGAGCCGGGTCTCAATGTCATTTGCTGTGTCCGACGGGAAGAACCGAATATCGGCAATCCGAAAGTGAACCGAGCGACGCGGGCCGCTCCTGGTGGGGACGGAACGTCTCGTCATTCCAACGACCCTGCAGTTCGACAGAAAATCAAGGGTTCACGGCTATGCACGATAGAAAACCTCACCCGTGGTTCGCACAAGCGGCGAGCCGTCCTCCGAGAGAACTCATGGGGCCTGCATTCCGGCGACATTCCACGAACGGGGTCAATACATGCGGTTCTCTTGTCAGGAGCGCTTTTGAGCGTCGTCATTGAAAAAACTCCCGCCACTCATCGTCGGAGAAATTGCAGGAAAGATCGTCGTGAACCTTTTCCAAGGCCAGACGTTCAAACGCAGCTGTGCGATATGCCTCAGCGGTTCTTTCGCTTCGGTGACCACAGGCCTTCATGGCTAACTCGACGCCGCGGGAACCGAAACGGGCGAATTCATCATGGAGCTTCGTTCGCGCCGCGTGCGATCCTGTCCCCAGAACTTGGCTCCAGAGGAAGCTCACGTAATTCTTGTGAGGTGCTGTGTCGTCATAGTTCACAAACAACAATCGTCGTTTCTGGAAACAAGATTCTCGCATTTCCGACAAGTAGATCGGCGCACACCCTTGCAGCACGACTTGATCAATGAAGAAGGCGAAGACTGGATGGATGCGGGACTGAAACCGACGACCAGTCTTCGATACCTTCAAATCGAATTTGTAGCCAGCTTCGTCCCAGGCAAGTTCCTTGCCGAACGAGATGCGTGTATCCGCGACGCGCAACGGTAGTGCTGCAAACAGAGTGATCGCAAGCGCGGCATTCCGTCGATACTGAGCATGTCGTGGATTTGGCAGCCGGTCGGCTTCTCCAAGCATCTCGAAAGCTATCGCAAACATCTCCGAATATGTCGGCAATGAGAGGACCTTTGCCTCCTTCTTTGGCTGAATCTTGGCGGAACGACGCTCGTGGAAACGAACACGCTCAAGAAGATAATCGAGAACTTCCTCCTTGGCGCCGATGTATCGTGCGAAGTCGCGCACTTGCCGCATCGCAGAATGAATAGTGACCGGTGAGAGTGGGCGCTCTCGGTTGAACAGGGACTTCTCATACTCCCGGGTTGCCTCCAATGTCAGGTCCATCGCCAGACCGCGATCACGTGCGACTTTGGCAAACTCCCGCAACTTCACTTTCGTCGTTGCAATCATGGAAGGCGCAGGGGGATTGGCCGCAACGCCCGGCAAGCCATCTTCCATCGCTGCAAGGGCCTCCAACCAGCTGTGCGGAAGATCACTAATATCCAGGGAGAACCTTTTCTCGCGCGGCTTGTGAGATCTATGCCTGTCTTCTGGGGGGCCGTGCCATCGCGCAATGGCGATGTCCAATTCACGTTCAAAAGGAGAGCGCTCAAAGATTTTCCTGAGCGCCGCTCGCAGCGAGGTCAGTTTACCCCACGTCCAATATTCGGTAGCTTTCGATATAAGGCCCGCATCAATGTGTGCCTCAGCATCCAGTTTCAATGCAGAAAAAAACTCGTCTACAATCGAAATCTGTGCAACCGAAATTTCACGCCTAACGATCTGAGTCAGAGTTTGGTCAATATCCAGCATTTGTGTTAATCGCCCGCGCTCGATAATTTCTCTTGCCCTTTTCACGCGATACGTCGGTGCGTTTCCATTCTTCATTTGGAGAACCCCGCCATCTTAATAATCTTATCCTGAACTTCGAGAAGCTCTCGCTCTTCATCAATCCAAGCATAATATTTACGAACTACGTTCGGGGTATTACACAAAAGCCGCGCGGCGCCAGCGTAGTCTCCAGGCTGAGCTCGTAAGTAAAGAGAAGCGAGCCCATGCCGAAAATTATGCGGGAACATTTGAAGGTGATGATTGCGTGCGTGGCGATGCAGCCAGCCCCGCAAAACGGTTGAAGAAAGTTGGGGACCCCCATAGCCAGGAAAGAGAAAATCCGACTCTTCCGATCCATGAATCTCTGGCCGAATTTCATCAAGATACCAGATCAATACCTCCAGCGCTCGCGTTGGACCGTCCACGAGCGATGCCTTGATATCACGCTTATTTTTCACGGAATGCGCTGGTAGTAATACGTATGCTTGCCTCCGCGCCCCAACGGGAAGGATGAGATTTGCATCCTCTCCCCTATGTCGAAGTTGAAGCATATTCGACACTCGCAGCGGCACCCCCCATAACGCGATCGCGGAAAAGCATGCAAGAACTCCCAGCTGAATAATTCTTCGCTCCTTGTAAGGAGAATTAAAGACTTCCGCTCGTAATGACTGAGCGTCCCTCATGAATGCCAGATGCAAACTTTGAAAAGTAAGTTCGGCACGACGATTTCGAAGAAGATGCTGGCAAAACGCTTTTGCCGGTTCAGACATCTCTTGCGCGTCGCGTTGCCCCTTTTTTAAGGTAGGGTTTATCTTGAGCGATGCTCTCATAAAGCTCGTATCAAGGTGCAACCACTCTGCGAGGATGGCGATGTTAGTTATATAGGAACGCATCGTGCGCTCCGAAATGCGGATGTTTCCATCTTGGTCTTGGATCCAAGCCCGAACAATTTCGAGAAATACAGGGCGATCGAAAATCTTCTCAAACGCGAGGATCTCATGTCTGATGACACCGATCATTAATCCGGTCCGAAGATACTTATTGAGAGCCGCCTGGCGCACATTTTGCGCAGCTTTGGAAAGCCCAAAGACCGCTTCCCCACTAATTTCATCCATCTCGCCGGACGAGGCGCTTTCGATCAACTGATGGGCTTGCTGTTGCAGATGAAAGGGAATGTGATCGGGCGCCGACCTCCGCACCCTATCCGGAACTTCCAGGTCGCATGTTGGCAGATTCCCCGCGATTTCGGATGAAAGGTGTCGATACTCATTCAGCCTGCGCACCGCCTGAGAAATGGTTCGACGACGTCTTGCATCGAGTGCATCAGAGAGGGTAGAGAGCCATGCGCCGTCAAGTTCATGAGGCTGGCGTCCAGAACGTCTAGCTTCTTTTGCAAGCTGCACGATCGGTATAAGTTCCTGGCGCCTGCGGCCAAAGGTTCCATCGACTAGCCTTTCGCATTCGAAAAGTAATTTGCTCCAGAGATCATTGGGGACGACGGTGGTCGCTGTCGTGGCTCCGCTGCTCTTTTTCAGTATGGAAACGACCCTCTGGCGCCAACCTTTGTAGGATTTGAATGTTTTGAAAAGATCGGGATCATAGTTTTTGCGATGGAAACGCCCCTCAAACGCCACCACATCCGCAGGGATACTAGCGAGACTGTTGACTTGATAAACTTTCAAGCAACGGCGGATCGCATCTCGGTAGATCTTTTTCGTTCCATCCGTATATCCCGCCTCGCATTCAATCCACCGAAGCACATCTACCATTGTGCCAACTGCGCCATCTTCTTTCTTTCCGGACATGTTCGCTAATTCCACTTTTCTTCGATATAACCGACTGGAGAACCGAACACTCCATTTCTTTGAGACGCCGAAAAAGAGAGAGTGTTCGGTTATTTATTCACTAATACCCACTCTGTTCCTTATTACGCAGGTAGAGCATCGTGCTCGCCTTCGCCGTGTCGCCCCCCGTGGTGTCAACCAGACGCACAGCCTTCCCAAATCGTGGCTCGAGCCACCATTCGAATGGCTCGCTCAATCGCCACGCATCGACGTGCGCGGGCAGGTAGCGACGAATTCGCGGGCCAAGATCCGCGTGATGCGGCAACCTCCACTTCGGGTCTCTTTCGTTGCCAGCCCGGCGGATCGTGTGTTCCTCGACGCCCGCCATCTCCGCTAGCTGCTTCACCGAAAGAAGTGGCCGCTGGAGCTGTGGAAGTTCTGCAGATGGGATCTGATGGAGTCGCCATACACGGCGGAGCAGGTCGACGAAATTCACACGCCCGCCTGGCATCATCTCGCAAGAGATCTCTCCCACTACTTTCGTGGCGGTCTTGCGTGTAACGCTCAGGTGCTCGGCGATCCCTGATATCGTCATAGGGTGATAGCTCGCATATGTGATAGCAGTTTTTCTCATGCCATCATTTTTTCACGTCACACCCCCAAACGGGAACGCCCAAAGACGGCCAAAAGCCACGAAACAGCAAAAGACTTGTGGATTACGAGGCATTCTCCGAACTCGAACAAGAAGGCTCAAAGCGAATCAGGAGGAAATTGCGTAATTTTAGCCGATATCGACCTTTCTATTGTGCAAAAGCATATATTTTTTCGCACAGGAAATTGTTATTACGGATACGATTTCTTTTTCGATTTTTAGACGAAAGAAACCGGCGAGTAGGCAGGAAAAAGCAATTACCTTGGAACGGATTCTCAACCTGGCGATCGGATGTAACTGACTCATCGCTGTATTTGACTGCAGCGCTGGTCGGCGTGGAGACCGTCGTGCTCCTCAAGCCAATAGGATCAAAGCCAGTGGCCGTGCGGTGCGCAAGATGGGCGTGCGGTCATCCTCCGCGCCCGAGACGAGCATACGCGCGACCTCCCGGCAGCCCCCTACCAGTTCTCGGGGCTCGCGTTCGATTTCGACCGTTCCCGGCTGCATCCGGGACAGTCGTAGGGTTGCCGCGAAAGTCTTCCCCTCCATCGTTGCTCTCGCCGCGACAGCAATATTCCGGATATTGGATCCTGAGCCTAAGCGGAAAGTCCATCGATAGAGTCGATGCGACCATGCAGCTTCACCAGATCTGCTTGGCGCGCCAGGACCTGACGACGTCCAGTATGCCCGAGATAAAGGGCGAGACTGACAATGACGATCACGCCGCCGACCAGCCTGGACGGCGTTGGCTGAATGCCGGTTCCGGCCCAGATCCAGATTGGGCCGAGAACGGTTTCGAGAAGCATCAGCAGGCTCACGTTCGATGGGTGCGTGTAGCGAGATGAAAGCGAGAGCGAGAAGAACGACACGGGGAGCACCAGCCCGCCTGCGAGGGCAGTTGCCCAAACGTGCCCCTCAGTCATGCGCCCGGTCCCGTCAATGCAAGACCTGCAAGCCCCGCCAGTGTGGCCCCACCACCTACCAGGAGAAGGATCGGCAATTGCGCATTGGCTCGGATGGTGAGGAAACTGATCGCCAAACACATCGCGACCCCCAGACCTATTGCTGCACCAAGCAGTGGACTACCGGTGGTCTGCCCGGGATCCGTCCCGAAAACTGCAATGCCAATTCAGGACAGCACGACTGCGGTCGTGACCCAGGTCATCCAATGTGCCCGTTCGCCCAGAAACATCCAGGACAACAGCGCAGCAAAGATCGGCACGGTTGCAACGCTGAATAAAAAATCCGAGACCGGCGCAACCGCGATGCCAAATGCGAAAAGCGAAGCGTTGCAAGATTGACAAAGCAGGACGAGCACACCGGCCCAGCAGATAGTGACACGCAAATCATTGCGAAGTTGCCGTCGCCGGAAAATCAGCCAAGCCAGCAACATCGCAGAGCCCATCAGGAACCCGCGCCAAGCCATCATCTGGCTGCCGCTCATCTCCGACCACCGCATGAGCAGAGTGTCAGGTGAGATCACCAGCGCCCCAAAGAGGGCGAGGAAGACACCGAACCTGGGGTTGCTTGCCATTTTCCATTCCTGAAGCGAGGAGGCACCCAAGCCTTACCGGTCCACTGGTAGCATTCCAAGCTTTGTCGAAGCATCGTTAGGTCTCAAAAGGAACAGAGCAGCATCTCGTCGCTTCCGACCCTTACCTGCCGTCCGCTTCGCGTCCGAGCGCTGCGGTGCAGCGTCTCGAGAGCGGCCATTGGTTCATCGCTCAGCATTTTTGGAGGATGACGGTCTGCTGTGCGGACGAAGCCGACGGTCGCGCCCTCTTCGTCTGGTTGTTGCCCGAGATGCATTATCGGCGCGACCGTTCAGCCGGGAAGCCCGTCGATCCTTTCGATGGCGATCAGGTCGTTGTCCCAGGTCGCGCGACTGGAACAGCAGATATGCGCGTTGGGTCGTATATCGATCCGGCTGTCCAGCGACCCTGCTGGCACGACAAGCAAACCAATCTCCGGTTGGGAAACAGGCAGCGCGGCCCCGCAGTCGGAGCAAAAGCCCTTAACATGGCGTGAACCGGCGAGCCGGAACGTCTTGATGTTTTCCTCACCTGACATCCATTTAATTTTGGCCGTGGACGAAAACAGGTTTGCCGAATGGGCCGAACCGCTGTCCTTGCGGCAGCGGGCGCAGTGGCACAGGAAAAAGCTCTCGAACTCTCCCGATATGCGGAATTTCACAGCGCCGCACAGGCATTGTCCTATGGCCGGATTGTCGTCCATTCACACTCCTCTCGAGAGACAAGCCCCTGCCGCCAGTCGAATGCATTTTCATTTCCTCCTTGTATCCGCGTGTTGGATCACGGTCAAAAGGGGCTCGAAGCGGGCTTGCGGCGTCGCGGCACGGCTGGGCGCTCTCAGTGAGCAAAGATCGTCGCTCTCGGCCCTGAGTTGGACATTGAAGTTGGCGGGTCTGCGCAAATGCTGCTTGATCGAACCCGCCATTTTCGCATCGTGCAGCCGTCGCTCACGGCTTGTAGACGAATGATGCTTCGCCAAGAGATGGTGCTCACTTTAATCGTTGCGGTGGTTGGTCTCGTCGCGATCACGTTCATATCTTTTCATGTCCGGAAATTCCGGCAGCCAGGCTTCGCGACGAACGACCCAATTCTCATAGGTTGGTTTCAATTGGTCGGGCGCATCGAGGCAACCGAGATGCAGTTCGACCTCATCGCCACTTCGCGCGAAAACGGACGATCCGCAGCGTGGACAAAAATTCCTCCCGGCATAGTCACGCGTGTCGCCGTCGATCTTCACCGCGTCTTCAGGGAAAACGGCGGCCGCGTAGAATAGGGCGCCATGATGTTTGCGACAGTCGAGGCAGTGACATATGCCGACCCGATAGGGGCGACCCGAAGCCACAATTCGAACATCGCCGCACATGCAACCGCCCGTGAAACGCTTCATGATCGTGTTTCCCCTCGATCAAACCTGTGAAAATTCAGCCGCGCGCTGCGGCATCGCCGGTCTTGCCCGCAACATGAACGGCCAGTTTGCCAAGCGTTTGAGCGCCAAATTCGACAGCCCCAAAGCCGATAACCACTGCGCGGCGTGCTGGCGTCGGATGCATCTGGCGCAGGGTGACAACCGTCTTTCCATTATCCTGCTTGTCGAAAGTGACCAGAAGCCGGAACCGGTCAGGATCATCATCGACATCGCGACCGTGATCGGCCTCGATCAGGCTTGGTGCCTCGACCCGCAGAAAATCCATACGGTTCGAGAACGGCGTGCCGTCCGGGGCAATCATGTCGAACCGCCATACACCGCCTGCCCGGATGTCGGCTTCATGCGACTCGATCTGGAAGCCGTCAGGCCCAAACCATTGCACGATTTGCGCTGGATCGGTCCATGCTGCGAAGGCGGTTTCTCGGTCAGCGTCGACGACACGCGAGATGACAATTTCTTTTTCCAAAGGCCACTCAGCCCATGCAGAGACGATATCGGCGGCTCCATCAGTCATCGGATTTCTCCTCCTTCATTTTCTCGAGGTGACTCTCAAAGCGATCCAGGCGGCTCTCCCACTGCTTGCGGTGGGAGGCCATCCAATCTTCCGCAGCTTTCAAAGCCATCGGGTTCAACGTGCAGACACGGCTTCGCCCCTGTCGTTGCGACACGATAAGGCCAGCGTCTTCCAGAACACCGAGATGCTGTGTGAAGGACGGCAGCGCCATGTCGAATGGCTGGGCCAATTGTGAGACGGTGGCCGACCTTTCGCTAAGTTTCTGAACTACTGCCCGCCGCGTCGGATCGGACAATGCGATGAAGACCCGTTCTATGGGGCGTTCTGAGTTAGGCATGCGCCTAAGCATGTGGCTGCAATAAGGTTAGGTCAATACCTAACCTTGAGAAGCCTGCAGGGGCATAGCCGATTTCGGTGCGACGCACAGCAACGGGAATGCTCAGCTCAGTGCGGCTTTGCGGGTCCACAGAGATCAGAAGTTCAGGCAGGGAAGAAAACGTTGGCCTTCGGCCCATTGCGGCCCTTGATCCCAAGGCGCACCGCTGCGGCGCAGCGTCACCGAACCGGTCCTCCGTCCCTTGCGCAGCAAACCGGTTCCGGCAGAGGTCCACATTGCGGACAAAGCCGCCGCGTCTTGGCTTTGGTCTTGTCCAGATGCCGCGTTACCATGCCGAGGCGGCTCTGACCGCCCGCGAGTTCGTCGAGGTTCTGACCGACTTTCCGCCGTCACTCTCGCCGGTCTCCGTCCTTTATCCTGGCAACCGGCAGCTCTCTCCCGCCTGTGGGTGTTTCGAGATTTGTTGGTGGCAGTGTTCTGAAGGCGCAGGGCTCAGGCGGAGCGGCACCGCTGTCAGGGCGGCAGACCGGACCCGCACATGGCCGCGAAGATCGTCTGCAGGTGCGCGCGCATGGCATCCGCGGCGGCGCCGGCCGCGCCCCGTTGAATGCACGCGACCAACTCTTCATGCTGTAGGCTGTGACGTTCGGTGAATTCGGCGACACCGAGTTTTCGGTAAGTGACTTCCCATTCGCGCTGCCAGGCCGCATGGCGGCGCGCGCCCGCGAGATAGTCGAGAAGGCCAAGCAGGATGGGATTGCCTGTTACCTCTGCGATACCACGGTGAAAGGCGGCATCGAGCCGTTCGCAGTCGGCCCGGGTTGCGGCACGGCGGCCCCGGTTGACCAGATCGGAAAGATAGGTGATCTCGGCAGGGGTCGCGAGCGCAGCGGCCTCGGCGGCGACGGAGGGCTCGAGGGTCAGGCGCGCCTGCATCAGCTGAAGCGGTGAAGCGCCTTGCACTAGAATGGTCTCGCGCACAGGGTGGCCCCGCGGGCGGGGGCCAAGGAACGTGCCTTGTCCGACATGCCGCCAGAGATCGCCAGCGAGCTCCAGCTCGGCCAAGGCATTGCGCAGCGTCTCACGGCTGCACCCCAACCGACGCGCCAGATCCCGCTCCGGCGGCAGCTGTCCGCCCGGCGCGATGGCGGCCGCCGCGCAATAGTCGCGCAGCGCTTCCACAACCTTTCGAGTTCGCTTCGTGGTCATTCGCACCCCCATACAGACCAATTTGCAGACCAATCCGGCATCATGCAACAGCGGCGCGGTTTGAAGGAGAACGAACATGCTGACAGGTATAATACTCGTGCTGGCCGGCTTGGGCGCCGGTGCGCTCAATGCAATCGCGGGTGGTGGCACCTTTCTGACGTTTCCGGCACTCGTCTGGGCCGGTGTTCCGCCCATCATGGCGAATGCGACCGCGACCTTTGCAGCCCTTCCGGGCTATGTGGGCAGCGCCTGGGCCTATCGCACGGATATCGAGCGCGGCGGGAAGCCTCCTCTCGCCCATCTTTTCGGCACGGCGATCGTCGGGGGGCTCGCTGGCGCTAGTCTGCTGCTGGTCACGCCGGAAGAGCTGTTCTCGGGCGTGGTGCCCTGGCTCTTGTTGATGGCGACCTTGGCCTTTGCCACCGGACCGTCCTTCGTTCGGTATCTCGCGAAGTCCGGGCGCGAGACGCCCAGCCCCACCGCACTTGCTCTTGTGTTCGTGGTCTCGGTCTATGGCGGCTATTTCAACGGTGGCCTCGGCATCATGCTGCTCGCGGCTTTCGGCGTCATCGGCATGACCGACCTGCACCGGATGAATGGGTTGAAGAACTTGATGTCCGTGATCCTATCGGTGGTCTCGGTCGCGACATATGCCATTGCGGGCCTGATCGACTGGGGCAACTTGCTGATCGTCGGCCTGTCCTGCGCCATGGGCGGATACATCGGCGCGGTTCTGGCGCGGCGGGTTCGGAACACGGCCGTGCTGCGTCTGTTCATTATCGCAATCGGCTTGATCATGACCGTTGCCTTCTTCATGCGCCCCGCAGGTTGATCTTTCGTCAAACCGGTGAAACTTTCGGCGATAGCTGATGTTGAGGCGTCGCGTTGCACATTTTGAAATCACTTGGCCCGGCTGTGGCCCGCGTTCCAACCAAGGAGGCGCTGCGCGCGGGGCTTGGCGCGCTGATCGGATTGGCGCTAACCGGATTGTTCCTGTTGTCGCCGACCGTCGATCTGGACCTCGGTCTTTATCTCGTCGCGCCCTTTGGGGCGTCCTCGGTTCTGCTCTTCGCCGTTCCGAACAGCCCCTTGGCGCAGCCCTGGTCGGCGATCGTGGGCAATACCGTCGCGGCCTTTGTCGGCGTTGCGGTTTGCCTTTTTGTGACGGACCCCGCCTTGCGCATCGCGCTCGCCGTCGGGCTTGCCATCACCGCAACCATCCTGTGCCGCGCAGTCCATCCGCCCGCTGGTGCCGTCGCCATGACCGCGGCCATGTCCCCGGACGCCATCGCGCATCTGGGGTTTTGGTTCGCCCTGACGCCAATTGCGTTGGGAACCATCGCACTGGTTCTGCTGGCAACCCTCTATGCGCGGCTGACGGGACGCCACTATCCGTTCCGGCAATTCGAAGATCCCAATATTCATGGAACCGCAGATCGCAATCCGATCGAGCGACTTGGGCTTTCGGAAGAGGAGCTGACGGGGATTCTCGAACGCTATCGTCAGTCGTTCAACCTCGGCGTCGAAGACCTGGCCCGACTGATCGGGGCCGCCGAACTGCAGGCGGCGGCGCATTCGTCGGGCCCGTTAACTGCGCAGGACATCATGTCGCGCAATCTCGTCACCGTCACGTCGAACGCCCCATTGGGCGAAATCGCGGATCTGTTCCGGCAGCATCACTTCACATCGCTTCCGGTTGTTGGCGCGGATCAAACCTTTCTGGGCGTGATCTTCCAGATGCATCTCATCAGCCAAGCCCGCGACGATGCCCTGCGCCTTGATCGCGGCTTTCGGGCAGCGTTCCGCAGGTTGTTGGATCGGAACCGGGAAAGACCGATGACCGCCGCTGATATCATGAGTGTCGCCAGCCCCGCGCCACCGGCGACACCCCGATCGGGGCCTTGCTGCCGATGATGGCCGAGGGAGATACAGATGCCGTTCCGGTCCTTGAATACGGCAAGATCGTCGGCATAGTCACCCGCACTGACCTCGTGGCGGCGCTGTCCCGGAGCGCGGCGCGCGCCGGGAGCGTCTGACCGGGGTGCCTGGGATCTGGATGCGGCTCAGAACACGTCTCTCACGGTCTGAATCCCTTTCTCGGTCACGATGAGATCGAGCGGGATGTCATGAGGTTGCGGGAAGATGGTCTGAAGGCGCGCCTCTGAAAACCCGATACCGACGACAAAGGGTTTCGGTTCCAGCGCGGCTAGAGTTCGGTCGAAATAGCCCATGCCATATCCGAAGCGATAGCCTTCTGTGGTCCAGCCGAGGAGCGGCGCAATTGCGATATCGGACGTGACGATCCGAGCGTCCGGAGGCGGGACGGGAATGTTCCGGTCGCCGCGCACCATGCGGGTTTCGGGCGTCCAGCGGCGAAAGGTGAGCGGGGCCGCCTTGGTTTCGACCAGTAGCAGGGCGACGGTTATACTGGCCTTGTGACGTTCGGCCATCAGTTGGCGAAGGTCGGGTTCACTCTTGATCGTCCAGTAGGCGGAAAAGACCTTGCCCGGTGCCTCGCCGAAGCGGTCTTTCCACACCTGTCGCCGATGCCCGGCCAGCGCCTCGCCGATCTCCTTGCGCTCTGCAACCCACAGAACCAGACGCGCAGTGCGCAGGGGGGGCGCGGTCGGCCTTTCGCCAACGGGCCACGTCGCGGGCCTGTTCGGGATCGACGGCCAGCGGATCGAAATAGCCCGGGGCGACCTCGGAGGCAGGTCAATGCCGCCTTTGGTCCGACTAATTAGACGGCCACGCACCCTTTTTGGGCGGCCATGCTAGTCGCCGTTCGATAGGCCTTGAGGTCTGTCGCGTCGATCATCACGGTTTTATCTCCGCCGTGTTCCGACGCCAGCGCGGACATCATACGCGCGAAGATGCCCTTTTCGCTCCAACGCTTCCATCGGCTGTAGAGCGTTTTGTGAAGGCCATTAGCAGCAGGAGCATCGCACCAGCGCAAGCCATTGCGGTTGACGAAGATAATCCCGCTCAGCACCCGCTTGTCGCCAATGCCCTCAAGTAAATACTCGATGGCAACCTAACGGTGGTGGTCAACGACAGCCCACTTAGCAAAGGCACCGATGAGGAGTTCGAAAATCTCATCGAAAGGTTCTCAGTATGATAGGCCAGCTGGCCCCCGCGCGCAGGTGAGCGCAGAGGCGTATTGATTCCCGACTGTTTTTGTTCTAAATTGATCACATAACCTTTCATCGAGAGTTGGGTTGAAAAGGCCGTTGGGTGTGTCGCAGCCTCAATGGCCTTTACTTTTGCACAGCGCCGAACGAGGGCAGCGCGCGCTCGAAAACAGGCCGCCGCACTGCGTTTAGAAATGCTGGCGGTGCCCTCGTTGCAGGACCACCGCCATGTGCCGTCATATCGTCGTTCAGTTGGCTGGTGCGCCGCCTCTGCGCATCTTCGCCTCGATAACCCGTTTCGTCATTAGGAGCGCGCGCGAAGCCAGGAAAGACCGAGACACAAATGCTGTCGATATGAAGACGTTGCTTCGCGTAGCAGACATTGGTGTAAAGCGCAGAAAAAGACCGCATTCCGCCCGAAAAACCTGACTCGTCGGTTTCGGCCTTTTGTGGACATTCGCGCGACAGCCATTGCTGCCGCGCAATGGCTCCGAACCAGCATTTGGCGACGACGTGCAGCATTGTCCGGCAGGCGAAGGCCCACAGCGGCCAGTTCAGCCGGCCAGTTTATTGCCAGTAAGCCCGCCGGATTTAGCTGATCGGGCGTAAAGCGGCGGGAATGGGTCAGGTCTGATTGTGGTTATTGGGAGCCGTCCAGCTGCCTGCTAACTTTCCTTGTCGGGGGAGGTGGCTCATTCATCTGCGATTAACGGCAAGAACGCCAACTCGTCTAGACGTGCTAAGGCTCTAAAGACACCGTCCTTTTTCGCGCTATCCGTTCCGGCGCTATCAAACAGGTTGAGAAGAACGTCATACACTGGTTCAAAATTGTCGAACCCGTCCGGTAGCGCCTGAATGGCTCTGGCTATCGCGCGATCGTCCTCCTCTTCAAAAAGGCCCGTAAAATCCCCGTCGATCATCTTTGCGAGGATTGGCACAGCTTGCCCTCCAGCAGCGCTGAGCGCGCTTCGTTGGCCCCTCAATCGCTCTACGGCGTTGGCTTTGCTATTCGCGTAGACGGCTACGGTTCCATTCAATGCTTCAATCGCTTGAGCCTTCGTCACCCTCGCCTGGTTCAAGAAGCAAATCATCGGCAACCATTGGCGCTGAACTTGGGCGGATACGTTTGCATAGAGGCGTGACGAGGCAGCGACACAGTTCCTATCTGCACTATCTCGTCAAATGGGTGCCATCCGACAGAAGGATCTCGTCCATCGGCACATCCCAAGGCATCGGGTAGATGGTCGGCAAGACGCAGCCCGAAAAACCTATGCCGACGATCCGCGGTTTGTTCTCAAAACGAGCGAGCGTCCGGTCGTAATAGCCACCCCCGTTTCCGAGGCGGTGAAGCGTCGTGTCGACACCGACAAGGGGGACGATCACGAGGTCGGGCGTGCGGAGTTCGCCTGCGGTCGGCACGGGGATGTTCCAAGCGCCGCGCACCATCCGGCACGCCGGGGACCACGTATGGAATTCGAGCGGCGCATCTCGCTCGATGACGACGGGCAACAGAACTTCGGACCCGGCTTCGTGAGCCTTGCGCATCCAGAGACGCAGGTCCGGTTCGCCCCGGATTGGCCAGTAGGTGGCCACTGTCGTGGCGGCGTCGAAGGGGACGATCCTCTCGAGACCATCAATCAGACGGGCGGTCGCCCGCTCTCGGTCTTCTGCCGACAAGGCCCGCGCGGCCACAAGCCGAGCGCGCTCCGCCCGCCTGAACCGCGCCACATCGCGTGCTGTCTCGGGATCGACCAGGTGCCCGTCGACCAGAAGATGAGCAAAGCAGGCGGGGGCTCCTCCGGTAGCATCGTCATCCATAGTTATGCCATCCGCTTACGTTTCTGAGGCGGAAAGATCGTATCGTATCCCCAAGTGAAAACGAAGGCGTAGACGAGGTAGAAGCCTGCAAAGGACAGTTCCATCACGAGAATGGTCAGCAGGGAAGCGTCGAGCCACCATGCGAAAACCGGCAGAAGCAGGGTAAGCAGCGTCACCTCGAAAAGCACCGCGTGAGAGATCCGAATTGGCATCGTCTTACGGACATCGCCACGACGCCAGAGCAGGAGATGATCGAAGGCCAGGTTGAAAAGATAGTTCCAGGCAGTGGCCGCTGTTGCGCCTAGCACGACCAGCACGCCCATTTCCTCCATCGGATGATCGAAAGCCCAGGCGAAAAGCGGCGTCACGATGAGGAGGCCGATGATTTCAAAGCTCACGGCTTGGCGGATACGGTCTGGGGTGCTGCGCATGGAAAATGTTCAATCGTGGGTCAGGCGATCCTGCGTGCAGAGCTTGTGATTGGGCGAGGTCATCCCCGGGAAGCCTTATGGTGGGACCCGTGCGTCCGCTTTTCAAGCATGGGCGCACGTCGCGCGGTCACGATGTCCAACCTCTCGGTGCGGCCCTCGCCGATCTTGTGCATCTCAAGTGCAGGCCAGCGGAGGACAGCCTCGAGGAAGCTGGCGAGCGCCTCTTCACCTTCAGCAGGCTCGACCCGTCGCAATGGAAATCGGCCAAGACCGCAAACTCCATCAAACGCCTGAACGAGGAATTCCGCCGCCGGATCAAGACCTAGACCATGCTGCCCTGTGCCGAGACCGTGCCGATGCTGCTTTGGGGGCTACTGGCCTCTTCTTTCGCTATTTCTGTAGACACTTGATCAGCGCTGCTATGGTCAAAACCACCAACACCAGAATAAGAAGGCCGAAAAGCCAACCGATCACCATTTCGAAACTCATTCCATTTTCCATGTCACTCTGGTCCACTGTTTCGTTGTCATGATCTTCGGTCGACGCACGCGGCTATTCGCGACTAACCATCGGCGGGCCGAGCTAATCCACTGCGAACTCCACCGCGAATGAGTGCGGAGACGAGAGCATCCCGATGCCGCGCCCGTCGTTGTCTTCCATCACGCTGGGATCTCTCGAACGGCTGTTTGCTGATGCGGTCAGCACAGCGGACGATGTGCGCGGTGCCTCGAGTGGGAGTCGGCCTCACAGTTCGAGCGTGCGTCGAATGGCACCCGCTCCCCACAGCAGCAGGCCGGTGGTCAGCGCGCTGATCCCAACGCTGTGCGCCCATGGCCCCGCAATGCCCGTGTCGCTGAAGGTGAAGAGGATGATACCGGCCAACGAAAGCCCAAGCCCAGCCATGAGCCGACACTCTCCCGGGGTCGGGCACGGCCTCCGCCCGTCATTGCTCTCCTCCTTCGGCGCGGCGGGATTGCTCCCCGTCACGCTGTTCGCTCCGTTCAAATCGCTGTTTCTCATGACTTTACGAGCCTTCTTTCGAGATACTTTTCCAGCGCAACGTCAGTCGCATAGATCTATAACGCGAGTCGGGCGGGCGCCGAATTCTGCCCAATGCGCGGCTTTGAGGGTTGCCAACCGGTCCGGAGCGTGTCGGAGCCTGCGGCGGAGTTCGAGGCCCGGCGCAGTTTTCGGACTCTTCGGACCCCTGCAGCTTCTCCCGCGCCCCGCATCGCCGCCAGACGCGATCCACGAGAGGCTGTTGGCTGCCGGAAACCCTGCGGTCCGGTAAGCTTGTTTAATCCATATGCCGGTCGTCTTCCGGTCGTCCGCGGGAAGCGCGGACTTCAAGTGTTGCGCGATTCATCACATTGGGAAAGCGAATATAAATGCGATATGATATTCGAAAGTGCGATACATGGGGGATCCATGAACATCGAACATGCCAGAACTTTCCTTGCCGTCGCCGATACCGGCAGCTTCGTCGCGGCCGCCGAAAGGCTTCACGTCACCCAGTCAACCGTGAGCGCCCGTATCCGGGCACTCGAAGATCAGTTGGGCACCAGGCTTTTCACTCGCAACAAGGCCGGCGCGGCGCTGACTGCGGGCGGTGGCCGGTTCCTGAAGCATGCAGCGCAGATGGTGCGAGCCCTCGAACGCGCGCGGCACGACGTCGGCCTTCCTGGACGATTCCGCGCGCGTGTCGTCATCGGTGCGCGCTTCGGCCTGTGGGAAGGGCTGATGATGAAATGGTTCGCCAATATCCAGCGGACCCATCCCCGGGTTTCGTTTCATTCCGAAATCGGCTTCGAGCCGGAACTGATGCAGGCGCTGGTCGACGGGCGGATGGATATCGGAGTTATGTTCACCCCGCAGCGCCGGCCGATGCTCGAGCTCCTACCATTGCTTACTGAACAGCTGGTGCTCGTCTCCACCGAACCGACCGCTAGCATGCAGCCTGACGGCTATATCCATGTCGAGTGGGGCCCGGAATTCGACAATCAGTTCCGCGCTGGCTTTCCGGAGTTTCCCGGTCATGCACTCTCGGCCAATATCGCCTGGCTCGGCCTTCAATATCTCAAGTTCAATGGCGGCAGCGGCTATTTTCCCCGGCGTCTGGTCGAACACCAGATCGATAGCGGCGCCCTGTTCCCGGTGCCCGGTGCGCCGGTGTTCGAATTGCCGGCGTGGATCGTGATCCGCGAGGATCGCAACAAAGCGCTTGTTGATCCGATGGTCCAGAGTTTGATGGCTGGCCTTGTGGCGCCTTGATCTGCGATCAATTTCCGCTCTTGTCCTTTCCCAGCGGCCTGTCGCTCGCGTTCGGTATCCTGCTGGAGCATTTCCAATCGGTCACCTCGCGTTCGGGCTCGCTGCGTAGTGCTTTCGCGGGATCGAAGAAACTCCTTCCGGCAAGGCTGCGTCCGCCTTTTGGTCGATCGAACCGAGTATGTCTATCAGAGGCTTCATAGCCGCGCCCGAGGGTCCATGACTGATCGTTATGACGATCATCCACGAGGGAAGCAGTCGCGCCAGCTCTTTGACCGGCGCGCAAAGCGAAGTGGTGAGCAAAAACAGCCTTAGTCCCTCAGCTCTTGAATTCGTCGTTAATGGCTTCGACTTGAAAGCACGTCAAAACGGGTGTTCCAGGAGATGGCGGGCCTGCGCGACCATGCCGTCCAGACGTGCAGCGGCCTTGGGGACATCGTTTAGCGCACCCACACCCTGGCCCGCATAGAGTGCCATCGCCTCCAAGTCGCCGGTCGTGGTTCGCAGCGGCGAATCCGTGCTGAAGCGGAGGCGCGGCTGATCGCCGTCGCGGGCGATGGCCTCGCGCGGAAGACTGTCAGGGTCGTGGCCGAGATAATGTCCGTCCACGCTCTCGGTCACGCTATTGGCGATCACCCGCACCGCAGCGCCCTTGGGCCAGTTCAGAACGAAAACATCGGTCAGAACCGTGTCGTCGCCGGTGGCCTCCGTGATTCGAGATTTGTGATAGGGATGAGCGAAGGATTCCTCGGTCGCCAGAAAGGCCGTGCCGCATTGCACGCCATCGGCGCCGATGGTCAACGCGGCGGCGAGACCCTCACCCGTTGCGATCCCTCCGGAGACGACGACCGGCAGGTCGGTCTGCGCAAGGATTTGCTCGGCCAGCCCGAAAGCCGGATGTCGTCCATGCACGTGACCGCCCGCCTCGACGCCCTGCGCGATGATCACATCCGCTCCGGCCTCTTCGGCGATCCGCGCTGCCTCGACCGTGCCGACCTGATGCAGAACAAGGCAACCGGCACGTTTCACGCGGGCCACCACGTCAGGCATCACGTCCCAGAAAAAGCTGAATGCCGGCACGCCAAGATCGAGACAGCAGGCGATCTGCGCATCGAGCAGCGCTGGTTCGGTCGCCGCGGGGATCAAGTTGACGGCAAAAGGTCGGTCAGTCGCGTCCCGCAGCGCAGTAACCTCTGCGGCGATCAGGGCTGGGTCTTCGCGCACCATGCCCAAAATCCCGTAACCGCCCGCATTGGCCACGGCGGCGACCAGTTCCCAGCGGGAAACGCCGCCCATCCCGGCCAGCAGAACTGGCTGGGCGCACCCCAGCAGGTCGCAAAGCGGTGTGTGCAGCGGGTTTATTGGCTGGTCCGTCATGCTTGCTTCTCCCGTTCTATAACCATTGGCGCAGGTAATCACGTAACACGACGGCGTTATTATGTGCCTCGTCCTTTGAAGCATAAAGTAGCGTAACGACGTTCTCGCGTGCATATTCGGCGAGCTCGCGGACCAAATCGTCATGAGCGGCAAGTTCCGCCTCATAACGCGTGGTGAACTCCTGCCACCTATCAGGGTGCTCGTGGAACCAGCGCCGCAATTCGTCGCTCGGCGCGATCTCCTTGCACCAGTGAAACAGTCTGGCGCGGTCCTTCGCCATGCCGCGCGGCCAGAGACGATCGACCAATATCCGCTT